>DATFTC010000257.1:0-7944 GCA_035262305.1 Myxococcaceae bacterium | reverse complement strand
CGCTCGAGCGGTATACTTGCGCGCGTGCAAGCCGGCGCGCCCGCCTCGTCGCCGCAAGCGACAGGTCGCATCAAGGCATTCGATTGGCTCCGGGGCGCTGCCGTCCTGGTGATGATTCAGTGCCACGCTCTGACGCTGCTTCGCCCGGAGCTGCGCGCAGGCACGCTCTACCGCCGAATCGATTTCGTCGATGGCCTGGTTGCACCGGCGTTTATTTTCGCCGCCGGCTTTTCGCTCGCGCTCGTCCAGATTCGCGGCGCCGCGGGCGGTGCTCAAACGGCGCGCATGCTCAAGACGATGCGGCGCCTGGCCGAAGTGTTGGTGGTCGCAACGTTGGTGAACTGGATGTGGTTTCCCATTCTTCGCGAGCCGAGGTGGATCGCTCGCATCGACATCCTGCACTGCATCGGCCTTTCGCTGCTGATTGCTCTGCCCATTCTCGCCGGCCTCGCCAAACACCCTCGGGCACTCCAGTGGGTCTCGTCGGCGCTCGCCGCTCTCGCGTTCGGCGCCGCGCCATTCGCGGAGACCGTCAGAGGTCCATTGGCAGCGCTGCTCAACACGTCCACCGAATCGATCTTCCCCCTCGTGCCGTGGGCAGGCTACGTGTACCTAGGAGCGTCGGCGGGCGCGGCCGCTTCCGACGGTGGAAAAAGATTGCAGCACTGGTTGCTCGGCCTTGCCGCGCTCGGCGCGCTGATCTCGCTGGTGCACCCATTGCTGGTCGGCCTTTACCCACCGAAACATCTCGCGATCAACGAGCCCACCACCCATGGTGAGCGGCTGGCGATCGTCTGCCTCCTCACGGTTGGGTTGGTGCTCTTGGAGCAGCGCTCCAGCAAAGCGCGTCGGGCCAGTCGAATCGCGTGGTTCGTCGAGGTCTTCGGCACATCGTCGCTCGCCGCCTATTTCTTTCATCAAGCGCTGCTCTACTACGGAGATTGGGGGTTCTCGTTCTACGGCCGCTGGGGCAACCGGAGCGGCTGGGCGAAGTACTGCGCGCTGACCGCGGCGTTGATCGGCGCCACCTTCGTGTTGGCGCGGATCGTCGATTGGCTCTACCGCCGCGCCGCCTCCTTGCGCTTGGGCCCAACCGATTCGGGAAGGAAAGCTGCTCTAAGTCAGCCGCGCTGATCAGCCGAGCTCCTCGGACTTCACGGCAACGGCGCCAGCGGCGATTAAGCGCCGCACCTCTCGCGAGCCGAGACCGAGCACCGATGTGAGTATCTGCTCCGTGTGCTCGCCCAGCGCCGGCGGCGGAAGGAAGCCGGCCGCCTCGTCCGGCGGCGGCGCGTTGATCGGAGATCCGACCATCCGAATTTTCCCCAGCATTGGGTGATCGACGCTGACGAGCATCCCGCGCGCGGCGAGCTGCGGATGCGCTAGCAGCTGCGCCAAATCGAGGATCGCGCCCGCGGGGATCCCCGCCGCCTGAAGGGTTTGAACCCACTCCTCGACGGGCCGCGTCCGAAATACGGCGCCCAGCTTTTCCACCAGCTCTTCTCGGTTCTCGACGCGGCTGCGATTTTGCGCGAAGCGCGGATCCTCTGCGAGCGCCGGCGCGCCGAGCAGTTGGCAGAGCTTTTTGAACTGACCGTCGTTGGCGACGGCCAAATTGAGGTATCCATCCTTCGCCTGGAACGTCTCGTAAGGCACGATCGAGGCGTGTCGATTTCCCAGCCTACCCGGATTGCGGTTGGCAATCAGGTGCGCGGCCGCCTGAAACGTGAGCGACTGCACCGTCGAGTCGAACATGGAAATGTCCAGGCGAGAACCAATGCCGCTGCGCTCGCGTGAATAGAGCGCGAGCAGGATCGCCTGCATCGCGGTCATCCCGGTCAAAATGTCCGCGATCGAAATGCCGACCTTCGTCGGCGGCCCGCCCGGCTGGCCTGTCAAATGCTGAAGGCCTGCCAAGCCCTGCATCACCGCGTCGTAGCCCGGAAGCCTGCAGTATTCGGCAAGTCCCTGGTGGCCGAAGCCGCTGATCGAGCAGTAGATGAGCCGCAGGTTCTCGCTGCGCAGGCGGTCGGGCCCCAAGCCGAGGCGCTCGGCAACCCCGGGTCGAAAGTTCTCGACCACCACGTCGCTGCGAGCCGCCAGCGCCTGAACGAGCCCCAGGCCGTCGGGGTGTTTCAGGTTCACCGCCAACGACTTTTTGTTTCGGTTGATCGACAGAAAGTAGGTGGACACGCCGTTGACGAACGGCGGACCAAAGCCGCGCGTCTCGTCGCCCGATCCTGGCTCTTCCACTTTGATGATCTCCGCCCCGAGGTCTCCGAGGCTCATCGTGCAGAACGGGCCCGCCAGAACTCTGGAGAGATCCAATACCCGAATGCCGCGCAGGGGGGCCATAGCCAGCGGTCGAAAGGCAGAACGGCGGTCGAAAGTTGAAAGTCGAAAGCTTAAAAGGGCAACTTACGCGCTGACTTAGGGAAAGGCGAGACGAACCGGACGCTATCGCTCCAGCCTTTCCACTATGAACTTTCAACTTTCAACTTCGAACAGCGAGGCGAACCGAACGTCGATCGTTCCTACCCTCTCGACTCTCAACTTTCGACTTTCAACCGCTGTTTCTCTTTCAACTATCCGCTCGCGACTCCGTCTCAGCCCTCGCGCCGCGCGGCAACCCAGCCGTCCCTCGGCATTGGCGGCACCAGGGCTGATTGCGAACGGCGCCGTCCGCCATCTTGCGCAACCCGAATTGAACCAGCGGTTTTACTCGATGGCACTTGAGGCACATCAGTGTGATCAACACTTCATTGCCTTCGGAGTCGTACACGGCTGATTTGCGGCGCCGGGAAGCGTGGCGCGACTCGCTTGCCGCCTTCGGCTTCTCTGAACTCGGCGGAACCAGCGGAGTAACCTTGTAGAGCATCAATCTCCTCCCGAAGAAGCAACGTTACCGGCGCGGTCTGACAGTCGTCGGAGCCGGAGACAAGGTGCTCGGTCAAGAGCCCGATGAGGTGCACTGCGCCGCGTCTTCGAGGATCTTCACTCTTCCTACCTTCGGCGGCAGAATCTCTCGCCTCTGCTTCTGCAGGAACAGCGCTACGGAATCTCGCAATCCCAGCTCTCGGCTGGTCCCCAAGTCGATGCGGCCGGGGGGAAGCGACGACAGAACCGGCGCTAATCCGTCGCCTCCGCTTGCGAGGAAGTCGGGCATCGTCACCTTGTATCGACGTTCAAGCTGAAGGGATTTGCCGTCGGCGAGCTTTAGCGTCTTTACTTGCCCCGACTCGCCGCAGCGGCTCACCGTGAGTTGCAGGCCCGACTGCTGATAGACGCCTCTTCGCCCGCCGTAAGCCGCTTGAAGCAACCGCGTCAGCTCCTCGCCGGTGAGCGTCACCGTGGCAACCGTGTTCTCGAAGGGAAGGACGGCGTACAAATCGCCGTAGGTTAGATCTCCCGGAAGCAGGTCCGCTCGAAGTCCGCCTGGATTGAGCAGCGCGACGTCGGCGTGCTCCATCTCGCGCATCAAGTCCGTCAAAACATCCCCGAGCGCGCTCTCGCCGTTGCGGTTGCGGCCCAGCTCCTGCACAACCTTGACTCCGAGCTTTCGCTTTTCTTCGGCCAGCACGCGCTCGCGAGCGGGTTCGAGCAGTTGGCCCAGCTTCTGATCCGGCACCACCGGCCGCCCGAGAAACGTCGCCTCTGTCATGTGGGGGTCTGGAGCTTCGCGCAGTTTTCGGAGGTCGCAGCTGCCGGTCTCATCGACGCGCGAGCAGATCGGAATCACGGTATGGATCTCGGTCTTCTGTGAGATCACCGTCCTCTGCTTCGGATCGAGCCACAGATCGATGGTGCCAAACGTCTCTCCCCCGCCCCAGGTCTCGATGATCGGCGTTCCCTTGACGAAATGCCCGATCATCTGATGAGTGTGGCCGGCGACGATCGCATCCAGAGCACCCGGGGGAATCTCCTCGAGCATCTCGAAGAGCTCCCCGTCCTTCAGACTGCAGCTGCTCAAGTCGCGAGGGTTCTCGCGCGATGTGCATTTTCCGCCGGCGTGCATCACGGCGATGACAATGTCCGCTCCGCGGCGCCGCAGCATCTTCGCGGCGGAAAGCGCCTCTGGCGCCAAGCTGCCGAACCGAAGCGACGCAATATTTATCGGATTCGTCGTGCGCGGCGTATCGAGCGTGATCAATCCGACGATGCCGACCTTGACACCTTTAAGCTCCAGCATCGTCGTGCCGTCGTTGCCGAGCCAGGCGGGGCGTTCTCCGCCCGCCGCGTCGTAGATGTTGACGGCGAGCAGAGGAAACTTGGCTTGGGAGATCCTCGCCTTGAGCGCGCCGAAGGGATCCATCCCGGGTTGGGCGACGGACACGGGTCCAACGGGCCCATAATCGAACTCATGATTGCCGATGGCCGCGGCGTTGTACTGGAGATAGTTGTACGCATCCACCACCACTGAGCCCTCGGTAAGATTGGAGGCCAACGTGCCCTGGAAAAGATCGCCTCCATCGACGAGCACGACGCCGCCCGGATTATTGGCGCGAATGTTGGCGAGGTAGCCAGCGAAGATCGCCGATCCACCCAGCTCGACGGACGTGCCGTCCCGAAGCGTAATGCGCTGCGGAAAGACGTGACCGTGAAGGTCGTTCGTCCCGACAACCGTCAAATGAATCGGGCCCGAAGCGGAGTCGGAGGGTGGAACGGACGGGAGTGCGGATCCGCTGCCGGTCTGGGCCGTCCGGCAGGCGAGGCCAAAGGCGAGAGCAAAGACGATTCCCTGAAGAGGCGTGAGACGAAGCTTCATATGCGGAAAGCCCTAAGCGCTTAACCCAAACGAGCACCCCCGCGCAACGCACTCAATGCGCGCGTTCCCAAACGTCGATCCCCTCGACGCCGGCGGGCGGAAAGCGCTGAACGAAGCGGGTGCGGAACCACTGCTGGGTCTGCGGCGACATCTCCCAGTACCCTCGATCTCCGACGATCGCGAAGCGACTTGCGTCAAGCGCCTCGCGCATACGCCGCTGCGAAGCTTCGTCGCGAAACGCTTCGGTGGCGCTGGAAAAGCGCCGGCCGGTGCTCGCCGCATCGATCAGCATGGTCCCATAGGAGTCGACAACGGTCTTCCCCTCGGCGGTGTCAGGAAGCCGCCCTCCGGCGACAACCCAAGCGGGCTCGAATGAGACGATGCGAGCGCTGGCTGGAACGCTGGCTCGGATGAACTGCCCGACGGCCACCAGATCCGGCGAACGCCTAACACCGGTCAAGATCGCCCGGCGAGCACCCAGGCAAGGGATGGCTGCCAGCACAGCCGCCACTGCGGTTGAACGCGCTCGCGTCACTCCGCGCATTGCCCACGCCCACAGCGCCGCGCCCGCATATCCAGCGAGCGCAGATTCAGGGACGGCCAGATGAGCGTTGTACTGACCCCAATACGTGGATGAGAAAAGAAACGCAGAGAGGATCGCAATGAAAGCGAAGGCGAAGAATCGCTCGCCGGCTCGGCTCGGATCGCGGCCGCGAAGATGCGCCAGCGACAGCCCACCCACGACCAACAGAGACTTCGGAAGCTGACCGTGCACCCAGAACACGGCCCCGAGCCTATCCAACCAGGACACCGGTCCATCAGCAGGCCGGAGCAGGTGAAACAGAATGTCTTGGCTGAGGAAGCTCTTCGGCGCAGCAACGGCGAGGGGGAAAGCCAAGAGGACAAAAGTCATCGCTGCCGCAACCACGAAGGCAACCCGATCGACCCGCGACCGGTAGCGCGGTCGGGAAAACAGGCAGGCGAGAAGCCAGAGCGCGCCCCACATTTTTACGGTCGTGGCGACGCCGCATAAAACGCCGGAAGCGATTGCACGCGACCTCGTTTGGGCAGATTCGCCATCGCTGAGCCACGCCCACGCCAACATCAAGCACGCGAGGTTCAGCACCGGTTCGATAAACGGCCCCCGCTCGGCAGGGACCGCGGCCGGGTGCGTCGCGTAGACGCCAGCGGCGACGATGGCCGCGACAGGACCCGCCCATCGCATCGTCAGTCGGCCAAGGACAAGGATGTTTGCGCAGCCGACCAGCGTCGCCAGCCATCGCGCCGCGGCGAAGCCGAACGACGGGTCCCGTAGCACGCCCAGCGACGCCACCGGTGCAAGAAAATACAGCAGCCCCGGCGGGTGGACGAAGACGAAATCGCGGTACGGCAATACGCCTTTGAGCAGCAGAGCGGACGAGGCGAAGTAGACACCCTCGTCGTAATCGACCGGGTATCCGAAAGCTCCTGCCTTGATCAGCGGGATTGCTCGGAGGACCCAACCCACCCCCGCGATCGCCAGCACCGCCCAGGCAGTCCGGGCGCGGGCCGCACTGGTGCTCGCCGGCCACAGAGCTGGAAGTGTCGCGGGCTCGTTCATCGCGCGCTCGGAGGCGACCTCTCCTTCTCGTAGAGCGCCCAGAGTCCTTCGCGGGCTGCGACGTGCCACACCGGCCCGTGAGGTTTTGTCGAAAAGGGATCGACATTGCCGCGAACCAACACGTAGTCGAAATACGCTCCGTCGATTTCGTTGCGAAAGCTATTTGGATCCCATTCCCAGCTCGGCAGTCGAGCAGGAGGCGCGACCTCGGGCCGGTAGCGGATGGGCGATTGAGGAAGTTGGGCGAAGGACCATTCAGCAATGCCTCCGGAACGCGCGCGGTAGTAGCTGCCGAAGTGATGGAAGGGAATGAATCGGGCCACGCGCGAGTCTTCTTCGTAGACGATGGTAAACAGCCTCTGGGCGGGCCGCGCCCGCTGCAGCACCTGCTCGAAACCATCCACTTCGCGCTGGAACGCGCGCACGTGCATCGCCGCGCCGCCGGCGACCCAGAGCGCAGCCACAGCCGCCATCGCCAGAGAGAGCGCCCCCCGGATTCCATAGGCAGCGGGCGCGACCGCTGGTAAGAGGAGGGCCGCCAAAAGCGCGTAGCGCGCGTTGAGCCACCACAGCCAACCGATCGCGTAGGGCATGACAAAGTACAGCGCCAAGGCTAGGCAGGTCAGGGTCGCCAGAGCGCGGCGCCGAAAGCGACTCTTGGAATCCTCGACCGGGCTTCGCCGCGGCCAGACCAAGAGCGACCACGCAAAGAGCCAGAGAAGCAACGGCCACCGGCTTCCATTGCCCCGCCAAATTTGAAGCAACACCTGGGGGAGTTGGTCCAGTGCGACGCGCGGCGATTGAAATTCCACCGCGACCTGTTCGCCCCAGCCTACCGAGCTCGGGCGAACGACCGGGCTTGTGAAAAACCAGCTCGCGCAGAGCGCGCTGGCAGGAATCATCCAAGCCAGCTTCCGCCAAAGCGCCTTCGCCCGCGAAGTCAGGAGCCGAATAAGGCGCTGCCCCGCGTCCGGTGTCGGCCAAAGAAGAAAACAGAGCACCGATGCGGCGAAGAAGAAAAACAGTGCCGACAGGTGCAGGTAAAAAAGCAGAACGCTGACCAGCGCAAGGAGGATCCCGCACCGAAGGGTCGGTTGCTCAGCCTGGCGGATGGCCAGCGCCAATCCCCACAGCACGAACGGGATAGCCGCGACGAAATTGAAGAGGCCGATGAGCAGCGGCATGCTCCAAAACAGCGGGCAGCCGAAGATCGCAAGTCGCTCGTCACGCCTCGCCGCGCGCAGCAGGGAACGCAGCGAATAGGGAAACGCAATCGCAATCCCGGAGAGCAGGATCACGTTTGCGCGCTCGGCAGTCCCGAGAAAAAACGAGAGAGCGGCGCCAGCCAGATAGTAGAGCAAGTACTGCGTATGGCCGAAGTTCAGCGTGAACGTCTGCTGCGCATTCCAAGCCGGATCCCACCAATGCCGCAACGTCGCGATCATCGCCACGTGCTGCGGTAGATCTGCAAAAGGCAGGTAGCGACCCAGCCAGAGCGGGGCTGCGCTGGCCTCCGCGCAGACGAGCGTCAGCCACGTCCACAGCGAGAAACGACCGACGAAATAACGCAAGCGACGAG
>DATFTC010000256.1:0-45551 GCA_035262305.1 Myxococcaceae bacterium | reverse complement strand
GCGAGCGGCCGCAACGTTTCTGCCCAATGGGGCGATTCGCGTCTATCTCGGCTCCGGCGATCGCGACCAGATCAAGGACCCCAATGGGGGAACCTGCGGGCTTCCCAATTTGGAGGCGTGCCTGCGCAAGAACTGCAGCGTTTCGGTCTCAACCAACGAGTACCGCGTCGGCTCCGCACCGAGCGGCGGATCCAGCGGTCATTACTTCAATGCAAATTGGTCCTACAGCGCCGGGGCGACGAGCGAGTCGACCAACTGGGATGTCGATAACCTCGGCCAGGGCGAGGATTGTTCGGACGTAGACGATAGCAACCTGAGCTACGCAATCAGCTGCGGCGGTGGCCGGGCGGTGAACTTCTCCAGCGCGGTTTACTGCGACTGGGGCGCGGGGATGGACGGTGGTTCGGAGTGCCCGGTAGGCGAGGGACGTCCGCTCGGGACACAGGTGCCGTATACCCCGCCGAGCGGAACCATTCAAAGCTCGAACTTTTACTCGTTCCGGCTCTTCGACTCAGCCCAGCGCGCGCAGTTCACCACCGCCTCGCAGGCCAACCAATATGACAACTATGCGTTGACGGAAACGAATCTGGTCAATGCAACGGATGGAGGAACTTCCTCGCCAACTGACAACGGCTACTACGTTACGCATACAAATTCCGCCGCTGATGAGAAAACAGCGAGCTCTGCATTGGTTTTGGGCGGTTGTGCCCTGTGGAACACCCTGGTTGCGAACCCCGACGGCGGCCTGATCGGATGCGGGGTAGGCGCAAGCTTGCCGCTGGATACCGCGTATGCCTATCAGGCTGACGTGGTCAGCGGCGCGGTTTCCTGCGGCCAAGCAGGCTCGAGCACGTACACGGCCACCGCGCGCTACATTCCGCACAGCACCTACGTCGCTCCCGAACAACCTGCTCTGGTCGTTTCGATCAACAGCAGGACAGGCCAGGTTGCCTACAGCGGAATCTCGATCGACCCCGGCTCGCCTCCGGCGTCGACGACAGTGGGATCGCGTGAAGTGTCGGGGACCATTCACTGGCTGGAGGTTCCCCGTAAGGTTCACGAATGCCGCCACAACGGGGTGAACTGCAATTAGCGGGGAGAGCTTTGGTCAGCGCCCGAGAGAAACGCCCTTTTCCGAGCGGCCATCGCAGAAAGACCGGCCAAAAGCTCGTCGACCTCGCCAGACGAAGCCAGGCTTTTCAGACGTCCGACCGTCTCCTCCAAGTGATTCGCTTCTTCGGCTTGCCAATCGCGGATGAAATGGACTGCTTTGACCAGACGCTGAAAAAACGTTTTGAGCTCGTCTTCCTTGCGAAGCGATCGTATCCACGGAAGCTTGCCGTCGGCCAGAGAGTCCAACATCCGGCTCATCACCCAAATGGGTCCGGAAATCCGATGTGCCATCAAGACCGCGTATCCGAAGATCACCAGAAACAAGAGGGCGCTCGCCGCGATCAAGACCACCAGCAATCGGCGGCCACCCTGCACGTCGGCCTGGAAGCGGAGCTGAATGATCGTCGCGGCGAGCAGGGCCCCCACTGCGGATGCGCTGATTGCGAAGAGAGCGATCATCTGCAGGGCGTAGCGGAGCTGAAAATCCCTGTCGACCAGGTAGCTCTTCCGAACGAATCCGATGATTGGATACCTTTTCCGCTCCATTTCCATGGCCAAAGCATACGTCACCTTGGAGGGGAATGAATGCCGCGCCATGACCGCGTTGTAGGAGCGGGTAATCGGGAGGTATCCCAGTTAGTACGCAACTGCCGCCACAACGGTGTTTTGCAATTGATCCCGCTTCCGATACGCTGTTGAGGAGATGCCGATGTCTTCGAAATCGTTCGCCTGGAAATGGTTGGAAGCGATCAAAACAAAGGAACAGGCGCTGGGGGTCAAATATCCTCGCTGGCGACGCCGGAAATACCTGGTCAATGAATTCCAGACCAAGTACGCGGTAACGCTGGTCTTGATGAGCATCATCATCACGGTGATGGTTGGCGTGGTGATGTACAAGTTGTTCCGCGGCAGTGTGCCTGTATCGTCGGATGTCTTGGACGAGACAAACGTCATCGACCATCATGTGCGTCTGCTCATTGGCGGTTTGGCGATTCTCGTTGTCGTGGCCTTCGGTTTCTTCTTCGTAATCGTGGTCCTGGAGTCGCATCGAATCGCCGGGCCCTTGTTCGTAATGGGCCGATACATGTCTGAGCTGTCGAGCGGGAAATACCCGATCATGCGGCAGCTCCGACAGAACGACGAGCTGAAGGAATTCTTTGCCCAGTTCAAGGGCGCCGTCGATCGGCTGCGCGAACGCGAGACCGAAGAGGTCCGCGTCGTAGAGCGCGTGCTCGAACGCCTCTCCCCAGTGGTCTCGGGCCCCGCGGCCCAGGAGGCGTTGGGCGAGCTGAAGGCGGTTTTGGAAACCAAGCGGAAGGCTCTCCAAGGGTAGCGCGCTGTCTCTTACGCGGGACCGATTCGCTTGGCGCCTTCCAGGTAAGGAACCAGGACATCGGGCACGTCAATGCTTCCATCGGCCCGCTGGTTGTTTTCAAGAATCGCGATCAGCGTGCGACCGACGGCCAGACCCGAGCCGTTGAGGGTGTGACAGAGCTGGGGCTTTTCACCCTTTGCGGACCGGAAGCGAATCTTCGCCCGCCTCGCCTGGAAATCCCCGCAGTTGGAGCAGGAGCTGATTTCGCGATAAACGTTTTGGCCGGGCAGCCAGACCTCTACGTCGTATGTCTTTGTCGCCGAAAACCCGAGGTCAGCCGTGCACAAGCTGACCACCCGGTAGGGGAGCTTCAGGCGTCGGAGGATCTCTTCCGCGTCCGCGGTCAGGCCCTCCAGCTCGGCCGAGCTGGTCTGAGGCGTGCAGAACTTGACCAATTCTACTTTATGGAATTGATGCTGTCGGATCAGGCCGCGGGTGTCCTTTCCCGCGCTTCCCGCTTCAGCTCGAAAACAGGGGGAGAAGGCGCAGTATTTGAGCGGCAGGCGGTCCCCTTCGAGGATTTCGTCCTGGTGGTAGTTGGTCAGCGGGACCTCGGCGGTGGGAATGAGGAAGTACTCCAGGCTGCCCGCTGTCTTGAATGCGTCGTCTTCGAACTTGGGAAGCTGGCCGGTCCCGATCATTGCCGCCCGGTTTACCAGGTAGGGCGGCAGAAGCTCGGTGTACTCTCGAGAGGTGTGCACATCGAGCATGAAGGTAATCAGCGCGCGCTCCAGCCTGGCGAGAACCCCTTTGTAAAATACAAAGCGCGATCCCGAAACTTTCGCCGCCCGTTCGAAATCCAATCCTCCCAGCCGCTCGCCGAGCTCGAAGTGCTGCTTGGGAGGGAAGTCAAACCTTGGCTTTTCTCCCCAGGTCCGCTCGACCCGGTTGTCTTCCGGGGACGTTCCCACGGGCACGGTTGGATCCGGCAGATTGGGCACGAGCAGCAGGATTTTTTCCAGCTCCTCTTCGATGGCTTTGAGTCGGCTCTCTTTGTCCCGGATGGTTTGTGACAGCGCGCGCATCTGCTCGCGAAGCTGCTCGATGGCCTGAGGCTCTTGCTTCGCCTTGACCTTTAGCTGCTCGTTGGCCTCGTTGCGGTTGCGGTTGAGCGCCTCGAGGGCGATGTGAAGCTCTCGCCTCTCCTGGACGAGCGCCTGGAACGGGCCGAGATCCAGATTCCCGCCCCGAAGCTTGAGCCTCTCTTTGACTTCCTCGAAATGCTGCGCGACGTACCTGAGATCCAGCATCGAGCCGGCGTTTCTATCTGTTGCATGCCGCGGTGGCAATGACCATCGCTCACCGCGGTCCCCCGGGTTGGCATCGAGGAACATGACAACGTCTTCGCTCATGCCGCGGTTGTTTGCCGCTTCACGTTGTCGCAACAGCAGTTCGCGACGACTAAAGAGTCGATGTCTTTTCGCTGGCGCTAAGGCGAGCCACGGCGCTCTTGCTGGAGGTCGTAGATTTCGTCTTCGATGTCTTTTTTGTCTTCGGCGTCGGTCTTCAAAGCCAGATACGTTTTGAAAGCCTCGATCGCCTCTTGCTTGTGATGCTTTTCCTTGTACGCGTAACCCAAATAGTAGTACGGCATTGGCTCCTTTGGCTCAGCCTCCACGGCCTGGCGATACCAATTGATCGCTTGCCCGTGTTGCCCTTTCTCCGTGTAGGAGCGGCCGAGCTTGTAGAAGACTTGCTTGAGCGACGCGTCCGTTCTTAGGGCGCTCAAGTATGCGGCGATTGCCTTGTCCCATCTGGCGGCTTGAAAATAACAATCGCCGATCAGCGCGAGCACGCGCGTCCGCTTGCTATCGACTCGCATTGTCTGATCAAACGAGGGGATTGCCTTATCGAAGTCGCCGCGATCGAGGTATGCCTGCCCCAAGGCCTCGAGGCTGTCTGCCTGAGCGGGGTCGAGCTCCACCGCGCGCTTCCACTCCTGGATCGCGTCGTTTACGCGCCTCGCGTCGCGGTAGATGACGCCCATCTCATAGTGGTACTCGGGCTGCTTCGGTGCGCGGTCCAACGCATTTCGCATGCTGTCGATCGCTTGGTTGTACTCCCCGCGCCGGTCCTTCACCTTGGCGAGGTAGAAGTGGGCCTCGGGATTGATCGGATCCGCGGTGAGCGCGGCGAGAAGATTGGTCTCGGCACCGCCGTAATCTCCTTTGTTGAGCATCACCGCTCCGATCATGATCGAGATGCGAATCGTCTTCGGGTCATCCGACTTCGCTTTTTCCAGCTCGGCCACTGCGTCGTCCAGCTGCCCCATCCGCCAAAGGACGATGCCGTGCTGGAACCTGCCATCCTTGACGTGCACATCCAGCTCGAGGGCCTTCTCCGCCTCTGCGCGCGCAGTGTCGAATGCGCGGTCTTCGAGCGCTACTTTGGACAATCCGAGGTGTGCCTCGGCGAGCCGGGCGTCAAGCTCCACCGCTTTCTGGAACTCTGACCTCGCGCGCGGGACGTCCGCTTCGAGCAGCGCCAGCTCGCCCACCGCAGCCCGCACCCTGGCGTCGGAGGGCGCTTCGTTCAGCGCTTGCTCCAGCTGCGCCTTCGCTTCGGCTGTCCGGTGGAAGCGCAGGTACAGACGCGCCAGGTACAGCGTCGCATCCGTCAACTTGGGGTCGGCATTAATCGCCCGCTTGTAGTGCTTCTCCGCTTCCGTGCTCTTGTCGAGGGCGTCATTCACCCGGCCGTCGAGGAATGCGATCCGCGCCTTGCCGGGGAATCGGGCGTTGGCTTGCGCCACTGCCTTGAGTGCATCGTCCATCTGCGCCGTGCCGATCAAGGATGAGAGGTATCCCTCGGTGGCGCTCAGGTTCTGAGGCTCCTTGTCGACGACGTCTTTGTACAGCGGCAGCGCCTTGGCGAACTCGTGCCGCCGAAGCATCAGTTGCGCAAGGCGCTCTTTGGCGAACGGCGAGGTCGGGTCGAGCTTCAGCGCCTGCTCGAGCTCAGCGACGGCCTCGGGCGCCTTACCTTGGGCGTCCAAGATTGCGCCCTTGAGAGCGCGAGCGCGCGCCAGCTCGGTCGGCCCGAGGATCGCTTGACCCTTTTCGCCGTTGGTGAGCTCAAGCACTTGCTGCGCCTTTTCCGCACTGTGCTCTGAGAGAAGCTCGATTGCGGCGAGCTCGACCGCGGAAGAAAGGTGGCTCGGATCCACTTCGAGCGCTCCGGAGTACGCCTTGGCGGCTTTCTGCGGTTCGTTTCCTGCTTGATAGAGGTTTCCCAGCGCGTGAAGCACCCGCGCTGAGCCCTTGTTGCTATTGAGCGCCTTAGTCAGTGTCTCTTGCGCGAGGCGCGATTGACCCTGCGAGGCGTACGCCTCCGCAAGCAGCAGGTTGAGCTCTAGATCGGCGGCGTTTTCGGTCCGCGCGGCTGCCTCCTGGAGGACTGCCAGCGCCTGCGGCGCCTTGGCCTCCGCCAGTTTCGCGCCCGCGGTGGCCTTGACGAAATCCAGATCCTTGCGGCCCAGAAGCTGGATGTCCTCCAATGACCCGTTCGCCTTGACTATGTCCGCTGGTTTGGCGGCGTTGAAGCGACGCTGGAGATAAAAGACGGATTCGCACCAGACTGCTCGCGCCTCGGGGTAGTCGCGGACCTTGAGCACCGCGGCTGCCAGCTCGTTCGCCTCGCGGTAGCTCTTGTAAGTATCGGCGAGGAATCCCTTCCGGGCATTTTGAAGCATCGCGAATTGCGCAGAGCTGCGCGGCACGCGCGTGGAAAACAACTTCCTCAGGCCGAAGGGGCCGTAGCGCGTGAATCCCAACGAAGCACCCGCGGCGAGTACCGAAACCACTGCCACCGCGCCGAGCAGAACCGGCACGCGCGCCTTGAGCACGTCGAGCGCCGAGGTGCTGCGCCTGACGTTGACGGCGGCCATTCGACCTTCGTAGAGGCGCTTAAGCCGGTCCACTTCGCCGGTGACCGGGCCATCGTCGACCGCCGGCGGCGAGTTAGGTTTCGCGAGGGTCGAAATCATTTCGTGAAACGCAGGCACGCTCCCAATCGGCGACCATTCATTCCGGTCGGAGGAGATGTCTTCGGTGCCCGCGAGCTGCCCATCGCTGAGCATCTTGACGATGATGCTCTGTTCGAAGGGTCCGAAAATCTTTCCGCTCTTTCTGCGGACGTGATACCGGAGCGACGACGTTTTTTCCACGACCACGTTGCCCGCAGCGCTGTGGTCAGCGAAGCTCAGTATCTCGAGATTGTCGTCGGCAGGCGCTCGTGCTTCTGACCCCGTCAATTCGGCGACGTCCACCGCGAAATCGTCGGCCTCAGCGCCGGGAGCAGCAGGCGGCTCGTGCGCGCTCTGCACCGCATCCAGTGAGCCGGTCGACGCATCCAGCGGACTGGCGAACTCGAAGGTGTCGGGAAGGCCTGCGACCGACTCAGCGGCGGGGCTCGGCGCTTCCCCGAGCTCGAAATTGAGGTCGTCGCCTGGAGGGGCGTCGGGCAGCTCCGGTGCGTTCTGAGCCACCGCTGGCACCGGCTCCGATGGCACGAATGCGGGTGCATCCGCTGGCTCGGCGAAATCGAAATTGAAATCCTGAACCGTGGGAGCGGAAGGGGCGCTCGACTCGGGAAAATCAAAGGCGTTCGCCGGCGGCTCTTGAAAGGCACTTTGGGTCGGCGCGGCCGCCGCGGCTACCGCGCCTAACGGCGCAAAGGATGGGGCTTCTTCTCCGGGCGGATCTGGATCATCCACCGACTCGGCTTCGGCAAATGCGATGTCGAGGTCATCGGCGACCGAATTCAACCCCGGCAACTGAATCGGCTTGCGGCCGGCCTGGGCCAGATCGGGTAGGACTTGCGAGACGTCTCGCGTCTTTTCATGTTCCCAGGCGGCGCCGCCGGGCAGCGGAACCGAGAGCGCGGGTGCCGGCTGCTCGCGACCCGGAAGCGCAATCGCGCCCAGGCCCTCTTCAAATTTCGCCACGCGACCAGCGCCGTTGCTCGGCAGCGGAACGGACATCGCCCGGACTGAAGGGCTGACGCCGCTTCTCGCTCGCTCCGGCGCAGCGGCAGCCGAGCTGTTGACCTGAGGAGCGGCGTGTTGAGGAAGCGGAATGGCCGTGTCGCGGATCGTCGCCGCCTCCCGCGCCGAGGCACCCGGCAACGGAACCGAGCTCCCCGCTGCCCGCGCCCCGCTGCTCGAGCTTGCGGGGAGGGGCTCCGAACCGACGGAGGTCGCCGATTTTGTAGAAAACAAGGTCTGACACTTGGCGCACCTGAGCTTGGCGCCACCCGGTGGGATCCGCTTGTCGTCGATGTTGTAGTTCGTGTGGCAGGACGGGCAGGTGGCTCGCATGAAATCCCTTGGCAGGAAGCCCGGACGTGGGCTGGAGAGATGTCGGCCCGAGCGCCCGTGGCCAATGGTGAGGTTAACAGAGCAGGGAACTTCATTAAAGAAGGAGGCAGGCTAAACTCCGACTCTGCGCTACCTTTGAGCAGGTGTTTCTGACAGGGAGTTGCTTTCGCCCAAACATTTTTGCGATCGCCTTCTCAGATGGAACCAATTGTCATTCTCGGCGGCGGGCTGGCGGGTCTCTCAGCGGTGTTTTTCTTGGGCCAGTCCCTCGACGCCGCTCGGGACAGGCGCTGGCGGCTGATCGAAAAAACGGATCGCGTGGGCGGATTGACCAAGACCGAGCAAATCGGAGACGGCTTCTTGTTCGATCCGACCGGGCACTGGTTGCATCTGCGCGACCCGGAGATCACTCGGCTCGTCACCACTCAGTGGATTCCAGGCGAGCTCGTCTCAATACAAAGGAGAGCCGCGATATTCTCGCGCGGAGTATTCACGCGGTTCCCGTATCAAGTGAACACTTACGGCCTGCCAGCTGCGGTCATCGCCGAGAACTTGATCGGCTTCGTCGAAGCGAAATACGGCGAAAGCGGCCGTGAGCTTCGCGAGCGCGAGCCGAAGAATTTCGAAGAATTCATCTTGCGATACATGGGCGCCGGTTTCGCCGAGAATTTCATGATTCCGTACAATCGCAAGCTGTGGACAATTCCACCGTCGCAGCTGTCTGCGGCCTGGTGCGGCCGATTCGTGCCCAAGCCAACACTGAAGGAAGTGGTGGAAGGTGCGCTGGGAATCGGGCAAGACAACATCGGCTACAACGCGAGCTTTCTCTATCCCAAACAAGGCGGGATCGAGACCTTGGCCAAGGCGATCCTTGCGCACGCGCGCGGCGGCGAGGTCAGCGTGAACACGGAGCCGATTTCGATCGACTGGAAGTCGAAGACGATTGCGCTCTCCAACGGAGAAACCATTGCTTATTCGCACTTGATCTCGACCATTGCATTGCCCGGATTGGTCCACTGCCTTGCATCCGGAGCGTCAGGGGCGCCGAGGGAGGTGATCGCGGCGGCTGGAAGGTTGAAGGCGACCACCGTCACTCATGTCAGCGTGGGCGCCCGCGGGCCCAACCGCCAACCTTGGCACTGGATTTATCTTCCCGAGCCGGAATTCAGGGCGTATCGAATTGGTTCGCCGTCGGCGGTGTACCCGGCTCTCGCGCCGACCAACGCATGCTCTTTTTACGTCGAGTACTCGCACCGCGGTGAGCTCTCGAAAGAGCAGTGCGAACAATACGCCGTCGAAGATCTCCTCCGATCTCAAATGATCCATCGCTCCGCCGACGTCCTCTTTGCCCGGGCCAGCGAGATTCCTCACGCCTACGTTCTGTTTGACGAGCAATACGGCCCGGCCAAGGCGGAGATCTTGAAATTCCTCGCCCAGGCGGAAATCCAGACCGCCGGTCGCTACGGGCAGTGGGAATATTCTTCGATGGAGGATGCAATCATCGCGGGTCGCGCGTGCGCGCGGAACCTCACCGCGGCCCGCCTCTAATGGCAGATCGCTCTCCTTTTCTTTCGGTGGTCATCCCCGTCTACAACGAGGCGGAAATCGTTTCGTCGGCCGCTGCGGAGCTGTGCCAGGCCCTGGAAGATCGCGGCTTGGATTACGAGCTGGTGTTCGCTGAAAACGGCTCAACCGACCAGACGCCGCAGATTCTCCAACAGCTCGCTGAGTCGAACCCGCGCATTCGATGGCTGCACTTTCCGCAACCGAACTACGGCGGCGCGCTCAAGCAAGGCATTCTCCAGGCGCGAGGCGAAATCGTGGTCTGCGACGAGATCGATCTCTGCGATCTCGTTTTTTATGACCAGGCGCTGCCGATGCTTCGGGCCGCAACCGCGGACATGATGGTGGGCTCCAAGGCAGCCAAGGGCGCCAGCGACCGGCGTCCGCTCCTGCGGCGGCTGGCGACCCGCGTGCACAACAAGTTGCTCAAGGTCCTGGTGGGTTTCCGCGGAACGGACACTCACGGGCTGAAGGCTTTCCGCCGGGACCAGCTCGCCCCCGTGGTCCGCGCCTGCGTTGTCGATCGCGACGTTTTCGCAAGCGAGCTGGTGATTCGAGCGTGGCGCCAGGGACTCAAGGTGGTCGAGATCCCGGTGCAGCTTCACGAGAAGCGACAGCCGTCCGTGCATCTGCTGCGCCGAGTTCCGAACGTGCTCAAGAACGTCGCCAAGCTCGTCTACGTCATCCGCGTTCAGAAGGGTTGAAGGTCCGCGCAGCGGCGAGCGCACGCCGGTCCGTTGCGCCATCGGCCGCCGTGCCGTATTGAATGCTGAATGCTCGAGCAACTGGGAGATGAGCTCAAACGGCGGCTTCGCGAGTGGACCACATCAATGGTGGGCAATGATCTGGAACACCGAGTGGAGCAGATTGGCCACGCGGGGAACGAATTCGGCGTTGATCCGTTCGGCTTCGATCTCGACTACGCGCTGGCGGCGATTGCGCCCTTCCTTTGGCTGTACAAGCACTACTTCCGAGTCCAAATCTTCGACATCGACCGGGTTCCTCCTGAACGCGTGCTGCTGGTGGCGAACCACTCGGGACAGCTGCCGCTCGACGGGGCGATGATCCTGGTGGCCATGCTCACTGAGGCGGGGCGGCCTCGCGCCGTTCGCAGCATGGTGGAAAAATGGGTCCAGACGCTGCCCTACGTTTCGACTTTCATGGCGCGCGTGGGACAGATCGTCGGAACTCCAGAAAACTGCCGTCGGCTGCTCGAGGGCGAAGAAGCAATCCTCGTCTTTCCGGAAGGCGTTCGCGGGCTCGGGAAGACGTGGCCACAGCGGTATCGCCTTCAGGACTTCGGGCTCGGCTTCATGCGGCTCGCGCTGGAGACCAATGCGCCCGTCGTCCCGGTGGCGGTGATCGGCGCCGAAGAGCAAGCCCCTTCGCTGATGAACGTCAAGCCATTGGCCAGAATGCTCGGGTTTCCATACCTTCCTCTGACGCCGACCATCGTTCCGCTCCCCCTGCCGACCCGCTACCGGATCTACTTCGGCGAGCCGATGAAGTTCACCGGGCGGGCTGACGAGGAGGACGCCGAGCTGGACAAGAAAGTGGCGGCGGTGAAATCCAGGCTGCAGTCGATGATCGACGCCGGTCTGAAAGAGCGCAAACACGTCTTTAGCTAGGGGCCGCGCTGCTATAAGGAGCGGCGATGAGACCGGCCGTCGTGGTGACGGGGATCAGCGGCAACCTGGGGCGGACGCTGGCCAAGCTGTTGCACACGCGCGAGCGGATCATCGGCATCGATCGGCGACCGTTCCCGGGCAAGCCCAAAGACGTCGAGATGCACCAGCTCGACCTTCGAAAAAAGAAGGCGGAAGACGTCTTTCGAAGGAACGACGTGCGCGCAGTGATTCACATGGGAATCATGCACGACCCGAGGATGAACGAAGAGGAGCACCACTCGTTTAACGTGGTCGGCACTACCCGGTTGCTGGAATACTGCGCGAAGTACGGCGTAAAAAAGGTGGTCGTCCTCTCGTCGGCCAACGTCTACGGTCCATCTCCGGACAATTCGAACTTCCTCACCGAAGACGCACCGCTGATGGCCGCCAGCCGATTCTCGGAGGTGCGCGATCTGATCGAAGTTGACATGCTCGCACACGGCTTCTTCTGGAGGCATCCGGACAGCCAAACGGTAATCCTTCGGCCGGTGCACATCGTCGGGCCGAACATCAAGAACGCTCCGTCGAATTATCTGCGGCTGAAGTATCCCTGGGTGCTTGCCGGCTTCGACCCGATCGTCCAGCTGATCCACGTCGAGGACGCAGCCCGAGCGATGATCGAGGCGCTTCGGGCGGAAGCCAGAGGCGTGTACAACGTCGTTGGCCCGGGGGAAGTACCGCTGAGCGCGATCGCTCGCGAGCTTGGCCGCAGCGCGATTCCCGTTCCTCACCTCATCGCGCGCCCGCTGCTCGAGCTGCTGTTCAAGTACCACCTGGCGAGCTTTCCGCCTCCCGAGCTGGACCACATTCAGTTCTTGTGCGCCGTCGATGGCTCGCGCTGGGCGAAGGAGGTCGGCTGGAAGCCGCGATACTCAATGCGCGAAACCATTCGTTCGGTGCTCAATGAATAGAATCCCCATCGCGTCGTCCAGACGTTCGCATGATCGCGCTGACCAGGAAATCGGTGTCAGGAAGTGTGGAGACTGACAACCATGTCGCGCGAATTTCAGGATTCGTGGCGAACAATGGAGTGAGGCTTTTCGTAATGGGCGAGAATCTGGGCACCGCGGCGTCGCGCGGTGCCTGGCACCTGCCTTGCTACAGCTTGCGACGAATAGGGACCGGAGAGCACCGGTCTGGCTTTGGGTAGGAGGTCCCATAGGGGGACTTCCGACGCCCGCCGCCTCGGCCGGCCCCGAGACGGCGGGCGGTTTCTTTTTCAGGCGACGAACAAAGAGGCCGCTGGCAGCGAACGCTGCAGATTTAGCGCGGTCCCGCAGCCTGTGCGGTCGGCAACTCTTTGCCCAGCTCGAGAGCGAACGGCCCGCCTTGCTGCCGCGAGATCAGCCAAGAGCCATCTCGGAGGATGAACTCCGAAGTCACCAGCTCCGTTTTTTCGCTGACCGAAGGAAGCCTCGTCCAACTCAGCCGGGATGTCACCGCCGCGCTCTTCCCGTCCGGCGAGATGCGCACCTTCTCGAGCTCGTAGTCGGAGATGGATAGATCGCGCTCGTCGCCGCGCACCTTCAGGGCCTGTTCGAAGAGCTCCCGACGTTCGGGGACGAGCAGCTCGGCAGCAGCGTGAAAGTCCCTCCAGCGGATGTGCTCGTGAAACGATTCGGCCGCGGATCGGATTTCCTCCGCGGTGCTCAACTTCGGTGCATGCGCGCACGCCCCAAGAACAAAGGCGAGGAGCGCGCCGATGCGCGCAGAGGAAGGCTGCGACACCAACGGATACTACCATCTGCTCACGTCGAAACAAATTGGTGCGGAATGCTATGTTCGTCATTCGCGCCCGGTGTCTTCTCGAGGCAGACCGCGATGGGCAAACCAACGGTGGAAAGGTACGAGCAGATCCTCGCGCAGGATCCGTCCTCCACCGTCTTCGTCGAGCTGGCGAAAGCGCTGATCGACCAAGGCAACCACCTTCGAGCGATCGATGTTTGCCTAATAGGTCTGGAGCATCACCCCGAATCGATCATCGGGCGCGTGCTGTGGGGGAAGGCGCTGATCTGCCTTGGCCGTCCGGCCGAAGCGATGGAGCAGTTCAGTTCCGCGATCGCGGCCGGCCGCGAAAACCCAAACGCCTACAGTCTGATCAGCGAGGTTCTGCTGCAGCGCGGCCTGTACCGCTCCGCGCTGCCGCTGCTGAAGAAGGCAATCTCGCTGCAGCCCAACAACGGTCGTCTGCGCCAATGGCTCGACGAAACACAGCGCGCCCTCGCTGGCGGTCCGCCCCCCGTGCTGGCGCAGGCAGGGGTTGAAGAACCGGCCGAACGCGCAAGCCCCCGGTCGCAGATTGCAGAGTCGGAGACCACCGCCGACTTCGACTCCAGTCGAATCGTCGCCCAGATGAATGACGACACGCCAATGGAGGAGCTTCGGCGGCACCCGGGCGGCGGCGATCCATTCGATGCCTTTCCCCCTGTGCCCGGGGGTGCATCTCGTCCGGGAGCCGACGGCGTGCCGCTGGGCTTGGACGATTCGGGGATACGCGCGCTTCTCGAAGACGTGGCCGAAGTACCGGAGGTGCTGACGTCGGTGGAGGCGCCCAAGGCGCGCGTTTCAAGCCACGAGGCGCAGGAGATTGCCCGCCAATACGAGCGGGAGCTGCGGCAGAAGCTGGAGGAACGCAGCGAGGAAGCGAAGCAGTCGTTCCTTGCACGCCATGGGACGAAGCTCGCCGCGGTCACCGTGCTCGGGGTGGCGCTGGTGGTGGGACTCGGCTTCTACTTGAGCGTTCGCGCGGCGAACCACGGACGAGACTTGAAGGACGACCTTGCTCAGGCTCGGAAGGCAGTCGCCCAGGACACGCGCAAATCCTACGCCCTGGCCCTGGACCGTCTGGCGCATGCGGTCAAGATGGACGACAGTTCGGAGGAGGCGTGGGCGCTGACGGCGTTCGCGCGTGGAATTCTCTTTGCGGAGCACGGCGGCGCCGACGACGATCGCGCTCAGGGCAAGGCGGCGCTGGAGCGCGGCCAGGTCCGTCAGCGATTTCCGGCGCTTGCCTTGGCGAGCGATTTTTATTTGAGCGAGCCAGCGCGCAAAGAGCAGCTCGAGAAGGACGTGATCGAATCGAAGCTGGATCTGCCCGAGGTTCACGAGCTCGCCGGTCGCATTTTGCTGGCCCGCAAGGATTCCAAGACCGCGGTCGAGCGGTTTCGCCGCGCGTTGACGCTGTCATCGGCGAACGTCCGCGCCCTGGTCGCTTTGGGCGATTACTACCGCGAATCCGGAGACCATCCGACCGCCTTGAAATTCTACGCGACCGCTGCGCAGATCTCGCCCGCCCATCCACGAAGCGTGCTCGGAACGGCGGAGAGCCGGCTCGAGCTTTCGAGCGACCTGGACGAAGCTTTGAAGCAGGTCGAGGATCTCCCCAAGGATGAAGTCCTCACCTCTGAGCAATCGGCGCGCAAAGAGCTGGTCTTGGGACGGCTGCTGATCGCCCGTGGAAGCTACGAGGAGGCAATCAAGAAGCTTTCCGAGGGCTCCCGCGCTTTCAAGGCGCGGGCCTTCGAGTTCAATCTCGCGCTTGGCGATGCGAGCAGAGCCTCGGGGCGGATCGATGCGGCGCAGCAGGCTTATGAAGCCGCGCTGTCGCTTCGGCCGCGAAGCGAGGAAGCGAAAGAGGCGATGGGCAGGGCCCTGCTCGCTCGCGATCGCGAACGGGAGCTGTTGAGCCGGTTCCCCGCCGACGCGGACTCGCGGCGAATCGCCCTCGTTCGCGGCATCGCCTTGGCCAAGCTGGGGGATTGGAAACGGGCGCGCTCGGAATTGTCGAAGACGCAAGTCAACGGGAAGTATCCGAGCGAGGCGGCAATCTACCTCGCCTCGGCGGACGCCGCCGAGGGCCAGGCGGAGCGCGCTCAGTCCGTCCTCGAAAAGCTCTCGGCCTCGTCGCGCCGCGCGAAGAGCGACGTGCGAGTGGCGCTCGGCAGCGTGTACTGGCAGCGCGGGCTTTTGGACAAAGCGCGTTCGCAGTTCGAGGAGGCGATGAAAGATCCCGAGGACTACGAGGGGGCCTGCTCCCTCGGACGGCTGCTCTTGTCCCTCGGCACGCCGGAGTCCGCCCTCGAGCCGCTGGGCAAGGCGGTGGGGCGCAATGGCTTCCATGGCGAGGCGCGCCGCGCGCTGGGGCACGCTTATCTCGAGGTGGGGCGGCTGCCGGAAGCGATCGCTCAATTCGAATCCTGGCTGACAAATCAGCCCGCCTCCGCCGCCGCGCTTAAGAACCTCGCCCTCGCGCTGTTCCGGTCAGGAAAAGTTAAAGAAGCGGAGGCCAGCATCGCGCGCGCGATCGCCGCCGACTCGGCCGATGCGGAAGCGCGGCGAATCCGATCGCTGATCCTCTTTGCTCGTGGCGATGGACGCAGCGCGTTCGCCGAGCTGGAAAAGGCCAGCAAGCTTGCTCCGAATGACGCCGAGACCTCGTGCGAGCTGGGAGAGGCGTACGTGCGGCAGAGCAGAACGGACGCCGCCGCCAAAGCGTACGAAACAGCTCGCAAATCAAACCCAGCGACGTTCTGTGGCCGGATTGGCGCGCATTACGCGCATCTGCCGGCGGGCAGCAAAGCGGCGTCCAAGGAGTTGACGGAGCTCTCCCAGCGGGCTCCGGAATTCTGGGACCGGTCCTTTGCGCTCTCCACGCTGGCGCGGGTCCTGCTGTCGGCCGGGACGGTTAAAGAGGCGAGAAAAGCTGCAGAGCAATCCGTCTCGCTCTACCCGTTCTCCGGGCCGGCGCACCTGGCGCTCGGGCTGGTGGCGCTTCGGCAGAAGGATGACGGCCGGGCGCGCGAGGAGCTGACCAAAGCGGTCGAGCTGGATCCAACTCACGCGGGAGCTCACCTGGCGCTGGCAGACGCGCTGGTGCGCAGCGATCAGCTGAAGGCGCAGGCGGTGGAGCACTACCAGTGGTTCTTGCGCCTGGGAGCGAGCGGCGCCGATCAGCTTCGCGTCAAGCGCGCTCTTCCCAACCTGAAGAAAAAGCTCGCGCTGAGGTAGCTTGGAAGCCGAAACTCGCCGCTTGTCCTTAGCGCAGATCATGGTCGGCAATGCCTCGCTGCTGTCGGTGATCTACCTGGCCGCCGGAGTGATCATCGAGGCGCTTCGGCGCCTCCACCCGACGCCCTGGATGGAGCGGGCTTCGCTGGCGCTGGATTCATTGCCTGCGCGCGTGCTGGATCTCGTCCATGCGCTGAGCCCCCTTCGCGACCTGTATCTCTATGGGAGAATCTCGGAGATCGCGTTGCGGCTGATCTTCGGTGCGACGGTGGTGGCGGTCATTTTCGCAATGGCCGCCGTGCTGGGAGTTTTGATGTGGATCGCCCGCTGGCTCTGGGCTCGGCAGGCCGCGCGAGGTCAGGCGCGGGACTAGCCGCGGTCCGCGCGCTTTTGCGTTGGTTGCACTCGTGCCGCTCGCGCCAGAAGGCAGATCTCGACGACCTTGGGCCCGAAGCGCTCCCAGCGAGTAGCGCCGGTTCCCTTCACGGCGAGGAATGAATCGCGGTCCACCGGGAGCGCGCTGGCGAGCGCGAACAGGGTCTGATCGTTGAAAATGATGAAGGCGGGAATATTCAGGTCCCGAGCGAGCTCTCGCCGCCAGCGCCGCAGCTCGGTCGCCGCCAATTCGTTGTGAGCCGGGCGGTCGACCACGGCGGCGGTCTTGTTCAGCGCCCGCGTCTGCAGCCGGCCGCCGACGCAATTGTCGCAAGCGGTGCAACGGGAGGGGCTGCTGGATTCTCCAAAGTAGCGCAGGACGAATGCCCGGCGGCACCGCTTGGTGTACGCATAATCGGTCATCCGGCGTAGCAGCAGCAGCGAGCGCTGCTCCTGCTCCCGCAATCGGGTGAGGTCGAGCTCCAGGTCGCGGTAAGAGACGCGCTCCAGCGCCCGGATGCTCCGCCCGGTGAACGGCCGCTTCACGGTGAGCGCTCCGCTCTTTTCGAGCAGCCCGATCGCGCGATGCGTCTCTGCCTCGGACAGCGCAGCGGCGCGCGCAATCTCCCGCAGTTCCGCCGCTCCGCTGGAGCCCAAGGGAAACCTGTCCAACAGGTGGGCGAGCAACGCCTTGGCTTGCGCCGCGTGCGGCTTTGCCTGCAGCGCTTTTTCCTGCAGTCGGATCCAGTAGCGCCCTTCGCCGCGCCCGCTGCGAGCGATCCTTCCCTCCCGCTCGAGGACTCGAAGCGCGGCCGCGACCTCGAACTCGGAGGCACCCACCTGGCCGGCCAGAACACTCACCCCCTGCTGAAACTCATCCACGCTCTGCAGCGCGCTCCACACGTCGGCAAAGACGGTCTCGGTTGGGTGATTGGTCTGGATCAACCTCTCTTGGGTGAAAACGTCTGCGTGGTTGAACAGCAACACGGCGCGCGCGTCCGCGCCGTCGCGCCCAGCGCGCCCGATCTCCTGATAGTAGGCCTCCACCGCTCGAGGAATGTTCGCGTGGGCGACGAAGCGGATGTTCGGCTTGTCGATGCCCATCCCGAAGGCGTTGGTGGCCACCGCGACTCCATCTTCGCGCGACATGAACTCATCCTGCGCCTTGCGGCGGGCGTCCTCCTCCATTCCGGCGTGGTAGAGCGTCGCTGGATGCCCGCCCTCGCGCAACGCGCGGTGCATTCCATCCGCGGCCCTGCGGGTGGCGCAGTAGATGATTCCGGGCCCGCATTCCGCCACCAACTTCGCGCAGGCGTGGCGCCGCTCGACCTCGTTCGCCACGTTGACCACCTCGAGAAAGAGGTTCTTGCGGTCGAATCCCGCGACGAAGACCTGCGGGTCCTTCATCAGCAGGGAGCGGACGATGTCCTGGCGAACCTCCGGCGTCGCGGTCGCGGTCAGGGCCACAGTCCTCGGCGGGCGAAGCCGCCTGCGGACCTGTCCGAGCATCGCGTAGTCGAGCCGAAAGTCGTGGCCCCAGTGCGAGATGCAGTGCGCCTCATCCACGGCGAACAGCTCGAGCTTCACTTCCGAAAGTGCGTCGAGAAACGCAGGGCTGCGAAACCGTTCCGGTGCGATGTACACCAGTTTGTACGCGCCCGAGCGAATGCCGCCCAGCCTGGCCGCTCTTTCCGCGTCGCCAAGGCTCGAGTTGATGAAGGTTGCCGGGATGCCGCGCGAACAGAGCTGTTCGACCTGATCTTTCATCAGCGAGATGAGCGGCGAGATCACCAGCGCGACGCCGGGCAGCATCACCGCGGGCAGCTGATAGCAAAGGCTCTTCCCGGCGCCGGTGGGCATCACCACGACTGCATTTCGCCCGCTCAGAACTGCGTCGATCACCTCCGCCTGCCCCGGGCGAAACTCGGCGAGCCCGAAGTGACGGATCAGCTGCGCCTGAGCGTCTAGGCTGTGAGGTGTCAGGATGCGGCGCATATTGCCACTATCGACAGCGCCGCGCAGCCCAGCGTCTCGCGCCCACCGGCCGGATGCGGAGGCAACCCCGCTCGAAGAGCGAGACGAAGGCACCGTCCCCGACCACGATGTGGTCGAGAACGCGCACGCCGAGAATTCGTCCGCCCTCGGCGAGTTGGTTGGTGAGCTGGACGTCGGCCTCGGACGGCTCGGGATCGCCCGACGGATGATTGTGCGCCAAGACGATCGCCGTGGCCCGGGCGACGATCGCCGACGAGAACACCTCGCGAGGATCTACCGGGCACGCGTCCATGCTTCCTTCCGCAACGCGCGAGTCATTGACCAACACGTTTCGCGCGTTCAATGAAAGGACGTGAAACACTTCTCTGCGCAGCGAGCGAAAGCCGGGCGCCAGGTACTGATACACCTCCGCCGGCGTGCGGAGGCGCGGGCGCTGCTCGCAACTGAGCTGGGTCCGACGCCCCAGCTCGAAGGACGCCGCCACCTGCGCGGCTCGCGCAGGGCCGACCCCTGAAATGCAGATGAGTTCCTGGGCCTCGCGCCGCGAGAGCTCTTTGAGGCCCGGACCAAAGGTGAGCAAGCTCTCGGCAACGGCGCGCGCCGGTCGCCCGATCGTTCCGCATCCGAGGACGAGCGCCAGCAGCTCGGAATCCCCGAGCGTCGGAGCGCCGTGGCGAAGAAGCCGCTCTCGCGCATTGTCGCTCATCCCGTTCGCGGAACCCCACTATGGAATTGCCTTCAAGCGAGCACAGCAATGCGCGTGCCCAAGTTTTTCAGAGCGCAGGGAAGACCTTGCGAGTCCAATTCAAGAGACGTTATGTCTCAGCGAAAGGGAGCCGCGGCATTGGCTGACAAGATTAACAAGGTGACGATCATCGGCTCGGGACCGGCGGGATACACCGCGGCCATCTACGCTGCTCGGGCGAATCTCGCTCCGGTGGTGTTCGCCGGAGGACCGGCGGACGAGGATCCACAGCGCGTGCCGGGCGGTCAGCTGATGATCACCAACGACGTGGAGAATTACCCCGGTTTCCCGGAAGCGGTCACCGGCCCGGATTTGATGGAGCGCTTCAAGAAGCAGGCCGAACGCTTTGGCAGTGAGGTCTACCTGGAGAACGTGGTCAAAGTCGATTTCAGCGAACGCCCATTCTACATCCAAGGCGAGAGCCGGCAGTGCCGCTCCGAGACCGTGATCATCGCGACCGGTGCATCGGCGATGTGGCTGAACGTCAAAGGGGAGAACGAATTCAAAAATCGCGGAGTGTCCGCTTGCGCGACCTGCGATGGATTCTTTTTCAAAGGCCAGGACGTGCTCGTCGTCGGCGGCGGAGACACCGCGATGGAAGAGGCGACCTTCCTTGCCAAGCTGGTGCGGCACGTCACCGTCGTCCATCGCCGCGACACGCTGCGGGCTTCGAAAATCATGCAGGAGCGGGCGTTCAAGAATCCCAAGATTGAATTCATCTGGGACTCGGTGGTGATGGAAGTCCTCGGCGATGAAAAGGGAATGAGCGGAGCACTGATCGAGAACGTCACGACCCAGGCGCGCCGCGTCCTTCCGGCCACCGGCCTATTCGTCGCCATCGGCCACCGGCCGAACACCGAGCTGTTCAAAGGCATTCTCAAGATGAACGCCGCCGGCTACCTGGAGACCGTTCCCGGGACAACGCGAACGGACCGGCCAGGCGTCTTCGCCTGCGGCGACGTGCAAGACCATTATTATCGGCAGGCAGTCACCGCCGCCGGAACCGGGTGCATGGCGGCGATCGACGCCGAGCGCTGGCTCACCGAGCACGGAAGAGGCTAGAAAGGCCGCATGAGCGCTCGCAAGACGAAGACGACGGCGATCCATGCCGGCTCCGCCGTCCACGGTTCCAAGGCCATGCCGATGAGCCCGCCGGTTCACTTGGCGTCGGTCAGCTACTTCGAGCGCGCAGAGGATCTCGACCGCTCGCTCGACGGAGCCGATTTTGTCTACGCCCGAAATCGGTCCCAGAACGCCGAGCTGCTCGAAGAGGCGGTGGCAGCTCTCGAAGGCGCCGAAGCGTGCGCGGCCTTCGCAAGCGGCATGGCTGCGCTCAAGGCCGTTCTCGATGCGCAACCATTTTCGGCCGGAGATCGCGCGGTGATGCCCTTCGATGGGTACGGCACTACGCGCGCGCTGTACAAGGCGCTGCTCGCCGCCCGCGGCGTGGAGCTGCACGCGTTCCCCTTGGCCGACGCGGGAGCAGCCGGAAAGATCGTGGCGCTGCGCCCCAAGTTCGTCCTGGCCGAAAGCATCACCAACCCGCTGATCTCGGTGCCCGATGTGCGGGCGCTCAGCGGCGCGTGCAGGGAGGTGGGCGCCGTATTCGCAGTGGACGCGACCTTCGCATCGCCAATCCTCCAGCGGCCGGTCGAGCTGGGTGCGGATTACGCGATTCACTCCACCACCAAGTGGATCAACGGCCACGGAGATGCGATGGGCGGAGTGGTCAGCGGAAGTCAGGAGCGGATCCAAGCGCTCAAAGCATCGCGAGTGTTGGCCGGTGCGATCCTCGGTCCCTTCGAAGCGTGGTTGACCCTGCGAGGGCTTCGCACCCTGCCGGTCCGGATGAAAGCGCACTGCGAGCACGCGGAGCGCATCTCGAGACGGCTTGCGCAGTCGCCCAATCTCGAGCGGGTGCTGCATCCCTCACTGGCGGCTCACCCGAACCATGGCGTCGCTCGCGAGGTGCTCGACGGTGGTTTCGGCGGGATGCTCGCCTTCCAGGTCCGCGGCGCCGGCCGAGCGGAAGCTTTTCGATTGCTCGAGGGGCTCAAGCTGGCCAAGCCGGCTCCTAGCCTGGGCGATGTGGCCACCTTGGTCATGCACGCCGCAACCGCGAGCGCGCGGCGACTGACGCCGGCGGAGCGCGAGGCGGCGGGCATCGGCGAGAATCTGATCCGCGTCTCGGTGGGCCTCGAGGATCCCGACGATATCGCAGACGACCTGCTTGCCGCGGTTGCGCACGCGCTGGAGCGCTAAATGAAGATGGTGGACGTCGGCGGGAAGGAGAAGACCGAGCGCACCGCCGTAGCCACGGGACGGGTGCGGATGCTCCCGGCGACGCTGGATCGCGTGCGTCGGCGGAAGGTCGAGAAGGGCGACGTGATCGCCGCGGCGCGACTGGCCGGGGTGATGGCGGCAAAGCGGACGCCGGATCTGGTGCCGCTGTGCCATCCGATTGCGCTGTCGGCGGTGAGCGTCGACGTGAGGCCCGCCCGCGGGGCGCTGGAGATTCGGGCGGAGGTAAAGACGGTGGACCGCACCGGCGTGGAAATGGAGGCGCTCACCGCGGTATCGGCCGCCGCGCTGACCATCTACGACATGCTCAAGGGTGTGGATCGCGCAATGGTCGTCGAGCACGTCCAGCTCGAGCACAAGAGCGGTGGACGGTCGGGGACCTGGAATCGACGCGGGGCCCGGCGCGCAGAACCTCCAAGCTGACCTGCACGGCCGACGGAGTCCACGATGGCGACGGATCCTCTCTTGAAATGGCGCGCGGAGTTTCCAATCCTGGAAAGGAAGGCGGCTTACCTGATCAACAACTCGCTCGGGGCGATGCCGCGCAAGGTCTACGACGACCTCAAGGCCTATGCCGACCTCTGGGCGGAGGAAGGCGTGGTGGCCTGGAAGCAGTGGTTGCCGATGGTCGCCGAGACGGCGGAGATGATCGGCAAGATCATCAATGCGCCTCGCGGCACGATGATCATGCACCAGAACGTCTCCACGCTGACCTCGATCCTCCTCTCCGCGTTGGAGTTCACTCCGAAGAGGAACAAAGTCGTTCTCACCGAGCTCAATTTTCCATCGATCGTCTACAACTGGATGGCTCAGCAGCGTCGCGGCGCGCGCGTTCACAGCGTGCGCTCGCAAGATGGGCTGACCATCGCAACCGAAGATCTGCTGAAGGCGATCGACGGCAGCACGGTAGCGGTCTCGCTGGACCTCGTCCTCTTTCGCTCGTCTGCTCTACTGGACGTAGCTCCGGTGATCGACGCGGCCCATCGACACGGCGCGGTGGTGATCCTGGACTGTTACCAAGCGACGGGCGCGGTTCCGATCGACGTGCGGTCGCTCGGAGTTGATTTCCTGATCGGCGGCTCGGTGAAGTGGCTGTGCGGAGGATCGGGCGCCGCGTATCTCTACGCGCGCGAGGACCTGATCGAAAAATACCAACCGACGGCGACCGGCTGGTTCTCCGACAAGCGCCCGTTCGACTTTCGCGTGGGCGAGATCGACTACGCGGTGGATGCCCATCGCTTCATGGGCGGCACGCCTTCGGTTCCGGCGCTCTACGCCGCGCGAGCGGGCTACGAGATCATCCAGCGGGTGGGCGTGCCGGCGATCCGCGCGAAGTCGATGCGGCAAACGGCGCTGCTGGTCGAGCTTGCCCGCGAGCAGGGTTTGCGCGTGAACACGCCGCTTCAACCTGAGCAACGGGGCGGGACGGTCTGCGTCGATTTCGAGTTTTCCGAAGACGCCAGCCTGAAGCTGATCGAGCGCGGATTCGTCATCGACTGGCGTCCCAATGCGGGCATCCGGATCTCTCCTCACTTCTACAACAGCGACGAGGAATGCAGGGGGATCATGGACGAGATTCGCAACCTGCGCGCTTCGGGAGCCCTGAAAGCCACCGCGGCGCAGCGGACCCACTGACGGACGGGCGCGTCCAAATCAACCTCCAGCTTGCGAGCGCAGCGCGTGCAGCTGAAAGGCTGCGACCACCAGGGCGTGTGTTATCTGCGCGGAGCGAATCAGCTCGGGAATCTCCGCCGGTCGGACCAGCTCCGCGATGATGTCCTCGCCGCTGTCCTGTTTGCCGCCGTGCACCTTCTTGCAGCCGGTGGCGATGAACGAGTAGCAACGATTGCTCTGGAGTGCGGGGTTTGGGTGTACGAAGCCGAGCAGCTCGATCTGAGCGGGTCGGTAACCGGTCTCTTCTTCGAGCTCGCGACTTGCCGCATCGATCGGTTTCTCTCCGGGCTCCACAATTCCTCCCGGTATCTCGAGGGTGTTGGACCAGACCCCGATTCGGAATTGTCGGATCAACACCACTCGCCCGTCTGCCGCGACCGGAATCACGTTCACCCAGTCGGGCGCGTCGATCACCACGCGATGGTGCTCACTGCCGTTGCGCGGGTCGCCGACCCATTCCTCGCGCACCTTGATCACGCGGTAGTCCACCGGGGCGCCACTTCGAAGCCGCGTCCAGGGGCGGGGGGCCGTGCCGCTGGCCATCATCATCCTCGGTCGGCGAGCTCGGACAACTCGCGCAGCTCGGCTCGAAGCGCGATCTGCGCCGAGATCAGGCCGGCTAAGATGCCGTCTTCGTAGTCGAAGGTCGGGTGTGCCTTGAGCTCTGGGAAGTCGAAGGGGTTCAAGACGTCCTCGGCGCTCAGGTGGGGCAAAGCTTCCCTCGCCAGCTTGAGCACCTTCGCGCGCTGCTGCTCGATCATTCGTTCGAGAAGAGAATCTGCGGCGGCGATCAGCCGGCCGCCCATTTCTCGGTCGGTCGCCGCTTCTGATTGAAGGCCCACCGATTCCACCTCGCTTCCGACATCCCCTCTACCCGTTTTCCGCCGCTTCGACGAGCCGGGCCAAGAACTCGGCCGGATCTTTCGCGCGCATCGCGGGGCCGGCGATCCAGATTCCATCGGCACGGCCGCGCAGCGGCTCGAAGTCGTCAGCGCGGGCGAACGGCCCTCGGATAAGGACGGTCGCGCTGTGCGGAACCCGAGGAAGCAGGGAATCGGCGAGCGCAAAGGAGAGCCCGCCAGCGGCGAATGCAGGGATGACGAGCAGCTTGGCGCCGGCCGCCCGCGCGGCGGACAGCTCTGCGTCGCTGGCCACCTCCACTGGGGCAGCCATGTGCATGCTGGCGAGGATCTCGATCGACGAGCGGATTTCGGCCGGTGCGATCGCCGCCGCCGTCAGCAAGACCGCATCCGCGCCGGAGAGCCTAAGATGATAGAGCTGCTCTCGGGCGAGGATCAGATCGCGCGCGACCACCGGGCAGGAAACTGCGCGCGCGGCGGTCGCCAGGTCGGCCGGCTCGCCGGCGCACGCGATCTCGTCCGTCGCGACCGCAACCGCAGATACCGAGGCCCGATCGAACTGCCGACTCAGCTCGGCGACATCCAAGGCCTCGACCAGTTGGCCTTCCTCCGGCGTGGCTCTGGCGATTTCCGCTACCACCGCCAGCTCTTGCCGGCGGGTGCTTACCGCGTGCGAGAAATCCTTCAGCGTGGGGACGAGATTGCGGACGTCCGGCGCTCGCAGTCGCTGAAGGTGCTCGCGCTTCTCCCGAGTCCACTCAGCCAGATTCATGCGTTCACCATCCAGAATGCCGCGGGCGCCCGGCAGGCGAGCAGATAGCGCTGGCCAAACCTGAACGCACGGCTCACCTTCTTGTGCAGAAGAGGAATATATCTGGACATGCAAGGGGAAAGGCGACCATGGCCCATGGAATAGGAGAGGATCCGGGACGTTCTCCCGCCGCCCAGCTCGATGGAGTCGAGTTCCCAGTCTGGCGGGACACGCTGGTGCAAGTAGCCGCGGACAACGGCGCTTCGGTGGATGTGATCAACCTCTTTAAGGCGCTCCCTCGAAATCTGTACTACTCGAAGGGGGAAGTGCTGCGCGACTTTGCTGAAGCCGCGCGCCGGTTCGCTATCGGCAATGTGGACGAGGAGGACGGTCCGGCGAGGGATCGCCGCAATCTAGGGCGCGACGCGGTCGAGAATGCGCCACCGGGAAAAATCCGGCATCCATAACTTCTCGTCGCCAGCTCAACGCTTTCGCGTTAATGCCCTCTGGTGCGAGGTGCGCCGTGGAATCGCCGCCGGGCAATGATTCGGATTTTCGCCGCAACCTGATCGAGACGGAGGCTGCCATCGCCGCACTGCTCTCGCGCACGCGGCGGATCGCCGTGCTCGGAATCAAGACCGAAGCCCAGGCGGACCAGGCGGCGTTCTACGTGCCCAAGTACCTTGCGTCGGCGGGCTGCGAGATCATCCCGGTGCCGGTTTATTACCCTGAGGTGAAGGAGATCCTCGGCAGGCCGGTGTACCGTAGGCTCGTCGACATCCCGGGCGAGATCGACTTGGTCGACGTGTTTCGGCGCCCGAAGGATATCGACATGCACGTCGATGACATGATTGCCAAAAAGCCGAGAGCGGTCTGGTTTCAGCTCGGAATACGCAACGATCGGGCGGCGGAAAAGCTTGCCCGCGCGGGAATCCAGGTCGTCCAGGACCGGTGTTTGATGGTTGACCATCGGCGCCTGATCCTCTGAGAGATTCCGCTTCGCAGGGGAGTCATCCGCGCGAAACCACCGGCGCCCACCGGCTGATGTTCGGGCGATTTGCTTGTCTTGGAGAATGAATCGACATATGTTCATGCACCGATATGGAGCATCTGTCCCAGTCCTTCCGGGCGCTCGGCGACCCAACCCGCTTGCGAATCTTGCGGCTACTCTCGGAGGCGCCGCTGAACGTGACTGAGCTGGTATCCGTTGTCGGAGTGGCGCAGCCATCGGTATCGCATCACCTGAGTAGGCTGCGGCGCCTGGGGCTGGTGCGCGAGGAGCGGCAGTCCGGCTTCACCTATTACTCGCTCGCCGTCGATGCAAAGGACGCGCGGTGGCCTCTGATACAGCTCGCCCGCGAGGGGGACGATGGAAGCGGCGATCGCGCGCGGCTGACGGATCTTTTGCGCGAGCGCGAAGATCGGCAAGCCCTCAATGAGAGGCTGCTCGAGCCCGGCCAGTCCTGGTTTCTCTGGGCCAGTGCCCTCGGGTCCTTGCTGCCGCCTCTGGTGGCAGCGGACTTCGGCTGCGGCACCGGCGCTCTGTCGGTTGAGATCGCCCGCTGGGCCAGGCGCGTGATCGCGATCGATCGGAGCCGCGAAGCGCTCGACCAGGCGAAGGAAAGGGCCGAGCGCGAGGGGCTCGCCAACATCCAATTCCTGCGGCAGGACCTCCATCGGTTGTCGCTCGCCGACGCAGAGCTGGATCTGGTGGTGATCTCCCAGAGCTTGCACCACGTGCAGGAGCCTCCCGCCGTGCTGCGCGAAGCGGCGCGGATCCTCAAGCCCGGTGGGAGATTGATTGTGCTGGAGCTGATGCCGCACGACGAGAACTGGGTGCTCGAACAGCTTGGCCATCGACACCTGGGCTTTGAGCCGGCCGATCTGGAGCGGATATTGAAGGACCTGGCGTTCGACCGCGTGGTTCGCGTTTCGCACGACCGTTTCGGGGGTTCGCCGTTCCGCGTCTTCATGCTGAACGCGGAGAAGAAGGGATGAGCCAGCGCGCGGGAACAAACGGCATTCCCCGAAGCGAGCGGGTGGGCGCGCTGCAGAGCGAGCTCGATCGCCGGATCCTGGTCCTCGACGGCGCGATGGGCACGATGATCCAGTCCAAGGCGCTCAAGGCATCCGATTTCGGAGGAGCGGAGTACGAGGGCTGCAACGAGCATCTGGTCCTGACCCGCCCGGATCTGATCGAGCAGATTCATGCCGACTACTTCGCCGCCGGCGCGGACATCACCGAGACGGACACCTTCGGCGGCACGCCCTTGGTGCTGGCCGAATACGGCCTCCAGGAGAAGACCCATGAGATCAACGTCCGGGCTGCGCAGATCGCGCGAGCTGCGGCGGAGAAGTTCAGCACGCCGGGTCGGCTCCGCTGGGTGGCTGGCTCGATTGGGCCGACGACCAAGGCGATCTCGGTCACCGGCGGGATCACTTTCGAGGAGCTGATTCGGCACTTCGAGGCGCAGGCTCTCGGATTGATCGAAGGAGGCGTTGATTACCTCTTGGTCGAGACGAGCCAGGACACGCGCAATGTCAAAGCGGCGCTGTTCGGCATCCAGAACGCGTTCGAACGCGCGGGTGAGAACGTCCCGATTGCGGTGTCGGGGACCATCGAGGCAATGGGAACGATGCTCGCGGGGCAATCGGTCGAGGCGCTGACCGCATCGCTCGAGCATCTCGACCTGTTGTACCTGGGCCTCAACTGCGCCACCGGTCCCGAATTCATGACCGATCACATTCGGTCCCTCACCGCGACAAGCCCCTTCCGGGTTTCCTGCGTGCCAAACGCGGGGCTGCCTGACGAGAACGGTCAATACCTCGAGACGCCAGAGATGATCGCCCGTACGCTTCGGCGTTTCGCCGAGCAAGGCTGGCTGAACCTGGTGGGTGGCTGCTGCGGAACTCACGCGGGCCACGTGCGCGCGATCGCCGCCGCGGTGGGCGATCAATCTCCGCGGCGCAACCGGCCCGCTGCGCGCTCGACGCTGTCCGGCGTCGACTTCCTCGAGGTGAACGAGGACGTGCGACCGGTCATCGTCGGCGAGCGCTCAAACGTGATCGGCTCGCGCAAGTTCAAGGAGCTGATCGTCGCCGAGCGCTGGGATGACGCGACGGAGATCGCGCGGGGTCAGGTGAAGCGCGCCGCACAGGTGATCGACGTCTGCCTGGCGAACCCGGACCGCGACGAGCTGGCGGACATGCGTCGCTTTCTCGAGGTGGTGGTGAAGAAAGTCCGCGTCCCGCTGATGATCGATTCCACCGACGATAAGGTCATCGCCGCGGCGCTGACCTACAGCCAAGGGAAGGCGATCATCAACTCCGTCAATCTCGAGGACGGCGAAGAGCGATTTCACAAGGTGGTGCCGCTGGCGCGCAAGTTCGGCGCGGCGCTGGTCGTCGGTTGCATCGATGAGAAAGGGATGGGAGTTCCACGCCAGCGAAAGCTGGAAGTGGCGCAGCGCTCGTACGAGCTGCTCACCCAAAAATACGGCGTCAAACCCCAGGACATCTACTTCGATTCCTTGGTGTTCCCATGCGCGTCGGGAGATCCGCAGTACGTCGGCAGCGCGGTGGAGACGATCGAGGGCGTGCGGCTGATCAAGCAGCACTTCCCGGAGAGCAAGACGGTGCTTGGGATATCGAACGTCTCGTTCGGCCTGCCCACCGCCGGCCGAGAGGTGTTGAATTCCGTCTTCCTCTACCACTGCACCCAAGCGGGCTTGGACATGGCGCTCGTCAACTCGGAGAAACTGGAGCGATATCCCTCCCTTCCCGAGGAGGAGCGGCGGCTCAGCGAGGACCTCTTGTTCAACCGCGGGCCGGATCCGATCAACCTGTTCGCGGCGCACTTCCGCGAACGCAAGCCTGCGGCGGCGGCGAAGAGCACCCTCTCACTCGAAGAGAGGCTGGCGCGTTACATCGTCGAGGGCACGCGCGAGGGCCTGACCGCGGATCTGGACGCGGCGCTCCAAAAATCTCGGCCGTTGGAGATCATCAATGGGCCATTGATGAAGGGCATGGATGAGGTCGGCCGGCTTTTCGCGAAGAACGAGCTGATTGTCGCCGAAGTTCTTCAGAGCGCGGAGTCGATGAAAGCCGCGGTCAACTATCTAGAGCCGCATATGGATAAAGCGAGCTCGGCCACGCGCGGAAAAGTGGTGCTGGCGACGGTCAAAGGCGACGTCCACGACATCGGCAAAAACCTGGTCGAGATCATCCTCGCCAACAACGGGTTTCAGGTGGTCAACCTGGGGATCAAGGTTCCGCCGGAGCAATTGGTCGCCGCGGTGCGCGAGCACCGCCCGGACATCCTGGGGTTGTCCGGTCTGCTGGTGAAGAGTGCCCACCAAATGGTTTCCACCGCCGAGGACCTCTCGCGCGCCGGGGTGGAGGTTCCGATCTTGGTCGGAGGCGCTGCGTTGACGCGCAACTTCGTCGATCGCCAGATTGCTCCCGCCTATCAGGGAACGGTCGCCTACGCGCAGGATGCGATGAGCGGATTGGAGCTGGCAAAGCAGATCATCGATCCGCCGCAGTTCGAGGCTCTCAAGCAAGGTCTGCAGCAGCGCCGCGCTCGCCTGGCGCAGGAAACGCAAGCTCGGCCAAAGCCGGTGCCCGCCCCCCGCTCGCGACCGCCGCAGATTCCAGTGCTGGAGGACATTCCATCGCCGCCAGACCACGAGCGGCACGTCCTTACCAACACGCCGCTCGATCACATTTGGCGATTCATCAATCCGGTGATGCTCTACGGCCGCCACCTGGGAGTCAAAGGCTCTGCCGCGCGCGCTCTTGGCGCGGGCGCGGATTCGGCGTTGAGCCAGACCGACGAGGGGCGCAAGGCGCTCGAGGTGAAAGGGGTGCTGGACGAGCTGAAGAGCTCTTTGCGAGGGGGATCGATGAGACCGCGCGCGGTGTTCCAGTTCTTCAGAGCCGCCGGCGATGGAAATTCCCTGCTGGTGTTTGATCTGAAGACGTGCGAGCTGTTGGTGCGATTCGAGTTTCCGCGCCAGGAGAAGGAGGGCGGCGTCTGCCTCGCCGATTTCGTCGCGCCGCTGCGCGATGGGCGCCCGCGGGACAATCTGTGCATGTTCGTCACCACCGCCGGGGAGGGCATCCGGCAACTCTCGGAGAGCTACAAGGCGGCGGGCGACTACCTCAAGATGCATGCGGTCCAGGCGTTGGCGCTGGAGACCGCCGAAGCCTACGCCGAGCTTCTCCACGCGCAGCTGCGAAGCATGTGGGGTTTCCCGGATAGTCCGGAGATGACCATGCTCGAGCGATTCCGGGCGGAGTACAAGGGCAAGCGGTATTCGTTCGGCTATCCGGCTTGCCCGCGACTCGAGGATCAGACGCTGCTGTTTCAAGCGCTGCGGCCGCAAGACATCGGCGTGCAACTCACCGATGGCTGCATGATGGAGCCCGAGGCTTCCGTCTCGGCGCTCGTCTTCCATCATCCGAGCGCTTTCTACTACTCGGTGGCCTAAACTGTGATTTGCCATGACCGCTCCCATATCCCGCCGCGCCCTGCAGCTGCTTCCCCCTTGCGCCACCACGGGTATCGGCAGCCTGCCGCACAGTCAGCTGGAGCTTGCGTTGCAGATGGCTTTCCAGGTCGATATCCCCTACGTGCCGCAACTGCCTAGCAGCGACCCTTCGGAGTTCATGATTCCCGGGGCGCTGGACGGCTTGCCGGGTCTGCGCTTCGATGCTGAAGGCCTCTGCTCGGTCGACATCGATGAATGGCAGAAGCAGCGGGAAGCGTTCGGCGCCTCGATCGAGTCCGCGCTCAGCTCCGGGGACCTGGAGGCTTTCCAGCCGTCGCCTCGGGCCTGCCGCGCTTGGAAGCCCTTCCTCTGGGAGGTGGCAAATCGGAAATTGGCATTTGCCAAGGCCCAGATTGCCGGACCCGCCACCGTTCGATGGGCGACCAAGACCTCCGTCGGAACCGCAGTCTCGAATGTGGCCGATCTTGACCAACAGATCCTGCGCCTTCTGCTCGCCAAGTCCCTGGCGATGGCTAAGGCGGTGCGGCGGGCTTCGGCGACGCCGATCATCTATCTGGACGAACCCGGGCTCTACGCCCTTCAGCGGACCAATGCCCAGCACCTGATCGCGCTTCAGGAGATCAAGGTGTTGATGATGGCGCTGCAGCGCGAAGGAGCGTTGGTCGGGCTGCACTGCTGCGGCAACACCGATTGGGATCTACTGCTCGATCTCGGCGTCGATCTCCTCTCGTTGGACGTCCGGCTGTCGCTCGATGCGGTATTGGAGGAGCCCGAGGCGCTCGAGCGGTTCCTGGCATCCGGCGCGGCATTCAGCCTTGGGATTATCCCCACCAACGTCGCAGCGTCGTTTTCGGTTTCGGAGCTGGTCGACTCAGTCGAAGCTTCGCTCATCGCAACGCTGGGGCGCAGTCGCGCCCGCGACGTGATTCTGCATTCGGCGCTCACGCCCGCGTGTGGACTGGCGATGCGCTCGGTCGTCGTGGCAGAGCGCACCTTCGAGCAGCTCAAGGAGGCGCAGCAGCTGCTAAAGCGTGCCGCCGAGCTGGACCTCGGCCCATCCGAGCCGCGGTCGCCCGCGCTCAACTGAGTTTCTACTGCTCGCCGAGGCGCAGCTCGCTCTCGGCCTGATACCAATCGTCTTGGTCGCGCCCGTCTTGTCCTCCGCGCGCGACAAAGATCTCGTACGCGCGGGCGGCGATCTGCTCGTAGCTGGGAGCGATCGCTGTCCGGGTGGGAGTAGTCTCGGCTGCGGCAGCGGGCCGGCGGCCGGGGGAATTGCTGGGGCTTGGCGACTTCGTGTGTCTTGACATGGTCTCCTCAAAAATGGCGCTCGCCATTAGACCCAGATCGTTGAGAAGATCAAACTCTCGGAAGACTTCGCGCTTGCTCGTAGTCCAGCCGTGCGACGGACTGTCGGTCAGCGCGGATTATGGGTCAGCGTGAAGCCAGCTCCAGGGCGCGCTGCATCGCGGTGCTCATGCCGAGTTTTCCGGCATCGGCCGAGGAGACCCATCGAAACTCCTGATAGCGAGGGCTCGGCTGCGGCTCGGATCGAGGGGTCACGCGGTAGAGGCTCAGCTCCAGCTCGCGATGGCTCAGGGTGCGATGAACGGAGCCGAGCGACTCTCCGAGGCGAATGCTGGCGCCCAGGGTTCCCCGCAGCGCGGAGAGCACTTGAGATGGACCCGCGCGCGGCGCCAGCTCGGCGCAAGGAAGCTCCCAAAGGCCGCCAAACAGACCTTTCTCCTGACGCATCGCCAGCAGCACGTCGCTGCTTCGGCGGCACACCGCCACCGCGAGCCTCAGGCGCTTTCGCGGAGCGCGGGCGCGCGGGGGCGGCAGCTGCGAAATTTTGCCCAATCGCAGCGCGGCGCAGCTGCTGCGCACCGGGCATAGCAGACAGGAGGGATCCTCGCTTTTGCAGACGAGCGCGCCCAGCTCCATCAACGCCTGATTCAGATCGCCCGGCCGATCGCCCTTGACCAGCTCGCCCGCCAATCGCCATAGCCGCGCCTCGCGCTTGGCATCCCCCGGTGCGCCCTCCACGGCGAACAGTCGGGATAGGACCCGAGCGACGTTCCCGTCGACAACCGGAAGCTCTTTGCCGAATGCGATCGACGCGACGGCGCCAGTGGTATAGCGACCGAATCCTGGAAGCTCGCGGAGCGCCTGCGGATCAGAGGGTAGCTTTCCGCCGTGATTGGAAGCGATCGCCTTTGCTGCGCGGTGCAGGTTGCGCGCCCTCGCGTAGTAGCCCAGCCCTCGCCAGAGCGACAGCACCTCGGCCAGGGGCGCCGTGGCGAGCCCATCGATGGTGGGAAACCGCTCGAGAAAGCGATGCCAGTAGGGAATGACCGTCGAGACCTGCGTCTGCTGGAGCATCACCTCGCTGACCCAGATTCCGTACGGATCCGGCGAGCGGCGCCAGGGGAGATCGCGCTTGTTCACCTCGAACCAGGCGAGAAGCGGCTGCCGCACGGCGATCTGGGCTCGGCGCATGGCGCGGGGGAGTCTACCGTAGGAGAATGGCCTGCATGGAGCGGATCCTCACCAATGACTTCTCATGGTCGCGCAGCCGAGACGAGAAGTTTCGCGATTGCCTCCGCGCCTACTACCTGCACTACTACCGCTCCTGGGGAGGCTGGGAGCCCGATGCGCCGGACGACATCCGCCGCCTTTACGTGCTGAAGAAGCTCAGCAATCGATACAACTGGGCGGGTTCGGTGGTGCACTACACCATTCGGCACACTCTGCTCGCCATGCGCTTTGGCCGATCGATCGATCCGGCGCGCGCGATCGACCGGGCGCACCGGCTGATGCAGCAGGATTACCTGTACTCGGTCCGAAGGGGCTACTGGAGCGAGGCCTACCGCCGGCAATTCAGAGGATTGGTCGAGCACGAATACGCCGAGCCCGTCGCCCGCGAAGAGTGGAAGCACAACTGGGACAGGGCGCGCGCTGCGCTGGCTTGGTTTTTCGAATCCCGTTGGATTCCTCTAGCTCGGTCGCTGCGTCCGGCTCAGTGGCTGGAGATCGACTCCGCCGTCTTCGAGCGGTCTCACTTTCTGCTCGACGGGGTGAAGGTGTTCGCCGTCCCGGACTTTGCCTACCTTGGTGAAGACGGCGCGCCGGTGGTCGTGGATTGGAAAACGGGCAGCGCTCGCGTTGGCTACGGAGACCAGGTGCTCGGTTACGCCTTGTACATCTCCAGCCGCTACAACCTCCCGGCGGATTCGGTCAAAGCGTGCCTCGTGTTCCTCAATGCCGGCGCGGAGGAGATCGTGCGGGTGGATGCGGAGTCCCTCGGGTCCTTCAAGTCGCGTTTTCAGCGCAGCGTGGAGGGGATGAAGCGGCTGACCCTGGATACGTCTGCCAATCTTCCCCGGACGGAGGACCACTTTCCGATGACCGAAGATCTCACCCTCTGTGGGCGATGCGTTTTTCGCCGCGTCTGCCGCCGCGAGAGCGCAGTTGCTCAGGCCGCGTGAGCCTGCGATTAGATGAGGACGATGCCCTTCGGCATCGAATTCTCCTGTCCCCCTAGTCGCCGAGGACCCGCCAGGCGGCTCAAGCATCGAATGTGCCGCGGGTTCAAAGACAATTGGCCTTGATTATCAGTTGCTTGCGATCGCGGGCAAAACACCAAATCCGACGAGGGCCTGTAAATCTCGGCGGAGCGCGCACGGCGGTTGATGCCTCGCACGGCGGCAATTTAAATGCGCCGGTTCTATGCGCGCCTTGGCCATTCTCTTCGTCGGGTTGATTCCACTGAGCGCCGGCGCGTACGAGGGCGAGGTGCGGCGGCGGGTCGTCGACGGGGGAACGCCGGAGCCGGTCCTGACGAAGACGCCGGAGCTTCAGAAGTTCGTTCCCGCGCAATACCCCACCGAGGCCGAGAAGCGCGGCCTGACTGCGATCGTGCACATGCTGGTGACGATCGCCGCGGACGGGTCGGTTTCAGACGTGAAAGTCGTGGTGCCGGTGGGCAACGGCTTCGACGAGGCGGCCGTGGAGGCGGTGCGCCAATTCCAGTTCTCGCCGGGCGAAGTGGACGGAGCCCCGTCTCCCGTTCAAATCGAGTATCTGTATCACTTCACGCTGGAAAATCAGGCCGTAGCTCGCCCGCCTCCGGCGCCTTCGACCGGCGTCCTTCGCGGCCAGCTGATCGCGCGCGGCAGCAGAGTCCGGGTTCCGGCGGCCTCCGTCCAGTGCGCCAACGCGCCGGGACGAGAAGCGTTATCCGACGTGGACGGGCGGTTCGAGTTGAGCACCGCCGCCGGCAGCTGCGAGGTCAAGGTGCTCGCGAATGGCTTTGAGCTCTATCAAGCGGCGGAGATGATCTCCGCCAACGAGGTCCGCGAGGTGACTTACTACCTCGTCCCCCAAGTGACCGGCTATGAAACCGTCGTCCGCGGAGAGCGGGAGGGGACGGAGGTCGTTCGCCACACGCTCGACCGCGCAGAGGTTCAGCGAATTCCCGGCTCGTTCGGCGATCCGATTCGGGCGGTGCAGAATTTTCCCGGCGTCGCTCGAGCCCCCTTCGTAGCCGGCCAATTGATCGTCCGCGGCGCCACCCCGAGCGAAACGAATACGCAGATGGACGGCGTCTCCATTCCCCTTCTCTACCACCTCGGGGGAGGACCCTCGGTCGTCAACGCTGAATTTCTGAATAAGGTCGATTTCTACCCCGGCGGATTCGGAACCAGGTATGGCCGAGCGATAGGAGGGATCGTCGACGTCGAGACTCGCAAGGGTGCTCGCGACACCGCGCACGGAGTCTTCAAGATCGACCCGCTGGACGCGAGCGCCTTCGTCGAGGCGCCGCTCGGGGGAAGCGTCTCGGTGGCGGGCGCGGTGCGGCGCTCATACGTCGACGCGCTGCTTCCCTTCTTTCTGCCCAAGGACTCCAACGGCGGCACGCTGCTCGTGGTGCCGCGCTACTGGGATTACCAAGTCCGCATGGATGTCGGCTCGAATCGTCAGTTCAGCGGGAGCAGCTTCTACTTGATGGCCTTTGGCGCCGACGACACGCTGCGCGTCGTGGCTACTGGCGGCGGCCGCAACCGCGATGTCTCGCTGAACGCCCATACTCTGTTTCATCGCGTCAAAGGGGATTGGACTTACCGGAAGGGGAATTTCGCTTCCGTGTTCGCGCCGTACGTGGGCTACGACTCCGGCAACGGCACTTTTGGGACCACGAGCGCCTTTCAGGCGGATGTGTCCAGCCTCGGGGCGCGCGAAGATCTGACCTTGGACATCGGCAAGCGGTTGACGCTGCGCTCGGGGATCGACGCGCTGTTCAATCACCTGACTGGCTCGGCTCAGCTGCCTCTCCTCGCCGGAACTCAGTACCGCGGGTTTCCGGGCGCGCAGCCCAGCGTGGAGACTCAGATGCTCCATCGCGCCATCAACGGGTTGGACGCGGCGCTCTATGCGGAATCGGACTTCAAGGCGGGTCCGCTGACGCTCACCCCCGGCGTGAGGGCAACGGCCGCCCGCTTTCACGGCCATGACCTCCACGCCATCGATCCGCGGCTGTGGATTCGCTACCGGCTCGCTGACCGCACTCGCCTGAAGGGTTCGGTGGGCCTGTACAGCCAGGCGCCCAACGGGACCGACTTCGACGATCCGCCGTTCGGCACCCCCGGCTTGCGCTTCCAGAGGGCGTTTCAAACCAGCGCGGGGGTCGAGCAGAGATTCGGAAGCGTCTGGTCGGGCGACCTCGTTGCCTACTTCAACCGCCGCTACGACGTGGTGGTGAGCCCCGGGCAAATCCTCACCAACGCAGACGGAAGCGTCACCCGCGAGCAATTCTCCAACGACGGCCTCGGCCGCGCTTACGGGCTCGAGCTGCTTTTGCGGCACCAGGTGACGCGAAGCTTCTCAGGATGGTTGGCGTACACGCTCAATCGTTCGCTGGTTCGGCGGTCGGGAGGAGACGACTACATTCTTTCCGCGTTCGACGAAACTCACATCCTCGCGCTGGTCGCCACCTGGCGCCCCGGAGCTCATTGGGAGCTGGGCGGGCGATTCCGCTACGTCACTGGGCGTCCAATCACGCCGGTGCGCCACCCTCACGACACCTACAGCGCGGACGCGAACAGGTTCTATCCGACGGACGGCGCCGATCGCTCGGCTCGACTGCCGGCGTTCCGCCAACTGGATTTGCGGATTCAGAAGGATTTCCTCTTCCAGAGCTGGACCCTTTCCATTTACCTGGACGTCCAGAACGTTACCAACACGAGAAACGTGGAGGCTCGCGTGTTCGACTATCGGTTCCGACAGGCGCTCAATGTACCCGGGATTCCCATCCTTCCGCTGCTTGGGGTGAAGGGAAGCTTCTGATGATTCGCCTGGCGCGCACCGCGGTGGTTGCAGTCGCCCTCTCGACGGCGGGCGCCTGCGTCAGTCCAGAAGACGACCCGTCGAATGTCAAGGACCTGCGGGTTCTCGCCATTTCGATCGAGCCCCCGGAGTTGATGGCGGACGACTGCGCCAGTGCCCTGTCGTCGCGCGCGATTTACACCTCCGAGGTGACCCTCACCGCGCTGATCGCCGATCCCAAAGGCAACGACCGGCAGCTGCGATACGAGCTTCTCGCCTGCGCCGATCCAACCGATCGCAACTGCTCCGATGCAGGAGATCGCACCGTCCTCGCCAATGGGCTGACTCTCGCCGGCGAGCTGGCGCTCCAGATCCGGCCCGGAGCACTGACCCTTTCAAGCGGCACACCGCTGCTGCAGCGCGTGGTGGACATAGACGACTTCCATGGGTTTGGGGGAATACGGATGCCGCTGGTGCTCCATCTCTTCCGCGGCAACGAAAGGATTTACGCGCAGAAGCTGATGGTCTTCAACTGCCGGATGTTCCCGGAGATGACTGCCAATACAACCCCGGTGATTCCCGGCCTGCGCGAGAATGGAAATCCCTGGGGCGCGGACGCGCTCATGACGCTGCAGGGATCCGGTCGTTTCAACCTCAGCCCGGAAGATTTCACCAACCTCGAAGAGAGCTACGTCGTACCCGGGTTCGATCTCACGCCGGTTCATCTGCGGGAGAGTTGGAAGCTGTCCTGGCACACCGACCTCGGCACAATCTCGCCCACCGAAACCGGCGGAGTCGACCTTGGAGGGCAGGAGAGCCGGCAGATGGTCGAGTGGAAGCCGAGCGGCGGCCCGGAGCAGGACGTAGATTTCTGGGTGGTGGCTCGCGACGGGCGAGGCGGCGAATCCTGGTTGAAGCGCCGCGCTCACTATTCGCCTTAATATCAGCAGGTGGGTTGTTCGATGCGGATGAAGATTTTGTACCATGACAGCTGCTTCGACGGCGCGGCGAGCGCCGCGGTTTTCTCGAAATTCTACCCGGAGCGGGTGAACCCGGACGCGGAGCTGGCCTACCAAGGGCTTTCGCACGCGGCCGCGGGCCAGGCGATCGACGAGGCGCTCTTGAGCGGGGACGAAAACGCGATCGTCGATTTTCGGTACTCGCAGAGCCCCAAGCTCACCTGGTGGTTCGACCATCATCGCTCCGCCTTCCAGCAGCCCGGCGACGAAGAGCACTTCAGGCGCGACACCAGCGGCAAGAAATTTCACGACCCCTCGCGCAAGAGCTGCACCAAATTTCTGGCGGACGTCGCGGCGGAGCGGTTTGGGTTTGATCCGCGGCCGCTTGCCGAGCTGATCGAGTGGGCGGAGATCATCGACGGTGCCCAGTTCGAGTCGCCGAAAATGGCGGTCGAGCTGGTCGAGCCCGCGCTGCAGATCATGACTGTGCTGGAGGCGAACCGCGAACCCCAATTCATTCCCCGCATCATTCGCGAGATGCAGCAGATGACCCTCGCCCAGCTCGCTTCCCAGCCTCACGTGCGAGAGCCGTTCGAACGCCTCCGCAAGAAGCACCAGCAATCGATCGAGCTGGTCCGGAGCAAGGCGCGCTTGGAGCGCGGGGTTGTCTTCTTCGATATCGCAGACGAGGGGCTCGACAGCATCAACAAGTTCATTTCGTATTACCTTTATCCGCACGCTCAATACACCGTCTGGGTTGGCCGCAGCGGCCAGCGCGCAAAAGTTTCGATCGGCTCCAATCCATGGAACCAAAGCGGCCGCCGCCACGACCTGGCCCGCATTGCCGAGCGGTACGGAGGCGGAGGGCACCCGGTGGTGGCCGCGATTAGCTTTCGGCCCGACGAGCTGGAGCGCGCCCGAAAGGCCGCCGCTGAAATCACCGCCGAGCTGCGCGGATAAAGCCGAAGCCGATTGACGCCGGCCCGCCGATTCACGCGTCGGTGGAGGTAGGCATTTGTGTAGACAATTAAGCAAAAATTGCATCCCCCCATGGGGCGATGACCACCTCCTGAGTCGTCCTTGGTGGGTGCACGCCCAATCATTTCGAACTTCTAGATAAAATGCTGCGCGGCGCGCGGATTGCTGGAATTGCTGCTTGGTTTTAACCAAGTCCTTTCTCGCCCGGGGACGTTCATCGCAGGAAGACAATGGCGCATAGGAACAGACAGTCATTGAAGGCTCATCTCCCGGCAGTCATCGCGGCGCTCGGCTTGGTAACTTGTTTTATCGGTTCGCAGGCCTGGGCCGACGACGTCACCTTTTCGGGCGGCTCGCTGATCATCCCGATGCAGGCCAACTATCAAGACTCTTGCGGAGTGACGTCCGCTTACGGATTGATTTGGCAGATCCTTAGGGCCAACCAGCCGGGACACTTTTTCGCGAACGCCAATCACTCGGTTACCGTCTACGTAATTATCAACGGCAATAAAAGAGGGCCGAATCGGTGCGTTCCCTCGAACCTCACCCCTGCCCCCAATCCGAACAACCCGGGTCCCAGCGGTGATGCAAACAATTGGGATGATCCGAACTGGAATGACGGCTGCGACTTAGAAGTTATCAACCAACAGGACCAACCGATTGTACCGGTTGATTACAATGCGTCTCCGGCGTGGCCGCCGTCGGGGCAATTCCCGGACGGCCTGATTCCGTTTTACGACACCTCGAGTCTGACCATCACCGGGCCAAACTGGGCTGTTGGCGCCAATTGGGACTTCGCCTCGCCGAAGATGCCGGCCACGACCTTGAACACCGGTCTCAGCCCGGCGTTTGCGACCGTCCAATACATGGGTGCGCCATTTGTGATCGACGCGTCCGACGCGCCCTACGTCCTGCAGTTCCTCCAGACTGGCGACTCGTTCACCCCCGTTTCCTATCTGCAGCGCTTCACTCAAACGACCGACCCGGTGTCAGCGTTGACGAGCTGTCCGAACAACGGCACCACGCCAAGCCCCGACTACCACCACGTCAACATGCATCAGGCGTCGGTACAGTTTGTCGGCTCGGTCTCGCGGCGCCTCAATGCCATTCCGCCGAAGATTGCCCTGCTCAACAGCGGAGCGGGCGTCAAGTGGTGGGGTAGCGAAGGCGGTGGGATCGAGGTGCTGCCCACCTATCTGAAAAATGCGAATCTGTACTTTCCCGGAGCGGTGGGCTGTCCTCAAGACTCCTTCAGCGGGTGCACCCTCAACGGTGGTAGCCCGGGCTTGATCTACGATGTGTTCGACGCGTACTCCGACCTGATCAGCACCTCACAGTATCCCTACGGATTGCTGAATGGGCTCGATACCATGGGACGCCCGAATTATCGGATTTTCTGGGCGCCCCACTGGGAAACGGCAAACATGCACCCCTGGCAGGGGATTGACTGGAATCTCACTATCGATTTGACGCCGAGCTTCGCTCAGTACGTGCCCAACGGCGACGGCGCATCGACGCAACAGCAAAACGCTTACAACAACGTGGCTTACTTCTCGAATCAGGTCTACCACGGCGTGATGGCCGAGTGCGCCAGCATGGGTGGCTACGAAGGTGAGCTTATTGCGCCGGTATCCACCTCGACCGAGTTTCTCTTCACCAACGAGATCATGACCAACCAGCTGGCGATTGCTGCCATCGGCTATGATGGCCGCAACTGCAGCGATCCCAATTACAGCACCGGCAACTGCGCACTTCTCGACCAATCTGCGACGAATCCGTTCGCACAGATCGGCGATTACCATCTGATCCCCCTAACCGGCGCGATCGAGAATTTCGGGCCCAATATCGCAACTGCCTCGAAATACCGCCCCGGGGTCAGCCGCTTGGCCGTTTCATGGAACAATTACGATCCAACCAACCCGCCGGACTTGTCGAGTTACGTTGCGAACACATCCAATGGTTGGGACTTCTTTGATTTCGGATACAAGAGCAATGACAACCGAAAGTCGGCCATCGTTTACATCGCCGGTCACGAGTACTCCAACTCCACCGGCGGAAACCGCATCGTTCTGAATACGCTGCTGAACTTGGGCTGGTCGCCGATCGGAAATGAGCGAGCGCTGTCGCATCCGGTCGCCTACTTCGATCCCAATGGCGCCACTGCTGCTCAGCAGGCCTTGGTGTTCGCGGACACGTACGTGGGCGTGAACAGCTTGCCCCCAGGCTCGAACCCGTTCGATTACCGGTATGCCTCGAAGTGGCGCTTCCCGGTGATCCGAGGCCACATTCGGGCACACTCGTTGCTCGGCGCAGGCCAGCTGACCAACGGCGAGAACGACTTCAGCGCCGCCACGCTCTGGGACGCGGATGACATGCTGCCGCTGCCGAAAAACAGGAACCTCTTCACTTACTTCGGCGGCTACATTAAACCCGGTCCGTCCCCGGCCGACCTCGGGGGCAGCACGCGAGTCGCGCCGAACAACATCATCCAGCTCGGCTGGACGCCGGCGACAATTTCGGGCAAGGGCATTCCGAACAATTGCGTGGACGTGATGAAGCTCGGGACCGGGCCCGACGGCACTTGTCAAATGATTCCCGGCAGCGATGGGATTTGCGACATTGAGGAAGCGGTCCAGTACGCGGTGCTGGATCTCGCCTGGGACTGCGGCGATGGGGAGGTGGCCGAGAACCAGGGCATTCTCGCCGATCCTGATACTCGAAACGCGACCCAGCAGATGTTGCAGCTCGTGCGAGGGTTTTGCGCGGCGACGAGTACTCGCCTCGATGGCCCGGGCACCAACCCCATTCTGGAGCCGAACGACACTCAGTGCAATGACACCGAGAACATTCAGCTCAACCGTGCCCACCTCGGAGGGCTCGTCCACTCAAGCCCGGCGATCGCGCCTCCCAGCAACAACGTCAACGACGGAGGACCGAAGCGCCCGACGATGGCATACGCTGCCGGACTCGACGGGCAGATTCACGCGATCTACGTGTCGGGCGGTGCTGGATACAACCCGCCGCCGGGGCTGCTGAATTATCTCAATCCGCCGGCAAATTCCGCCTTCGCCAATGACTGGTCGAACGGCCCCTTCAATCCCCCCTCCTCAGGCACCGAGCTCTGGGCATTCATGCCCGCGAGCCAATTGCCGTGGCTTGCCACCAGCTCCGCGCAAGTCGATTCATCGCCGGTCGTACAGGATGTTTTCATCGACGTGGTCGGCAGTGGGATTCGCGAGTGGCATACAGTGCTGGTCGCCTCGGTAGGAGGGATGAACCGAGAGCTTGTTGCGCTCGATGTTTCAAATCCGCTTCGTCCGGTTCTACTCTGGGATATCGTCGGCAGTCTGCGCCAGATCGTGAGTTATCCCTATTACTCACCCACGGTGATTGTGAACGATGGCGCGCCCAGCGGCTCCAAGCCGGCGACGCGCTGGAGGGAGCCAGATGCGACATTCGCCGGTCCCTGCGATGGAACGAACGGGTGCGATTTGACCAGCGTCTACGATTACAACGGCTTGGGCGGCTCAGTCGGTTTGTCGGTCGGTGAATTCCGCCGAGGGCTGGAGCCGGTCACCGCGGTCTTTGTCGCATCCAATTCATCCGCCGCGAATGGATACAGCGCCGGCCTGGAGGTGTTTGCGATTGACGTCGCCAACGGACAGAAGCTGTGGGAATGGCTCGAGCCGTACGCAGCCGCGACCTTCGCCGATAACACAGTGCCGCCGCCGGTATCCATTTACAGGACCTTCAACGGCGCGTTCCGCCTCTACGCCGGTGACATGGAAGGAAACGTCTGGGAGTTGGATGCGTCCACGGGAATGAACGCCGACGTCTATTTCGGCTCAACCTGCTCCGGAGGCTGCAAGTTCACTGCGTTTAGCACGCAGTCCAGCGCCACTATCGAGGAGCCGATCACCACCAACCTTGCCATTGGCCGTCTGCCGAACTTCCCAAGCGGTTCGACCAGCATTCTTGCCAATTTCCCCAACGCCAATTTCCTCACCTTCGGAACGGCGGGCGCGAACTGGGTGGCCTTCAACGCCAACAACAAAGGTCAGGTCCACTTGGCGTTGCTCGACGATCGATACCGAAAGCCGTATCAGATACCCGGCAGCTCAACCGATCTGGTGAATGGATTGACATTGACTCAAAGCGAATGGATCAACTCTGCTCAGACAAGCGGCGTCCTGCTCGAAAAGAGCCCGGTCTTCCCGTTGATATTTACCGGGGCGCACATGTATGGAGCAGTGACGATCTCCGGCCAGATGGTGTTCTTCGAGACCACCCAGGCCGGCATCCCGCAGGACATCAACTGGTTAGGTGGGGCAATCCCCGGCGGAACCTACGCGCTCGATCTCGGGACAGTCGCCAGTGGAGTGACCGGGGATACGCTGACACCGAACTTCGGAACGCGCGCCAGCTACGGAGGCGTGACGGTGTATCATGATACATCCACGACCACCCCCACCGATTACGTGCTCTCCTCCGAAGTGAGCAAGCTCACCCGAACGTCGATGGGAACGAGCACCGCAGCCGCTCGCACCCAGGCTCTCGACCCCAACACCAACGGCACCGGTATGCTCTACGTGGTCAAGGCTTACCTACAGCGCTTGTTCGAGAAGCCATGAGCCCGCAGCTGCGATTTGGTTGCCCGTCGGCGATAAGCCGCGGCTTCACGCTCATCGAGGCGATGATCGCAATGGCCTTCCTGGCGGTTGGTTTGCTGGGGACGTTCATGGGGCTGGTGCACGCGGCCAACATGGCGAGGGAGGGTCAGCTGCGCCAGTACAAGATGGAGCTGATCGACGCAAAGCTTAATCGGCTGATGCTCACCGACAAGGTTGCTCTGGCGAACATGGTTGGTGGGCTGCAAACAATACCCGATACCTTGATGCCCTCCTCGGTTGCGATCGGGGCCGCTCCATGGGTGATGGATCCGTCGGCCCCAGACCTTAGCACCTATACAGATGGCACCCAGGTTCTTCCAGGAGATCTGAGCGTCGGCGCGGTCTTCGATGTCAAACCGGACGGCGAAATCAGGCGCAACCCGGGAACGTTTGCCAACTGCGTAGACCCGACCATTCCGGTCGGCTCGTACTGTCGCGAGGTTCTGCTGCACAACCGCATGCCCTTGCCGACGTCCGCGCCGAACACGCCGATCCAGGGCAACCTCGACGGCGCGGGATCGAAGTCGTTCACCCTGTGGATCCGCGTCTCGCGGAAAGGAGAGGACCCTGATCTCGCGGTGGTGGAACGCAAGGTGCTGGTTCTCTGATCCGCTGAGGATGGCAAGATGAAATCCAATCGTGGCTTTACGCTGATTGAAATCATGATTTCAGGCGGGATCATGATGATCGCGGTGCTCGCGACCTGCATGATGCTGCTCGAGGGGCAGCGCTTCACGCGAAACACCGAAGAAGTCGCCAAGAGCAACGACAGCGCGCGCCTCGCCGGCGAGCTCATCGTCGGGGCCCTGCGAACCGCCGGAATGGGAGCCAACCTCGGAGTGTTTGTCAACAATGGCGGCGTGCCTCGGTTGATCAGCCCAATCTTCGGCACCGACAACATCGCCACGTTGGGATTCACCGACGACATCTGGATGATCATGCCAGAGCGAATTTCGCTGGTGAAAAGCGAGACATGTCAAACCATCACCATCGCCGGCCTCACCAAATCGGGCGGATCGGCCGCCCTAGTTCAAGGCGGAACCGGCCAGTTGCAGGTCAATTGTACCCTGGGGCTGCTGCCAGGCGGCATCGCTCCTCCGCCGATGCTGCTGGTGACCAATTTCCAAACCCCGGGCGTGCTCTTGACCCAGCCCTCCCTTGGTGCTGCCTCTGACGGCACCACCACAGTCGGGCAGATCGATTACAGCGAAGAGGGGCTGGGGACTTATCCTCCCAAACCGTTTCTAGTCGGCGACCTCGTCTACGGCGCTTCGGTAGTGCGCTTTTTCGTCAAGCGCGACGCCAACGGTCGGCCGGGTCTGTACCGCCAGACCGGGTTGCTCACCGGCGCCAGCCCACCGGCCTTTGTAACAAGTACATTGACTGAGTCACTGGTTCAGGAGGACATCGAGGATTTGCAATTCTCCTATGGAGTGGACCCTTCAGGGTTGAACTTACCCAACAATTACACTTTCACTGACGGATTCCCGGATGGCTTTACGCGTCCACTCCGGTCGGTGCGGGTGAACGTGATCTCGATTCACGAGCGCCGAATGGTAAACGGCGATACCTCAGACCTCGCGGCGTATGCGCCGATCAGAATAGAGAATCACGATGTTTCGGGGGCGCCCAAGGACCCATTCAGGCGCAGCCTCTACAGCCGGCGGGTGGAGCTGGTCAATCTTTCACCGGGGGCACTATGATTCGCAGACGCGATCAACGGGGTAGCGCCCTTCTCGTTGCGGCCGGGCTGACCACCGTGCTCCTCGCCGTGGTGGCGGGATTGATTTATTTCGCGACCCGCTCGCGCTTGCACGCGATCGGCGTGTCTCGCGGCGTGGCGCGAATCTCCTGCACTCAATCCGGTCTGCTGCTCGCGCGCGCGTTCTACGGCCGAAATTATTCCTTCTGGAACACTATCTACTTGCCGAACCCGACCATCTACAATGCCGCCAACACCATCGCCACCGATCTCACCGCCCGAAGCACGCTCCTCGCCGCTCACCCGGAGCTCTTCGCGGACCTGGACGGCGACGGCAAGCCGGATGTCTATCTTTACGTGCGCGACAATTACGATGAGTTTCTTCCCAATCCGAACAATCCAGCCCGCGACAATGATCTCAATGTCATCGTGGGTGCGATGTGCATCTCGTCGACGCTCATTCCCAGGCGGGAGGATGGGACACTTGCGGACTCGCCGATGATGGCGGAAGGGTTGATGAGCTACAATCCCGCCGGAACGTATGGAGCCCAGGGTTATCACGGCGGCTCGGGCAGCGGAAATCTCAATTCCGAATTCTGATTTGACGATTCAGAAATGCGCGTAGGCGTTATCACCGCGGCCGAGTGCCGTCGGAGATTCCA
>DATFTC010000255.1:0-11990 GCA_035262305.1 Myxococcaceae bacterium | reverse complement strand
TCGTACTTCGATACGCCGATCAGGCCGGAACCCGGAAATTTTCTCATCGGATGTGCCGCGATCACTTGGGAAGGCAAGGACCGGCAGGCGATCGACGAGATCGGGGCGCTCGGATATCGCGGGATTCAGTTGCGCGAGAACGCGGTCAAAGAATTTCGATCGCCGGAAGAGTTGCGCGATCTCCTCTATAAGCGCCACCTCCTTTTGGTGGCGCTGTCGAGTGGAAACGTGCGGCTCGATCCAGCGCTTGAAGCGGAAGATCTCGCAAAGCACACGGCCAACGCGAAGTTCATTCGCGATGTCGGCGGACTCTACCTTCAAGTGATCGATCAAAAGCCGAAAGATCGAGCGGTCACGGCGGATGATTACAAGAGGCTCGGTCGGCTTCTCAGCGAAATTGGAAAACGGACCCAGGATCTGGGTCTTCCGCTCGGGTACCACAATCACATGGGCGCGTGCGGGGAGAGGCCGGAGGAAGTGGATCGCATCCTGGATGCTGCAGATCCCCGATATGTCAAGCTCGAGCTGGACATCGCGCACTACGTCCAGGGCGGCGGCGATCCGGTGAAGGCAATTGAAAAGTATCGCGACCGGCTCTTGTTCCTGCATCTCAAGGACGTGGTGAACGCGGATCCAAAAACGAGCCCGAAGGGACGTCCATATCGCTTTGTCGAGCTCGGGCGCGGACGAGTGGACGTTCCGGCTGTCTTTGCGGCCCTGGAGCGGGTGAAGTTTCGCGGTTGGACGATCGTGGAGCTCGACGGCCCGACCGATGCCTCGAGGACGCCGAAAGAGTCAGCGGCAATCAGCAAGGACTACCTCGAAAAAAGGCTTGGGCAGCGAGTATGAATTCACCTTTCAAAGTTGCGGTGATCAACGACGAGATCTCGCAGGACTTTGGTCACAGCTGCGAAATAGTGGCGCGCGAGTTCGGGATGGAGTGGATCGAGCTGCGCGGCATGTGGAAAAAAAACTTGCTCAAGCTCGATGCCAAAGAGGTGGAAGAGGCGCGGCGCATCCTCGAGCGCTTTCGCTTGCGCGTCACCGACATCGCAAGCCCCCTCTTCAAAGTCGACTGGCCAGGCGCGCCGACTTCCAAATTCAGCCCCAAGCGAGACCAGTTCGGCGCGGATTTCGCCTTTGGACAGCAAGACGAAGTTCTCGAGCGCGCAATCGAGTTGGCCAAGGCATTCCAGACCGATCGAATACGCTGCTTCGACTTCTGGCGTTTGGACGACCAGGCCACTCACCGCGCCGCGATGGATGCAAAGTTGCTCGAGGCGGCGACTAAGGCCGGGAAGAAGGGAATTACCCTGGTGCTCGAGAATGAGATGTCTTGCAATACGGGTAATGGCGCCGAAGCAGCCCGGACGCTGAAAGCCATCCAATCTCCTTACTTCAGGTTGAATTGGGATCCCGGGAACGCAGCCCAGCTCGGCGAGACTCCCTATCCAGACGGCTACAACCTCTTGCCTAAAGACCGCATCGGCCACTGCCATTGCAAGGACGCGGTGAAAAAACCGGATGGGAAATACGCCTGGGCGGCGATGGGCCAGGGGCTGATCGATTGGCTCGGACAATTTCGAGCCCTGAAGAGCTCCGGGTACAAGCACGCGGTGAGCCTGGAGACGCACTGGCGCGGTGCAGGCACTCCCGAGGAATCCACTCGTCAGAGCTGGGCGGGAATGAAGGCGCTCCTGCAGAAGTCCGGCAGCTTGTCATCATGACGATGCACGTCGGGCTGACCGGTGGCGGCAACATCAGCGAGACGCATGCGCGCGCGCTGTCCCGTATCCCCGGAGCGAAGCTCGCGGCCGTCTTCGGGAGCAATGCGGAAAAGGTCAGCCGGATCTGCAAGGAGCACGGCGGCAAGCCATATCAAGATTTTGACGCATTCCTGTCGCATCGCCCGATGGAGATGGTGGTGATCGGCAGCCCATCGGGAATGCACGCCGCGCAGGGCATCGAGGCGGCTCGGCATGGGCTGCACGTGCTGGTCGAGAAACCAATCGACATCAACAGCGAGAGAGCCGACGCTTTAATCGCGAAGTGCAAAGATGCTCGGGTGAAGCTGGGAGTGATTTTTCAGGATCGCTTCCAACCGGATATCCGGCGATTGAAGCAATTGATCAGCCAGGGAATGTTGGGTAAACCGCTGCTCGTCGATGCGCGCGTGAAGTGGTTTCGGCCCTCCGAGTACTATGGCGGTTCGCGGTGGCGCGGTACTTGGGCGCTCGACGGCGGGGGGGCGTTGATGAATCAAGGAATACACACCGTGGATTTACTGCTCTGGCTGCTCGGCGATGTCCGGCGCGTACAAGCGCGAGTCGCGACCTTGCTGCAGAAGATTGAAACCGAAGACACCGGGCTTGCCTTGCTTGATTTTGCCAATGGCGCGGTAGGCGTTCTGCAGGCGACCACCGCCGCTTATCCTGGTTATCGCAGGCGATTGGAGATCACCGGTTCAGAAGGCACCGTGATTCTCGAGCAGGATCGGCTGATCGCCCTTGACCTGAGGAAGCCGTCGGGCATCGCTTTATTTACCGGCGAAGGCGACCGAAATGGCAGCGCGACTTCTCCAGTCGTCAGCGATCTTCGCGGCCACCAGAGCGCAATCGAGGATTTTATCCGCGCCATCGAAGAGGATGGTATGCCGGAATGCGACGGCCCTGGCGGGCGCCGGAGCGTTGCTCTGGTGGAAGCGATCTATCGCGCATCTCGAAGCGCACAGAATCACCCCCATTCCGCCGAGGGGTGAAGGTCAAGAGAGGAGCAGAGAAATGGGACAGACGATCGGACGTCGCAAGTTCATGGGGCAGGTGGGACTGGGAGCTGCTGCCGCGCTGGTGTACCCGTCGTTCAAGGTTCTGGGTGCGAACGACCGCGTTCGAATCGGGATGATCGGCGCCGGTGCACGAGGACAGGAGCTTCTAAAACAAGTGGTGGCGATCCCCGATGCTCAATTGGTAGCCATTGCCGACGTTTTTAAGCGCCGGCATGACGAGGCAAAAAAAATCGCGCCGGCGATAAAGACATTCGATGATCACCGTCGATTGCTCGAGATGAAGGACGTTGATGCGGTCATCGTGGCCAGCCCGCTCCACATTCACGCAAGGCATTTCGTAGACACTCTGGCCGCGGGCAAAGACCTCTACGGCGAAAAGACGATGACCTGGTCGATTGCGGAAGCAGAAGAATGCCGGAACGCGGCCAATAACTCCAAGCGAGTGGTTACCATCGGCCTGCAGCATGAAAGCGACGGTTCTTTGGCCGACGCCAGGCAGTGGATCAAGCAGGGCCTGCCCGGGAAAATTACTCAAGTCGAGTCGTGGATGAGCCGGAACACTCCGCACGGGAAGGGGCAGTGGGTTCGTCCCGTCCCGCCCGATTGCACTCCGGGAAACGTCCGCTGGGATGCTTTCCTCAACGGGCGGCCTGCACGGCCTTTCGATGCATACAAATTCATCAATTGGCGTCTGTTCTGGGAGTTCTCGGGCGGGAATATCACCGAGAACATGGTCCACCAGATCGCGTGGATCATGACTGCCCTCGAGCTTCCGGTGCCAACTTCCGCGTACATGTCGGGCGGAATCTTTTCGGAGAAGGATGGCCGCGAGGTCCCAGACACGATCGCGGTCACCCTGAACTTTCCCAGCGACATCACCGTCTTGTGGCGGTCTACGTTCAACAACAACCGCTACGGGCTGGGCGAGCGTTTGCTGGGGAGCGACGGCACGATCGAACATCTGAGTGGTACGAACGACATGGTGACCGGGAAGTCGAAATCGGCGATCCAGTTCTACCCTGAAAAGGTGAATCGACCCGACGGCGTGGCCCTCAAAGGGGAGTCGCGGGATCAAAATCACATGGCGAATTTCATCGAGTGCGTCCGCACCCGCAAGCAGCCCAATGCCCCGGTCGATATTGGATACCGGTCGGCCGTTGCCGCTCACATGGCAAACCTCTCGTATCGCAGCAAACGCGCGGTGACGCTCGAAGAGGCGAAGGGAATGCAACTGAGCATGCAGGGCTAGTCGCCGTCGACGAGGCGCTACTTGCCAAACCGCCGAGCGGGTGGCGGTTGAAGAGTTGCCTGAAAAGGGGAAGGCCGCTCCGATGATTGTTCCATGGATTCTTTTGTTGCTCTTTTCGGCCGTGCCGCAGGATTTGACGGGCAACTGGGCGGTGCGGGTGGCACAGCCGGATGGCACCGCGCGCAAGACGTATTTGAATCTGAAACAGGAAGGCGCTCGAATCACCGGCTCCATCCGCGTCACCCAGTTTTACTACACCATCGTGGAGAGCACCGGCGGTCCGGAGGGCTACGCGCTGACGGCGAGCATGATGGATGGAAACAAGGAACGCAGAGTTGTTTATGAAGTGAAACTGGCCGGCCAGGAGTTACACGTCTCGACTCGCCGGCGTCCTGATGACAAGCCTACCGAGATGGTAGCCCTACGCGCGCCGCCGGGGGAGGGCGCTCTTCCTGCTCGCCTGCCCCCACCCGCGCTTCACAAAGTGCCGGACAATGGATTGGTCAGAACGCCGCCGATGGGCTGGAACAGCTGGAACAAGTTCAGAGGTCAAGTCGACGACGCCGCAGTTCGAGGCATTGCGGATGCAATGGTCAGCAGCGGCATGAAGGAAGCCGGCTATATTTATGTCAACATCGACGATACCTGGGAGAGTGAGCGAGACGAGAAGGGAAACATCCGCAGCAACAAGAAGTTCCCAGACATGAAGGCGCTGGCGGATTACGTTCACGGAAAGGGATTAAAACTTGGGATCTATTCTTCACCCGGACCGAACACCTGTGCCGGCTACGAGGGTAGCTATGGGCATGAAGAGCAAGATGCCCGCAGTTTCGCCGCCTGGGGCATTGACTATCTGAAATACGATTGGTGTGGAGCGAGGACTCTCTACGGCGACGGTGAAATGCAGGCGATTTATCAAAAAATGGGGGATGCTCTTCGCGCCACCGGCCGGCCAATCGTCTACAGCCTCTGCCAGTACGGCCGCGAGGATGTTTGGAAATGGGGACCCGACGTTGGCGGCAATCTCTGGCGCACCACCGGAGATATCAGCGACCGGTGGGAGTCAATGTCGAAGATTGGCTTCAGCCAGGATGAGCTGGCGCCCTGGGCTCGACCCGGTCACTGGAATGATCCGGACATGCTGGAAATTGGAAACGGCGGGATGACGGACACCGAATACAAGACGCACATGAGCTTGTGGTCGATTCTAGCCGCGCCGCTCATCGCGGGAAACGATCTGCGCAGCATGCCCCCGGCGATCGGCGATATGTTGACCAATCGCGAAGTCATCGCCATCGACCAAGACAAAGACGGCAAGCAGGGCAGGCGTCGGTGGAAGTCAGGCGAGCAGGAGATCTGGGTTCGACCGCTCGCTGGCGGTGCGCAGGCAGTCGGCCTGTTCAACCGCGCGGCCGAAGAGGCGAAGATAATCGTGAGCTGGGCCGATCTAGAATTTCGGAGCCCGCCAAAGCATATCAGAGATGTATGGGCACACGCGGATCTGAGGGCAGATGGCGCAAAACTCAATGCATCTGTCCCGGGACACGGCGTGATCCTGTTGCGCGTTTGGCAATAGGGCGCCAGCTGTTATGCTCGCTCGCATGCGCGTCCTTCACACCATGCTGCGAGTCAACGACCTGGAACAGTCCCTTGCTTTTTATACCGGCGTCCTCGAAATGAAGTTGCTTCGCAGGAAGGATTACGAGAGCGGTCGGTTCACGCTTGCCTTCGTCGGCTATGGCGACGAGGAGTCGTCGGCGGTTCTCGAGCTGACGCACAACTGGGACACGAAGAGCTATTCACTCGGCGATGCTTTTGGCCATGTCGCGATCGGCACGGAGGACATCTACGCCACCTGCGAGCGCATTCGCGCCGCGGGCGGCAAAATCGTGCGCGAGCCCGGTCCGATGAAGCATGGCACCACCGTGATTGCCTTCGTCGAGGACCCAAACGGGTATCGAATCGAGCTCATCCAAACTGGTCAACATCGTCGATGAGTCGGCGAGGCGTCGGCGCTCATCGGATGGTTCAGCGCGCTCGCATCATCCGAGGTGAGCTGGGACGCGGGGAGCGTTGCATTACAGCCGCAGCGTCAAGTTAAATAGCAAGCGGTCGTCGTCTCGGCGCAAGTCGGGTACGAACGTCGCGGCCTCGGCGGAATCCCTTGGAAGCTGCCCGCCGGGGCCGGTGATTCCTCCGTGGCCGGTGAAGAGCGGCTGGTTCGCCAGCCGATGGGAGTACTCCAATCGCAACAGCAGCCAGGGACTCGGCCAGAAATCCGTCGTCGCCGTGACGCCTCCCGCCAGGAATGGGTTCGTTCCCGTCCATGGGTAAGCCGATCCAACCGGAAACTTCGGCGAGATCGCTTGCGTCTCGTCGTACAGGAAGTCCAAGCGGAGAGTGCTCTTCCACCTCGTGCTCCATTCCCAACGATGAGAGAGCGCGATGCCGCCCATCGCGCCGGAGGGGGCGTTGCCCCGGTGCTCGTAGCCGATGTCCGCCACGATCGAGATCGCGGCCGAGCGGAGCAAGCCTCCCTCGCGCCGGTAGTAGCGGACCTGAACATTATTGTCCGAATACACGCGCAGCGAGCTGGGATCGCCTTGTGCCTCCTGTCCCAAGTAGAACGAGTTGACGATGGACAGCCACTCCTGAGGGCGCCAATTCCACAGGTAGCCGCCGGCGCGCGCCTCGTGCCACTGGCCAAACGTCTGCCAGCCATTGACGATCCACAGCTCCAACTTGAACCGCGCGCTTGTGAACAGCTGGCCCCGAAATCCGAAAAAGTAGTAGGGCGTGGCGTCCGACACGAACGCGTGCGTGTAAGACCAGTTTTCCTCTGGCAGATAGCTCTCCAGTCCGATGTATGAGGGGAAGATCCCCAGCTCGGCATTCGCTCCGTGCATCCAGTGGAAGTGCCAACCAGCGGCCGCCTGCTCCACGTATTGGAGCAGCCGGTTGGTCAAAAAGAAGCCGCGCGTGGTGGTGGTGTCCTGGCCGGCGATCGTTTCCACGATCGATCCGTATTGAAGGTACAGTCGCCCGATCGGGCCGTCCAACCCGGTCACGTCCATCCCGATGTGGGCGAGATTGAGCGAGATCTCGTTGTGCCGCGGCGCCGTCGTCGTCGGAAAAATGGTGTGGTCGATCGGCTGCTGGAATTGCCAGGCGAAGTAGGTGTCCACGTAGAGGGACCACGTTATCGGCCCCATTGCAATCAGCGACGCAGGCTGAGTGTTGCTTCCGTTCATCCAGCTGAAGTCGACATCCTGGAACGGCGGCTCTCGCACGTCGAGCGGTTGATCCGCCGGCGTCGAGGTGGCGGTCAGTACCCAAAGAAAAATCTGCGCGCAAACCATTCGTGATTCCCGCCGAGCATGCACCGGCCCGGCGGTCGGACATCTAAGATCATCGAAGCGCCCCGATCGAATTTCGTGCCGAACACGGGGTCGACTCCCTCAGCCGGCGTCTGGGGATCTCCCTGCACGAAGTGGCAGCCGTCCGGCCTCAAGCCCTCAAAGGATCGATCGAGAGGCCGCAGGTTGGGGGCTCGAGTGTGTCGTGTTCAGTAGCCGGCATCATCCCGACAGTGGAAGCGTGCGCCACGCGATGGCAAGCGCATTTTCGAGTTACTCGACGACGGCAACGCGATATCAATCGGCGAAAGGAGTCCATGATGTTCGGAGGATCGAAAGTCAGTGAGGCAGCAGGAAAAATCCGAGCCGAGGGGCTTCCTACTCGGCGCCTAGGCCTCAGCGGCCTGCAGATTACCGCCGAGGGCTTTGGTGCCTGGGCGATCGGCGGGGGCGGTTGGTCCTTCGGCTGGGGGCCGCAGGACGATAAAGCGTCGCTGGCGGCGATGCGCCATGCGATCGAAAGGGGAGTCAATTGGATCGATACGGCAGCGGTATACGGCCTAGGCCACTCTGAAGAGGTCATCGGACGCCTGTTGCGCGAGCTGAGCCCCTCCGAGCGCCCGCTCGTGTTTACTAAATGCGGTTTGATCTGGGACCCGCGAAATCCGATGACGCCGTCGCGACGAGTGCTGAAGCCGGAGTCGATTCGGGCGGAGTGCGACGCGTCGCTTCGACGGCTTGGTGTCGAGCGGATCGATTTGTATCAGTTTCATTGGCCAGACGAGACGGGCACTCCCGTGGAGGAATCCTGGGCGACGATGGCTCGCCTGGTTGAGGAGGGGAAAATAAGAGCGGCGGGCGTATCGAACTTCAATGTCCCGTTGCTCGAGCGTTGTGAAGCGGTCCGTCACGTCGATTCTCTTCAGCCGCCGTTTTCGTTGATCCGCCGCGAGGCGGCAGCAAACCTGATTCCCTGGTGCGTCGCCCACAACACCGGAGTCATCTGTTACAGCCCGATGCAATCCGGCCTTTTGACCGATACCTTCGCCGCCGACCGGGTGTCTTCGCTTGCCGAGGACGATTGGCGCCGTCGTTCGCAGGAATTTCAACCGCCGAATCTCGGCCGCAACCTTGCATTGCGGGATGCGCTTCGGCCGATAGCCGCGAGGCATGGGACCTCGGTGGCATGCATCGCCATCGCCTGGGTGCTGGCATGGCCCGGTGTCACAGGGGCGATCGTCGGTGCGCGCAGTCCACAGCAGGTAGACGGCTGGATTGGAGCCGCATCGATTGCGCTCACCGAGCAAGACCTCGAGGAGATAGCAGCTGCCATCCAGCGCACCGGCGCTGGAGCAGGGCCATCGCGGCCACCGAGCTCAACCTACTGATGCGGAGTGCGAGCCTTGTCAATTACCGCCCTGTTTTGGGATCTTGGAGGAGTCCTCCTCACGAACGGCTGGGACGTCAGTCTGCGACGTCAGGCCGCTCTCGTGTTTGGCTTTGACCTCGGCGACTTCGAGAGTCGGCACGCTCGCTGGGTAGCGGATCTCGAAACCGGGCGGCTCGCTCTCGACGATTACCTGGACAATACAATCTTCTATCGAGCGCGCGAGTTCACGAAAGATGCATTGAAGGCTTTTGTCTTCGAGCACTCGCAAGCGAATCCGGACGCAATTGCTCTCATCGGGGAGCTTGCGCGCTCGCGCAAATACCTGCTGGCGACGCTCAACAACGAGTCCTTGGAGTTCAATCAGTATCGGATTGACCGTTTCGAGCTCCGGAAATACTTCACCGTCTTCTTTTCGTCGTGCTACTTGGGGGTGCTTAAGCCGGATCCGCTCATCTATCGCCGGGCCTTGCAGATGACCCAACGCGCTCCGGAAGAGTGCGCGTTCATCGATGACCGACTGGGCAATCTGGAGCCTGCCCGCGAGCTGGGAATTCACGCCATTCAATATCGCGACGCGCGCCAAGTGCGCGAAGAGCTGACGGCCCTAGGTGTGGATCTCGGTTAGAGAGGCCAGCTTACCTCGGCGGAAGGCGCGGTCTGAACCAATCGAGCCCGCGGGCGTAGGTGAATTACCAGTAAACGCATTCGGGCTCGCGACTGATGAGCGTCCTCGGATCCCGGTATGTCAAAAGCGACGGCGCCCAGTTTCCACAGGCATCGAGAACCCAGTCGATATGCCACCACTTGTACTAAACCGAGCTAAATGTCGGCCAGCAATGCATCGAGTGTGAAAATAAGCTCGATTTCCGAGTTACTTTTACCACTCGATGCAAAAAGCTCTGCAAATGGACGCGCGCGTCGGAAGCTCGGTTGTCGCATTGCTAAGCCCATGCAGATTGCGCTAGGCAGCAACTGTGCACTGTGGAGCGGACTCGGTCGCGATACGCGCTTTCTGCGTAGGGCTCGCCTTGGCGTGCGCCGGTTGTGCGACGCATGCGATGGATGGGCTCTACGACTGCCGGGTGGTGCAGATTCGCACTGCGCCCACCTGTGACGAACCCCGCCCCGCGTGTTCGGATTCATCCGGGCCGTTTCAAATGCAGATAAGGGGCAGCACAGTAGACTGGGTAGGCTGCTTCTCCTGCGTCGGCGTCTGGAGCCAGAGCGATTTTTCGTGCCAGTTGGATCCGGGAGCGACAACCGCCGGGCCTGGCGGCGGCCCGTGCCCAGGTGAGCCGTGGGTGGTATTGCAACAAGATCCTGACCCGAATCGAGCGCTCGGTCCCGGGGAAATCTACGCCGGCATTCCGGTCAACAATGCCTTCAACGCTCACTGCGCGCGACATTGAGCTACGCCGTCGTCGAGATAGAGAATGCCGAAGCGAGCCCAGTCTCTCGCGGGCGCGAAGATGAAGTAGATCCGACTGGGGTGCCGGTCGCGTCGAATTCGATGGTCACGTTGCGCATCCCGAGGGGGCCGAAAAGCTCGCGCTGCGCAAACTAGAGAACGTCGTCCGCGTTTCCACCGACTGCATCGCGAACCACCCTCGACAGGATGAGGGTATTGCCGCCGCTGTAATTCCAGGTGCGGCCTGGCGCTGATTGAAGCGGAGCGCGTTCCGCGAACTCCGCCATATCGCGTTCGAGGTACAGCATTCGCGCGACGGGATCGAGCGCCAAGCCTTTCTCGTCCAAGGCGAGACCGCTCGTCATTCGGAGCAGACTATCCAAAGTAATCGCGTGGCGAGGATTGCTCGGCTCGCGCCAGGCGGGCACCGGAGCCGGTTGCTCGACCGAGAGCCGGCCCTGGCGAACAAGGATGCCGACCATCGCGTTGATGACCGACTTTGATACCGAATATCCAATCAGCGGCATAGCGCGGTCGACACCGGGCGCGTACCGCTCCGCTACCACGTGGCCATTGTGCGCGATAACGATTGCCTTTACGCGGCGGTAAGGACCCTGGGCGGGTTCGGCAAAGGCGCGATCCAGCGCTGCACGTAGACCGTCATTTAGTGGCTCTACCAGCGCCGGACCTGCGATCTCCGGCAACAGCGGCGCAGCTGCCCGCTCGTGCGCGTCAACAGCTTCGGTGAGTGGCAACCTTGGCGGTTCGTCGCCGCGCACGAGGATGCAACCGAGACGGTCGCGATAGACGGCACGGCTCTCGAACTTCCCGGCCGCCGAGGCGCGCACTTCACGGCGACCCCGGTCGATATGGAAGCGCACTGCCCAACGGATTCGCCGCAGAGCGGGCATGGGCCTCAAGATTTCTTCATAGACTTGATCGGGATTCAATCCGCAAACGAAGGTCTCCGAGCAGAGCGTGTGACTGACCAATCCCGTAGCCACCCTCAGCGACTGGTCCAACCGACGCGCAAGCCAAACTGCGGCGAAGAGAACCGCGACCGCCGCTACAGAGAGAATCACGTTGCGCGATCGGCGCCTCGGAGACGTCTTGCCATCGAGGGTGGATGGCTGCCCTGGCATCGTCGGGCATGGCTGCCCTGGCATCGTCGGGCTTATAGGCGCTTCGACCAGGCCCGAGCGAATTCGCCGCTCAGCACGTAGCGCGGAAACGTAACCCACTGCTCGGCGAAGAACCGGGCGAGCACATCGAGAGGTCCGCGGAACGGCTCGGGCGGCGTCTTCTCGCGCTTATGCGTGCGCCCTTGCAGCACGAGCGTGGCCAACATCACGCCCAGACCGCATCCGGCGAGCCAGGGGACGCGCAGCAGGGCGGCCAGCGGAAGAGCGCAGGTGCCAAGGATGAACAGAGGCGCCGTGAGCGCGTGGACTGCGAGATTGCGGCGTTCCTGGTGTCCGTAAGAATAGATCGACCACTGCCAGGCCAGCAGGCCGTCGTCACGTGTAATGTTCATGGGCCATGTATACGCCTCACGCGGTCGGCGCGCTTGAACCAACTGGCTGGTGCGTGAGGCGCTGCCGAACCGAGGACAGTGAAACACCAAACATTCGACGAAACGTCCGAGCCATGTGGGCCGCGTCTGCAAAACCCGCAGCATGTGCGGCTCGCCCGAGCGGCGTTCCGGTCACAATCGCCCCCGCCGCACGCTGAAACTTGAGCCACGCCAGATAAGGCCGGAGCGGAATGCCGATCGAGGTGGTGAACGAGTGCATCAGTCGGCT
>DATFTC010000254.1:0-42464 GCA_035262305.1 Myxococcaceae bacterium | reverse complement strand
CACGTCTTTCTTGGCATAGTCATCTCGACCAAGGCCGGCATCGGCAATGCCATAGCCGGCGAGGATCAACTCTCCCTCCACGGTTCGCGAGGCGGAAAATCCAGGAGCGGTGAACGCGTCTGCGGCCACCGCAGCTACGCCGATCGAAACACTGCTCGAGCCTTCCAGACGCACGGCGACGGGAACATCAAACGCTTGCCGGTAACTACCTGCCGCTCCGGCGGGCGCAAGGCCGAGCTCGCGCATTCGTTGCTCGAGATACGCACCGGCGGCGTCCAGCCCGGGAGTGCCGATGCCTCGCCCTTCCCGCGCTGGATCCGCAAGCCAAGCGACGTCGTCTCGGATTCGATCCGGCGCCCGCTCTTCCGCGCGTGATGGCGTATCGACCCAGCGCGCGACGTAGACGTCCGTCTCGTGAGCTCCCGGCGGAAACGCTCGATTCGATGAAAACGCGAGCCGCTTGCCGTCGGGAGAGAACATCGGAAAGCCGTCGAAGCCGGGCGCGAAGGTGATCCGCTCCAGGCTGGTGCCGTCCACGTTCACCGCCCAGAGATCGAACTCGCGCCCCTGCGGGTCGCCGTAATTTGAGGAGAAGAGGATTCGCCGGCCGTCGGGAAAGAAGAAGGGTGCGAATGAGGCTGCCCCGAGATAGGTGACCTGCTGCGCATCCGACCCATCGGCCTTGGCCACCCAGATCTCGAGCTTGCCGGGCTTGACGAGGCCTTGCTCGAGCAGCCGCCGGTACTCCTCTAATTCAGCCCCGGGCTTCGGTCGCGAGGCGCGCCAGACGATCTTTGTGCAGTCGGCGTTGAAGAATGCCCCGCCGTCATAGCCGGGTGCACGGGTAAGGCGCCGGACGTTTCTTCCGTCCGCATCCATTCGGTACAGCTCCAGGTCGCCGTCGCGGACCGAGGTAAAGACGATCGAACCGTCCTTTGCGCAGACGGTGCCTTCCGCGTCGTAGCCGGGGCTGTCGGTCAGGCGCACCAGGCCGCTGCCGTCGGCGTTGGCGCGGAAAATTTCGTAGTCTTTGTAGATTGCCCAGACGTAGCCTTTGCTGAGGTCGGGCCGGGGAGGACAAGCGTCGCTGCCGAGGTGTGTCGAGGCGTAGAGCAAGTGCTGATCTCCGGGCAGGAAATAGGAGCAAGTCGTCGCGCCCTTGCCGCTGGAGATTGGGACCGCCTCGCCGCCCTCGGCGCTCATGCGGTAGATGCGGTCGCACTGCTCCCCGGGACGCCGCGCTTGAAAGGAGAGCTGCGTGCCATCGAAGGACCAATAAGCTTCAGCGTTCTGGCCGCCGAAGGTGAGGCGGCGCAGGTCGGCGAGGTGGATCTCCTCCGGCAGCGCCTGGGGAGTCGGCTTTTGCGATCCGGCGCAGGAGGCGGCGAAGACAGCCAGCAAGCCGATGAAGACTCTGCGCATCTCGCACATATCGCGCGCGGACTGCCGCCGAGGCAAGCCTCACGCGAGCTCCTCCTTATCGGACGAAGATTTGCGCTCACAACGACGAGCATCGCGACAAGAAGCGCGAGATCTAAACGGCTGAGACCTCTTGCGAGTCCCTCCGCGAGGGCCACTTTCGTGCGTCTTGCATCGGCCGGATACCGGCTGGAGGACTGTGATTCAAATCTCCTTACAGCGCAGTTGCGCCTGAGCCGAGTTGGTGATTGGGTGCAGATGCCCAAAGGAGGAGCACTGATGGGGAACAGGCACTATCGCGCGACGTGGTTGGCAGTCGTCGTCGTTCTTTCGGCTTGGACGGCGTCGGCAGCTGAGAAGGGTGACAAGGCAGACAAGAAGGAGGCAATGGGTGGTAACACGCAAGCCCAGATGAAGCCGCCGTCCGAGCTTCAGCAGCTCAACGGCTTTGTCGGCAGCTGGAAATGCACCGGCAAGATGCACATGCCCCCCGAGATGGGTGGTGAGCAGACGATGAGCTCAACCATGACCATCAAGAAGGATATGAACGGCTACTGGTTAGTCGGTCAGTGGAAATCGGAAAAGACCAAGACCATGCCCGAGATGAAGGGCACGATGATGTGGGGCTACAACGTTGTGGACAAGAAGTTCGTCGAGATGGGAGTCGACAGCGGCGGCGGGATGATGCACGGGTCCTCCCAAGGTCCGGAGGGAAACAAGTGGGTGTGGAACGAAGAGGGCGTGATGATGGGCAAGAAGATGACGACCCGCACAACGGTGACCCTGACGAATCCTTCCGAGCTGGAGGTGAGAGGAGAAGTTGAGGCCGAGCCCGGGAAGTGGATGCCGATGGAGGAAGACAGCTGCAAGAAAGCCAAAGGGGTTACGTAATCGCGATCATTGTACAGTCGGACGTACTGGTGTCAGGAGATTTCGCCGCGCGCACCTCCCGGGCACTTCGAGGGTAGAATAGAGCTTTCATTCTACCTCTGCACCGTCTGGAAAGGGCCGCCCGCTCTATCGACTTGGCCAAGAGTCCCCAGCCGGACCATCGCAGCCTGAGACCTGGCGACGGAGTTCCGCTCGACACGGCGCCAGGCTGAACCGATTGTCAGAGCCGCCTGCGCCGAAATGCGAAGATCGCCAGTGCAAGCAGCGAAATGAGTGCGCTCGAAAGAGAGCTCGATGCTGCGCAAAACAGTTGTACACGACAAATACGTCGGTGGATTGGCGCGAACGTGGGATTGTCATATACAGCGGCCCGTGACGCCCAACGATCCGGTCGCTTTCAGGGAGTTCCTCCAGTCCAATCCGCTGTTCGGCGGGTTAGAGGATCTTTCCCTCGAGCGGGTGATTGCGATGCTGGTCGAGCACTCTTTTCCTCAAGGAGCCATCGTCTGCACAGAAGGAGAGCACGGCCGATCGATGTACATGGTCGGCAGGGGCGAGGTCGAGGTCCGCAGATCGAACAGCCGCGGCGTCCAGGTTCCTATCGTGCGGCTGGGACGGGGCGAGTTTTTCGGCGAAATGACGTTGGTGGAGATTCAACCCCGCTCCGCGACGGTCCTCGTCACCGAGCCGGCCGTACTCTACGCGCTGAGCAACAAGAACCTCTACACTCTTTACCTGGAAGATCAGAACGCTTACATCATGGTGCTTCAAAATATCTGCCGCCAGCTCGCGCGCCGCCTGCGCAAAGCGGACACTCGCATCTCCGAGCTGCTCAGCTCACCGGGAAATTAACAGACGCCGGGTCGCGCCCACGTCCGTCAGCGCGGGCTCCCGTCCACACAGCAAATCAGCAATTTTGACGCAGCGACGGCACTCGCCTGATTGCGGCGGGCTGATTAGCGCTCGTCTTTCAACATTGCCTTGATTTGATTGCGCAGCTCGGGCGTATTTGGGTGCCCGTGGCTGGTAATCGCATGTTGAACCGCTACCTCGAGCACCTCCTCCTCCGTGCCGGCAATCGTAAGCGAACAGTTCTTCTCGCTTGGGAACAGTCGGCAATCAGCGACCTTCCGCATTTTCGTCGCACCCGTACCGGCCTTCGACTTCGTTGTTCCGCTTCCCGAGGTAGCCATGACGACCTCCGTTAATTTGAGACGCTCGGTATAGACCCCTTGGACGATGCATTCAAGAAACACAATTCGGCCCGCTGGCCATCGAACCCTGCATTAAAAGTTACGCACCCCGATTTGATGCATCGCTCATCCGCCTAGGCGGGCTCTGCGTGACGTGTCGAATGAAGTCATCGAGCGACTTTCCGGGCTCGGGCGAGAAGGTTTCCCTCAAATCAATCTCAGACATCCGATCGAGGCGGAAGCTGCGGAAGTCTTGACGCAGCTCGCACCATGAAGCCATCGACCAGATCTTCCCCCAAAAGGCGAGCGCAAGCGGCCGCACCGTGCGGCGCGACTCCCGTCCCCCCTCGTCGAGGTATCGAAAGTTGACCTTCCGTCCGTCGCGAATCGCACCGCGCAATGCGCCGAGATTCGGCGCCCGCGTTCCGGGTCGAAAGTGCGGCACGAACAACGTGGAAGCCGCGACCCTGGAGCGCATCTTGTCAGGCAGGACCATCTCGATCTTGGCGAGGACAGAATCCGCGGCTTTCGCCAGCGCCGGGTCCGCCCATCCCTGGACGACTCTCGCCCCGAGCACCAGCGCTTCGACCTCCTCCTCGTCGAACATCAACGGAGGAAGGTCAAACCCGTGCGCCAGGGCGTACCCGACGCCGGCCTCGCCGCGAATCGGGACGCCGGACAACGAGAGGTCACGGATGTCGCGATACACCGTGCGCTCCGCGACCTCCAATTCCTGAGCCAGACGCTGCGCAGTGACCACCCGGCTGCGGCGAAGCAGCTGCACGAGGCGGAAGAGGCGATCCGCACGGCGCATGCTGGAAGGTTACTGCTTTCGCCGCGCCGCTTCCTGCCAGATCGCAAACACTGCCCCCGTCGGGTCGGCAATTACGGCGAAGAATCCCTCGTTCGCCACCTCGGTGCGCTCCTTGAGAATGCTACCGCCCAAGGATCTCGCTTTGGCGACCGTGGCGTCGAGGTCCTCGACGGTGAGGTATGCCAGCCACAGCGTCGACGCCCTCGGACCATCGGGCGTCCTGACGCCGCCTTGCAGCTCGCCGCCGGTCTTGATCATCGAATACTGCATCCCGGGAATCTGAAGGTCCTCAAACCTCCAGGAAAACAGCTGCCCGTAGAAGGCTTTCGCCTTCGCAGGATCTGGGGTGTGCAGCTCGAGGTAGGTAATGGGCTTTGCCATGAGGTGCTCCTTGGTGCAAGCGCCCGCGGAATGCGAGCGTGAAGGGACCTTAGGAAGCCGCTGCTGACAACGTTGTGTCAGGAGAGATCCGATTCATCATCGGGCCTTGTACATAGCCTTCACAATGGCGAGCAGCGCACCAACCTCATTTTCACCAAGCGACAGGCGTTCCAAGAGCTTGATCAATGGAAGCAACGCCGTCGACCTGTTTTTCGTGTGCTCACCAACACCCGCGAACATCTCGGAAAGAGAGATACCCAGCCCGTCCGCCAACGCCGCCAAAGTCTTGAGGTGCGGCACCCGATCGGCGCGCTCGATCATGGAAAGAAACGAAACACTGATTTTCGCGCGCTCGGCGAGCGCTTCTTGAGTGAGTGAATGCAATTTCCGCAACTCGCGAATGCGTTGACCCAGTCGGATGGCGAGATCAGTGAATGGTGCTCGCCCCGCAGATGCATTTTCTATCGGATCCAGAGAGATCAATGCCTCACCGACGCGGCCGTGCAGGCCTCAACGCGTCGTGCCTTGCCCTGGGATCGACGCAAACCCCGCGGCTCGGATCACCAGTAGGACCCGACCAAGCCGCACCGCATCTCGTACGCTGGACGCTGCCGCGCTCGCCAGGAAGATCCGACGCGAAGTCGTTTCGCCGGGACGAAGCGCGGGCGCCGGACGACGACCGGAGTGCGGAAGCGGAGCTCGCCATGCGGCGGCTCGCTCGAACCGGGCAAGTGGCGGCTGGAATCCGAGAAGCTCCGGGCCGCGCTGGACCTAGCTCAACTGCGTGGGCGCCTCGAGCGTCACTTCTTGCTCAACACGCTCAATGCCATCGCCGGGCTGGTGACGGCGGAGCCGCGCGAAGCGAGGTGCTTGCTCATCGAGAGCAACGGCCTCGGTCTGCCGGAGGGCGAAGCTCGCACGGGGGCGTACGGAATTATCGCCGTGCGCCGGCGGTTGGCTCTCAAGTATGGAGACCGAGCAGCCTTGCGATTGGAATCAACCCCCACCGGCACCCGAGCGACCGTCGAGCTTGCGGCGCAGCGAATGGATCCTGCGCGGACCGCTTCATGAGCATGCGCGCGGCGTTCTTATTAGAACCCACTCCTCGCCTCCGTGCTCTCGTCGTCGAGGATGAGTGGCCTACCCGAAACTATCTCGTCGAGCTGATTGAAGCCACGCGCCTGGCGGAGGTCGTCGGCGCCGTCGCAGGTGTGGACGAGGCGCTCGAGGTGCTCCGCGCGAGCGCCGAACCCATCGACGTTGTCTTCGTCGACATCGATTTGCAAGGCGGCGCTGGCGCCGGTGGGGGTCTAGACGTAGTCCGCGCGATCGCAGGGGCTCCGGGTGAACCGATGTTAGTCTTGGCGACCGCTTATCGCCAACATGCTCTCGAGGCTTTCGATCTCGGAGTCGACGATTACCTTCTCAAGCCGTTCGGCGAGGAACGCGTGCGGCAATCCCTCCAACGACTTCTGGAGCGTCGTCCGATCGTTTCGGCAGAGAGGTCGAGCAGGCGCGTGGTAGCGCGCCGCAAGAAGAGCTTGGTGTTCCTCGAGCCAACCGAGATCTGGGCCTTCGAGGCGGCCGATCGCCTGACCTACGTGCACTCGCAGCATGGCAAATTCGATGTCGATCTGTCGCTCGCGGCGATCGAAGCCTCGTTTGGAAGCGCCTTTTTGCGCGTCCATCGGAACTGGCTGGTCAACGTTTCGCAGGTGAGGGAGCTGGACCGCGGCGGCGGCGATACTACGCTTTTCGTCGGGCTGGGCATTGGAGATCAAAGCCAGGGCATACGCGTGCCGGTTTCGCGGGAGCGCTCCCAGTCGCTTCGCCAAATGTTGCTCGCCAGAGCTGCAGGCCTGCGCCAAAAATAACGGCGGTTGATACAATGCCGCTCATGAACGACAAGGTCATCGTCATTACCGGAGCATCCTCGGGGATCGGTGCCGCAACCGCGCGATTGCTTGGCCGCAACGGCGCGTCAACCGTTCTCGCGGCGCGCCGGGAAGACAAGCTGCGCGCGGTTGCCGGGGAGTCTGGACCGAGCTCGCTGCCGATCGTCGCCGATGTCACGCGCCGTGCCGAGGTGCAGCGAATCGTCGACGCCGCGCTCGGGCGGTTCGGCCGCATCGACGTGTGGATAAACAACGCCGGCCGCGGCATCACTCGAACGGTGGCCGAGCTCACCGATGAGGATTTCGACGAAATGATGCGGGTCAACGTGAAGTCGGCCCTCTACGGCGTGCAGGCCGTTCTCCCCCACATGAAGCAACGCAAACAAGGCCATATCATCAACATTTCGTCGGTCTTGAGTCGAATACCTTTTGCTTCAATACGCTCCGCCTACAGCGCATCAAAACACGCGCTGATGTCTCTCACTGCCAACTTGCGCGTGGACTTGCGCGCCGAGTTTCCGCAGATCCACGTCTCCGCGGTGCTCCCGGGCGTGGTGGCGACCGATTTCGGCCTCGCCGCGCGGCACGGCGGACCGGACTCGCGGCAGCTGCCGTTTCCTCAGCCGGTGGAAGAAGTTGCCCAGGTGATCGCCGATCTCATCGAGCATCCGCGCGCGGAAGCGTACACCCGGCCGATCTACAAGCAGCAGGTCGCTGCGTACTATGGAGCCGAGGACGTAGCGACCGTCGAATCACAGCCGCCGTTCGTCATCCCAAAGCGATAGCTGCCGTCACCGCGCTTGCAATCACTCGTCGGAGTTAGTTATCGGTATCGCCCGATGAGAGACATGACCCAGGGTTCGGTGACCAAGCACTTGCTGCACATGGCGAGCTTCCTTGTGCTGAGCATGCTGGTGCAGACGCTCTACTTGCTGGCGGATCTCTATTGGGTCGGGCGCCTGGGGAAAGAGGCGATTGCCGCGGTGGGGGTCGCCGGCAACCTGGCGCTGGTGGTGGTCGCGATCACGCAGGCATTGAGCGTTGGTACGACAACGCTCATCGCTCAGGCGACCGGCCAAAAAGACCAGCGCCGAGCCGAGATAGTTTTCAATCAATCCCTTGTGCTTTCGCTGGTGATCGCCGTTCTGTTCGGCACGGTCGCATTCATACTTCGCGACGAATATTCCAGGTCACTGAGCGCTGATGCGCTCACTGCGACGCTCGCGAAACAATATCTGCTCTGGTTCGTTCCCGCGCTGATGCTCCAATTTCCTCTGGTGTCGCTGGGTGCCGCCCTGCGCGCGACGGGAGTGATCAAGGCGGCAGTAGGCCTGCAGGTGCTGAGCGTGGTGCTGAACATGGCCTTTGCGCCGCTGCTGATCTTCGGCATGGGTCCCTTGCCGGTGCTGGGCGTGGGCGGTGCTGCGCTCGCGACGTTCATTTCCATCCTGATCGCCAACGCGTTGTTCATCGTCTACTACGAGCGCCATTACAAATACCTGCGGTTTCGCAGCGCGCTTCTGTTGCCAAAGGCGAGAATCTGGTGGGCGATGCTTCGCATCGGCGTCCCGGCGGGTGCCGAGTTTGCGCTCCTCAGCGTCTACATCGCCCTTGTGTATGGAATCATTCGCCAGTTTGGCGCCGCCGCGCAGGCGGGATTCGGCGTGGGCGCTCGAGTGATGCAAAGCATGTTCCTTCCGGTGATGGCGCTCGGCTTCGCGGTTGCGCCCGTGGTCGGCCAGAATTTCGGAGGCCGTAAAGGAGACCGGGTGCGCCAGTCTTTCTATTCTGCGTTTTACCTCTCCTTCGCAGTGATGTTCCTGCTGACGCTGATCGGCCAGTTCGCCGGCCCAAGCTTGATCCGCGCCTTTTCCGCTGATCCGAGCGTGATTGCGTTCGGCAGCGACTACCTGAAGGTCATTTCATTGAATTTCATTGCCGTTGGAATTGTCTTCACCAGCTCAAGCGTCTTCCAGGGAATTGGCAACACGGTGCCTCCCCTGGCGACGTCGTTGACCCGCTTGGCTCTCTTTGCCGTTCCGGCGACGCTGCTCTCGCGCATGCCGGGCTTCCAAATCATCCATGTATGGTATCTCTCGGTCGTATCGGTTTTCGTTCAGGCTTGCGCCAATCTTTTGCTGCTGCGTCGAGAATTTCGAAGCAAGCTGGCGTTCCCTGAACCTGAACCGATGGCGAATCTGCAGCAAGGCTTGGCGGGAGAATAAGCGCGCGCGAGGCGCAGGCATCGCTGCGAGGACCGGGCAATTTCTACTGCGCTGCGGGCGACGCAACCGGGACCAGCGTCCAACGCTGACTGGGGCTACCCGTGTCGTGCCATTGGACGATGTTTGCGCCGGCCGCAGTCGAAGCATCGTTCACATCGGCGAGAAGGCCGCTGTAAAGGTTGACGATCTCAAGGGTTCCATCTCCGGCGTCCACCAGGCTCCACTCTTGATTTGAGGCGTCGTGGTCGTGGTACTGAATGATGTTCGCTCCGTCAGATGTGGATCCACCGGCCACGTCGAGAATTGCGCCGCTGTTGCGATTGAGCAGCTTGTAGATGCTTGCGCCCAGACCGAGGATGGCCCACTCCTGATTCCATCCACCCTTGTCGTACGCTTGAATGGTGCGCGCGCTGTCGGCGATCGAGCCGCCGGTCACGTCGAGCACCAGCCCGCTGTTCGCATTCACAAGCTTGTAATAGGCGTTGGGATCGAATCCCACCCGCCCGAGATACGACGCCCCGGAGAGCACGTAAGTGGTGACGGACTGCGCCTTCGCGACGGCAGTGAAAAACCCGTCGGCAACGCCGACCTCGTCCAGTTGCACGAGGGTTTCCGTTGGCGAGGTCCGGTACGGCGTGGCTGAGCTGTCGAAGGTATCAAACATCGACACGTCATACGTCACCTCGACATCCCACGCGCTGCTGTTGGTTGTGACAATTACCAGCGCGCCTGACGACCCGTCGTATGCCGCCAGCGAATTTGGATCGGTGATGGCGACGAATCGATACCCCGGGCGAATGAACCTGCTGTAATTCGCCATCACGAAATATTTTTCGTTGAGCGTGTAGTCGGTCGTGGTCGCATCCGGCAATCCGTTTCGAAGCAGCCCCCAGCCGCCGCCGTCCACCGCTTGCCAGTAAACCCAGGAGCTCGGCCGCATGTTCTTCATGTCGCTGAGGATTTTGCGGGACATCATCAGTCCCGATGCATCGCCGTCGCCGTACTCGGACATCCACAAATCTTTGGAATAAGAGTTGGCGTCGTTGGCGAGCTGGGTCCGCTGGCTGCCTCCGTATGCATGCGTGTTGATCCTGGAGAGGGATGACTTCACCGCCGGGCTAAATGAGCGAAAAGAGCCGAGCGCGAGGTCGATGGTGTTCTCATCCGACGCGCTCGCGGTCGTGCTCAGGCCTTTGCTGGCGAGGGAAGCTGCGACGCGCTCGATGATCGCCGCTTGACTGGCGCGCTCGAAGTGGCAGCCCTCTTGGCGGCCGCCGAAGCGCCACCAGCCGCTGATTGGCTCGTTCAAGGGCTCGAGCGTCTGAAAGGTGATGCCCCACGCGTCGCGAAACTGAAGCACGACTTCGGTGAGGTAGTCGGCAAACGCGTCGTAATAGGCGGGGTTGAGGTTGTCGCCCCCGTTCGGCGCGCCGGTGACGCTGCCGCTGTTGGTCATCCAATACGGCGGGGAATTCGAAAACGCTTCGAAGGTGTCCACGCCCGAGCCGATCGCGGCATTGAGCACCCACCGCTGGTTCGCATCCGCAGTCCAATCCCAGACACCCGGAGACGGCTCGAAGCCGGGCACCGCAGCGCGGTACTCCATGAAATGGTACGCCGGATTTTCTCCGCCGCCGATGTTGTATCGAACGACGTTGAGACCCAGGCCCTGCACCGGGTCGAAGACCTTCTGGATGTACTCGCTGCGCGCGGGCTCGGGAAAGCCGCCCACCACGTTGCCCCACCACGCCAGCGACGTGCCCCACCCCTGAAGCGTTTGGTACTGGATCGAGGGGTCGATGATCGCGCGGTAGCCGGCGTTCTCAGCCTGGCCGCGAGCCAGCTGCCCAACGAACAGCAGCGCAAGGGGGCTTGCAAAACTCCACCGAGTCCATCGAGTCCTCACGATCGGCATTTTGAACCCCACGCGTGACAGCAAAGACCCCGCACAAGTGGGTTGATTAAATCTGGTCTTCAAAGGGTCATTGATCCACCTAAGGATGGCCAGAGCAAGGTGGGACTTTCATGTATCTCCAGGCGCATCGAGCCATTGCATATCCTGGCGGGTGCGGACCACCGAGGCAAGCGCGCCAATCCTCACGCTTGCAACCAAGGCGCTCGAAGTCCGGCGCTACTTGCTCATAGCGATCGGAGGAAGTTCAGAATGTCCTGTTGAGCCGAGTCTGAGAGAGCCTCGTAGCGGTCGATGACCCCATTCGCCTCTGATCTGCAGGCGGTTCCGTCAGCAGCGTACAACTGATCGTCGCTGCAACTCGGATTGGTGCTCCGATGAGCGAAAATGGCATTCTGCAGGCCGCCATTCGGTGGCCCGGCGCGACCGTCGTGTAAAAAGAAAATCCGCTGGCCCACGCCCCACAGCGGCGAAGTGCGAAACTCGTCAGGGCCGGCGAGTCCCTGATCGATAAAATCGGCAAGGCCCGGCCCCATGTGGTGGAGCGCCACATCGGTGAAGGGGTGAATGTCGACATTGCTCATGCCGGTGAAGGGGGAACGCGCGGTGGTCAGCGTATCGCTGTGACAAAGGACGCACCCGATTCCGGGATCTTGGCCGTTGCCGAAGAGCGCTGCACCGCGAAGCTCGGACTCGGTGTTGGTCGTCGGCGAAGGTGGAGCGGAAAGCCTCATCGCAACCGCGAAATTCACCGTATCGCTGTGCGAGGTCTCGTTTCCCGCTCCGGCGGCGGGCACAGGATTCGTAAAGTCCTCGGGGCTGGTATTGAAGACACAACTATCGACCGCGGCGCGTTCGTTTGGGAATAGCTCGTTAGAGACGCCCTGCTCCACGTTGTATGCCTCGCCGGCAAAGATAAGCAAAGACTTGTTCTGTGCTTTCCAGCCGAACCGTGTGACCGTGCCGTCGTTTCCGGTCCGATTGAGCTTGCCACCGATGCCGAGAGCCTGTTTCTCGTACGGGTACCTCGCCAGGTTGGCAACCAACGCATCATCGGGAACATTCTCGATCAGGCCCATGCCGAAGGTTGGAGTCGGAATGCGAAAAATCACGTTGTTGCTTGCCAGCTCGGTCTCGAAGTCGGGCTGCGACAAGTTGCACCCCGGAGCGTCGACACGCCCAGCAATTGTGTACAGGCCATGGACGCCGCCGTCCTTTGAGCCATCCGGATTGCGGATGTAGCGTGCCTCGCGAACCGGCCCATCCCTCCGAATGAAGGAAGGAATGATCTGCTCTCGACCTTTGAGGCGATCGAGCGACGCCATTGCAACCTGGGGATTGTCGGCGCGGACTTGACCCAAGTTGGGATGCGGACTGCTACCCAGAGCTGAGGGCTCGGCATGGCATGAGGCGCAGCTATTGCTGTTGAAGGTCGCACCCAGCCCTTTGCCCCTTTCGCCAGGCAGATTACCGGAAACGGAATCAACTTCTTTGAAGACATCCAGCGCCGCGTTGAAGAACGCGCGCTCATCGTCGTTGAGCGTAGGATACGGCCCACCTGCTCCAACGTCTCCGGCTCGCGGGCCTGGATCCACCGGTTGGTCAGCGTACGCAACTGCGGCGCCTGCCAAAACCAAACACAATCCAGCGATTCTCGTAACAGCTATCGATTTATTAAAACGCTCCGCAAAGCAGCCCGGCCCAACGCCTCTTGTGAGTGATTGCACTGCGTACCCCTCCTCGATTCTCCGATTGTTTGAAACTCATCCGAGGAACACCCGTTCCTGGTTCGCCAGGACCGTGGTCTGTCCAGTACAGGAAACAACGACGGTGTCAATCGCCATGAGTTATCGCTTTTTTAGAATTTGGGAACCGCGCGGGTGACGACACCGAGGGTGAAGAATTGGCTGCGTTTCACGCACTGGACGATTGTCCGCTAAGGCTTGTGATAACGGAGCACTGCGACGAGGCCAGCGTCTTCGTCATCCTTGGTTCAAGGTCGCTTGGATACCCTCAGAGCGGCCAAAGAATTCACGCCGGCCGTTTCGATTCGACGTCCCAGATCGCCGCAGCAAATACAACGCGACCAACCAATCCAGTCTGGAAAATCTGTAACAAATAAATGTATGAAATTCCCGCGCGTCTCGTGCGGCGCTTCTAATTGAGGGTGGAGAGAAGCGTTCATTCGATGCAGATGGGCAGCGGCCGACGATGGAGGCCAGCTGACCGGCGAGTGCCGAAGTTGACTTGCGAAATTATCGCCACCCTGATACTCGGCGAACGGAACCACGCGCCCAGCCCACGCGTCCTCGACAGGGGTCTGATGAGATCGGCCGCCCTTCAGTTGGCACTGTGCGGGCTGATTGGGCTCGCAGCGGGTTGCACTGGTCGCTCACGAGAAAGCGTGTTCGTCAACGTGCCGGGCGCTTCGGCGGAGCAGGGTAGCATCGTCCGGCGGCTGCGCAGGCTCAGCAATCGCGAATACAACAATGTCGTCCGCGATCTGCTCTGGGATACCACCCAGCCGGCCAACGGATTCCTCGACGAGTCGTATGCGAATGGCTACGACAATGGTTCAGCGCTGCTCGCGGTGCAAACCGATCAGGCCCTGCGGTATCAGATGGCGGCGGAGCAACTCGCGGAGAACGCGGTCCAAGCGCATCTCGTAGATCTACTGCGCGGATGCGATCCAGTTGTCTCTGGAGAATCACAGTGCGTCGACAGCTTCCTTCAAAGTTTCGGCCTGCGCGCATTCCGCCGCCCGCCGACCTCTGGAGAGCTGGCGCGCTTGCGCGCGGTGTATCAGAGCGCCGCGGAAATCGGCGGTTTTCGAACCGGCATCCAGACTGCCATCGAGGCCATTCTCCAAAGCCCGTCCTTTGTTTACCGGCGCGAGCTCGGCGGCAACGCGGCCCCGCCCAATGTGCGACGGGTTCTCGACGACTATGAGCTGGCCTCCGAGCTGTCGTTTTTGCTTGCAGGAACGATGCCGGACGACGAGCTGCTCGGAGCGGCGAGCCAGGGCCGCTTGCACGCTGCCGCAGAGCTGCGTCGTCAGGCCGAGCGTCTTTTGCACACGGCCAGCGCCAAGGCCAACCTCCGGGAGTTCTTCCACCAATGGCTGGCCACGACTCTGCTGCAGGGCCTCACGAAAGATCCACTCGTCTATCCGACCTTCAATCAGGCGCTGGCCAGGAGCATGGCCACCGAGCTGGATTTATTTTTTGACGACATCCTCTGGAGCAGATCTGGCTCTCTTCGCGAGCTGTTTACTTCGCAAAGCTCGTTTGTCGATGTGGCGATGAGCTCGGTGTATGGCATGGATGGATCGGCCGACTTCAGGCCCGTCCAGCTGGACGGTCACCGGAAAGGTGTCTTAACCCGCCCGGGCTACCTCGCAGTGCACTCGGCGACCTCACACTCTGCTCCCGTCGAGCGCGGCGTCTTCTTCCGTCAAGCGCTGCTCTGCACGCAGCTGCCTCCGCCGCCGCCGGGCGTCTTGCAGATGGCGATGATGCGGCCGTTGGATCCAACGCAGACAACTCGCGAGCGGTTCTCCGTACACTCGGACGATTCCTTTTGCCAGAGCTGCCACCGGCTCATCGATTTGGTTGGATTTGGCTTCGAGGAGTTCGACGCGATCGGGCGATTCCGCACCACGGAAAACGGCAAGCCCGTCGACTCGAGCGGAACGCTGATTGGAACGCAAGACATCGACGGCGATTTCAACGGCGCCTCCGAGCTGGCCGAGCGATTGGTGGCCAGCAGGCAATTTCGAGACTGCGCGGTGACGCAAATGTTCCGGTTCGTCACCGGCCAGGCGGAGTCGGCTCTGGACGCCGATACAATTTCGAGCATCTCAAATCAATTTTCAGTCGACCGTCGGATGACCGATCTGCTTCTGTCGTTCATCCAAACTCCGCTGTTCGTTGAACGAAGCCCGGAGAAACCCTAGCAGGCCAAGGCCATGGCGTCGCAAGCGATGACACGTCGCAGGTTGCTCCAGGCGCTCGGAAGCGTTCCATTCCTGTGGCCGCTGGCGAACCGGGTGCTTGCCTCCACGCCGCCGCTGAAGCGACTGGTGCTGTTCATGCAGAACAATGGCACGCAGCAAGCGAACTTCTGGCCGACGGTGAATTTCACGTCGCCTATTCTGGAGCCTTTGTTGGGCAACCCGCGGATCGCTCAGAGGACGAACGTCATCAAAGGCGTGTTCGTCCCGCGCGATCCAAACGGAACGGATGGCAACGAGCATGACATGGGCTTCGCCCGGATGTTCACCGGCGCGAGGCTCTTCTCCATCGGTGGAAAGCCGTGGGGCGGAGGTCCGTCGGTCGATCAGATTCTGGCGAACAAGTGGGGAATCGATTCGCTCACGCTCGCCGTTCTGACCTCCTACGACTCGCCGCACCCCAAGCCGGGCTTCGACCATCGCAAGTCGTTTTGCTACACCGGTCCGGGCCAGCACAAGCTTCCATTGCTCGATCCGTTTGTCGTCTACCGCCAACTCTTTGCCGACGTGGCGACCGAGCCGTCGAGCCGCCAGCGCTTGCTGCTGCGCAAAAGCGCCCTTGATTCCGTGTCGCAAGACTTGGCGGAAGTGTCGGCGCTGCTCGGCCCGCGGGAGCGGAGCAAGCTGGATTTGCACCTCAGCTCAATCCGCCAGGTGGAGCTGCGACTGACCCGGGCGCTCGACGGAACACAAATGCCCTGCACGCGACCGGCCGAGCCAAGAGATTTCACCCACACTGCACCCGAGATGCTGTTGAACAACGAGCAAGCCATTCCCGAGATCGTCGGAAACATGATCGACCTCGGAGCCGTCGCGCTGGGCTGTGGGCTCGCTCCCATCGTGACGATTCAATTTGGATACGGCGGAGGATCATGGCGGTTCGCCTGGGAGGGAATCAATTTGGACTGCCACGGCGAGGTTGCGCATCTGGACACTTCGGATGCCGGCAGCACTCCAATCAATACCGACCGCGTGGTGCGAATAAATCGGTACTACGCCACCCAAGTCGCTCGAATGGCGCAGGCTCTGGACGCCATCCCGGAAGGGGAGGGGACGGTGCTCGACAACAGTCTGATCGTCTGGGCGAACGAGCAGGGGCGGGGCGACCACAGTCAGAGAAACGTGCCCATCGTCCTCATCGGCAAGGCCGGCGGAGCGATCCGGCGCGGTGGACAGCGGATCGACGAGGGGGATCAGGTATTCAACAAAGTGGGTTGCACCATCCTCAACGCGATGGGCGAATCCGTCCCCGGCTTCGGCGATGCAGCGAATTGCGGCCCATTCCCCGGCGTGTTGGCTTAACGTCGAGAGTCGAACACACTCGATCGGACCTAGTCAGAAATCATGTTGACATTTTAGGCCGGCGAGCCCGTCTACTTCTTACCACTTTTCTGCTTGCCAAAGGGGGCAACTCATGCACTCGCGTACACTGAGATCTGGCATTTCGACGCTGCTCTTCGTCGCTTTGTCGCTTTGGTCCGTTCCCGAAGCGTTCGCGGATCTGTTGATTGGCAGCAATCGAACAAACAGCATCTTGCGCTTCGACGAGAACACAGGGCAGCTGATCGATGCATTCATCCCGAACGGTAGCGGCGGCTTGACCAGGTCCGGCGGCGTCGCCCTGGGTCCGGACGGCAATCTCTATGTCAGCAGCAACATGACGAACAATGTTCTGCGTTACAGCGGCGCCACGGGAGATTTTATTGATGAGTTTGTCGGTGCCGGTAGCGGAGGTCTTGCCAAGCCGTCGGCACTTATTTTCGGCCCCGACGGCAGTCTCTACGTGAACAGTCAAGCCAACAACAGCGTCCTGCGGTACGATGGCGCGACCGGCGCGTTCATCGATGCCTTTGTTCCGTCCGGGAGCGGCGGCCTGACGCAACCGAGCGCTGGCCTAGTCTTCGGACCGGATGGCAACTTGTACGTGAACAGCCATATGACCAACAGCGTGCTGCGCTACGACGGGACGACGGGAGAATTCATCGACGCCTTCGTTCCCGGAGATACCAAAGAGCTTACTCAACCAGCCGGCCTCACTTTCGGCCCTGACGGCAATCTATACGTCGCGAGCCACGGGCCAAATCCGGTTCTGCAGTACTGCGGGGCCACCGGACAGCTCCTCAGCATCTTCGTGCCTGCGGACAGTGGAATGATCAGAAACCCCACTTCCTTGAGGTTCGGACCGGATGGGAACCTCTATGTGAATAGCCGAGCCAACAGCCGTGTCTTGCGTTTCGATGGTACGACCGGTGATTTCATCGATACGTTTGTCGAGCAAGGAACGGGTGGCCTGAGCGCGCCAAACTCGATGCTGTTTTTCACGCCCGGCGGCAACTAATCCCTCACCCTCCACCCTTTTCGGTCAGCACCCGGCGACATCGCCCATGCTGTTTCTGCGACCACGTACATCCTACTTTTGCATCGAGTGGTAAAAATAAGTCGGAAACCGAGCTTATTTTCACACTCGCTGTCCTATTTCGAGATTTCGGCTTGCTTGAGGTTTCCAGCCCCGGCCCTTGACAGCATTCGTGAACTGTGCACACGACGCCGGCGACCAGGTTTCAACAAAGTGGGTCGTACGATGCGGCGAGATCTAGCTTCGATGCTTGTCTTTTGCGTGTGGGTCTGCTCGGCGCAGCGTTCGCCAGCATTGGCGTCTGATGTTTGGTATGTCCAGGCAAAACCGGCCGTAGTGGCGCAAGAAATAAGTTTTGCCAATGGCGATACACGCCTGGTCGGCACAGCCTACCTCCCGGAGAACGGCGACCACTTGCCTGCGGTGATAGCTTTGCATGGTGCATCGGAACCAACCCGTTCCGCAGCGCTTTATCGCCATTTGCGCAAAGGCTTACCTGCGATGGGCATTGCGGTGCTGATCTACGACCGGCGGGGAAGCGGCGAGTCGTCCGGAAATCGGAACAACGCCGACTACGAGGCTCTCGCCGACGACGCGATCGCCGGGAAGAACGCGTTGGCCAAGTTCCCGCGAATAGATCCAAAGAGGATCGGTTTTTGGGGTCTAAGCCAGGGTGGGTGGTTGGCAGTCTTGGCTGCTGCTCGCGACAAGGATACGGCATTTGCCATCTCGGTCTCCGCGCCGCTGGTTACGCCCGAAAGGCAAATGGAATTTGCAACAACCAACCTGCTGACGGTCCGCGGTCACTCGCGAGAAGATGCAGAGCGAATGCTCAAGGCCCGAAGGGCCTGGATTGGCTATCTGAATGGAACAACTTCACGCGCCCAAGCACTCGACGAAATCCGAAAGGCGGAATCACAACCTTGGTTCGACCTTGCCTTCCTGCCGCGGGCATCTAATCTGACAACCGACCCCGAGCACAGTTCGGCGCGCAAGGAAATGGCCTACGATCCGATTGCAGCGCTTCGCAAGGTCAAGGTACCGCTGCTATTCATTTACGGTGGCGAAGATCCGTGGGTTCCCGTTGCGCAATCGATAAAACAACTCGATATTCTGTCCAAACAGCAAGAAAACATTCGTTACGCCGTGGTTGCCGATGCGAGCCACGAAATGATGCTTCCGGCTCGCGAGACGATGGCATTTGACGCCAAGACGATGAACGAAAATGCTCCGCAAGCGCCAGGTTATTTCATGCTCATGGCTTCCTGGTTGGATCGGCAACTGCATCGCTGAGCTCGCCTTCTCTTCAACTCACCATAATGAGACCCTTGACACCACGGGTGAACTGTGCGCACCGGTGATCTACGCAGAGGGTAGAGACATCTGGCGAGGTAGAGAGGGGAGGTATCCATGGGGAAAGCAAGAGGAGCGTTGACAGTACTCGTCATTGGCATGGTGTCACCCTGCGCTTTCGCCGCCGACAAAAAAACCGAGCAGATGAAAGCGTTGGATAACGCCTTACAAACCGGTGTCCTCACCAAAGAGGAGTACGAGGCCAAAAAGGCGGCATTACTGGCATCGACCCCGCCGGCGGCGTCCTCATCCGAAACGGTCTCCACCCAAGCCAAGCAGCAGAAACCAGCGGCGGACGGCGCCAACAGCGGCCAGGCCAATTACTATCGCCTCAAACAAGTCAAAGTCGTCGATCAGCACGGATTTGAAAAACCGATCCCTGCGATGAGCTTGCTCATCCCCACGGACTGGCAATTTCAGGGAAACATCAAATACCTAAACGGCTCCTGCGGCTTGGCGCAAACAACCTTCCGGGCCAGCGGCCCGGATGGCCGTTCAATCGAGCTTTTGCCCGAATACAACTGGGTATGGTCCGATGATGCTTTCACTATTCAGGCTCTGCAAGCACAGAGGGGCTGCGATGTCATGCGCCCGATGTCCGCGGCTGACTTGCTTCGTCGCGTCGTGGTGCCGAAGGTTCGGCCGGGAGCGCGACTGGTCGCCGTCGAGCCCATCCCCAAGATCGCCAAGCAAATGCAAGAGATCGCGCGGAGGAACGAAGCGATGTCCGCCCAGGCCGGCTTACGGGCCAGCGTTCGATCGGACGTCGGTCGCGCACGATTGCAGTACACCCTCAATGGCCAATCGGTGGAGGGCTGGGTGACTGCCGTCACGCTCACCACCGCCATCCCCTCGCCGACGCTGAACATGCAGACGATGCAGCAGGGACACGCGAACTACTACACTTCCTGGGCGCAGATGTTCGATTTGCGCACGCCGTCAGGTCAATTGGATGCTTCTCAGAAGTTCTTCGAGATGATCGCTTCCACTATTCGCGTCGATCCGGATTGGCAAGCTCGGGTCAGCGCCGTTCAGAACAACATCGCGGCCGCCAACATCAAGGGCGCAGCCGATCGCTCCCGGATCATCAGCAAGTCAAACGCAGAGATCAGCAACACCATTACCAAAGGCTACGAAGAGCGCTCCAAGAGCCGTGACCGCGCGATGCAAAAGTACGACCAGGCTCTCAGAGGAGTGGAGACTTATCGGAATCCCAACACCGGTGAGACCTTCGAGCTGAGCAATGAGTACGGCCATGCCTGGATTAATGGCAACAATGAATACATCCTCAGCGACCGGGAGGGCTTCAACCCCAACGTTGAGCTGAGGCAAGGGAATTGGACGCAGCTCGAACGCGTCAAGCAGTAGCAAGATAGATTGGCGATCGCAGCGGGATACCGACCCTGCTGCAAGCCACGCCCAGATCGGTTCTTGAACGCGGAGCCGCACCTGTGCAGGTGAGAGTGTCTACTCGCCGACTGCGCCTCGCGCCAAAGCGGCGGGCCGCTTGACCGAGAATGGAAAACGGAACTTGACTCGTGGCTACCCTTAGGAAAGGAGGGGCCATGAAGGCCGCAACGCGTATCGCCGCCGTGTTGTTTGTTTTGTCAGCTCTTGCTGTCTTGATGTTCGCAACCCGCGCGAGCTCGGATCCACCGCCCGCTCCTCCATCTTCCGCTTGCGTCATCCTCATTGATGGCGTGCCCGGGGAGAGCACTGCGGTTCCCGACGGAATCGACCTGCTCTCGTTTGGATGGGGTGTGCAAAATGTGGCCCATGGCCATTCAGAGACTGGCCGAGTCGAGTTCAATGATCTCACGATTACGAAGAAACTCGATAAATCGAGCCCCAAGCTACTTCTGGCAAGCGCTGAGGCGGAGCGTTTGCCATCGGCCACATTGACAGCACGCAAAGACGGATCGCAAGAGCCGTATCTCACGGTTACGCTGACCAATGTATTGGTGAGCAACTACCAGACTGCCGGAAGCTGTATGGACGGTGGAGTGCCGACGGATCAGGTTTCCCTCAACTATACAAAGATTGACTGGACTTACCGGCAACAAGGCGCGGATGGAGGTTTCGTCGGCAATCCAGTCAGGACCTGCTGGAACGTGCGCGCCCACCGACCTTGCGAGTGACTTCTGGGGTGAGCGCAGCCAATCGATGGCGGATCGCCTCGCGCGCCCGATCGAAGGCCTTTGAATCGCCATGGAGTTGATAGGCCCAATTTGCGCCAAAAAAGAGCGAATGGATCTCGAAAGCGAGCTGAGCTGGATCGGCATCGGCTCGGAGGTGGCCGGCTTCCTGGGCCTTGCGGACCGCCACCGCAAGCGTCGTCAGCCACTCCTCCATTAGCGCAGCAAGCCGGTCGCGAATGCGGCCCGGATGACTGTCGAACTCCGCGGATGCGGCAGCGAAGAAACACCCGCCTCGAAACACCTTGCGGCCCGCGTACTCCAGCCACGAATCGCAGAGGGCCCATAATCGCGGCAGGCCCCGAGGCGCCATCATCGCCTTGCGCACCACGGCATCGATGAAAATCTGACGGGCGTGCTCAATGGTAGCCAGCTGCAGCTCCTCCTTCGAGCCGAAGGAGGCGAACAGGCCGCTCTTGCTCAGCGACAACTTGGAGGCCAGCCCGCCGATGGAGAGGCCTTCCAAGCCCTGGACCGAGGCAAGGTCGACCGCCAGATCGAGGATTTGGCGGCGAGTACGCTCGCCACGCTCGAGGCGGCCATCTGCACTCACACTCTTCTCGAGGACCATTGACCGGTCACTATTAGCACGATCGTACGAGTATCGCAAGGGAAAGCTTCGACTCGCCAACACTTGGCCACCGATCTCCTGGCGGCTGAGCTTGAATAAATAGCACGATCGTTCTAATATGCTCGTCAATTGTCGAATGGGACCGGTTCGTGACCGGAGATCGACCTCGTGAATGAGCACGAGCGTTCGATTTGGGCGGTGGCCACGGCCATCAGTCGAAAGGAGACCAGCGATGCAGACGTCGAAAGCGAGGATCGAAGCGAAGCACGAGCCAACGATTCGTCCGGAAAGGTCCTCGGCGGACGCGGTCTGTCGGATGTGCCGCCGGCCGCTCTACGATCCCTGGGGAATGGGCGACAGCCTCTGCTGCGAATGCGGGCTCAACGACGAGTTGTTTCATCCGGAAGCGCGCTGGACGGATGCGGAGAACTCCCCCAGGGCACCGCCGCGCGCTGCCAAAGAGGCGCGAAAGAAGAGCTTCGAGCGCACCCGATCGTCGCAGCTGGCGATCGTCCGACTGGGGTTGAAAGCGCTTGCCGCCATCGCTCCGTCCGTCGCGGAGGAACGCGGCGCCCAAATGTTTTTCACTCCTCGGCGCGCGCCGCGCTGGCGGCCGCCGGCAATCCCCGAGCTGCCGGCTACCGCGTTTCGTTTTTCCATCGCCGACGATGAGATTGCGTGTTGGAGCTGGGGGCGCGGACCAACGGTGATGCTCGTTCACGGCTGGGAAGGATATGCAGCGCAACTGACCGAGTTCATCCGGCCGCTGGTCAGCGCGGGCTTTCGCGTGGTGACATTCGACATGCCGGCGCATGGAAGCTCCACCGGTCGCCAAGTTTCCGCTTTCGACATGGCTCGGGTCATTCGAGCAGTCGCTCAGGTGTTCTCGCCGACGCGGGCAGTGATTGGCCACTCTTTGGGCGGGACCGCGACGATTGTCGCTTTGAGAGAGGGACTGCAAGCCGAGCGCGCAGTCCTGCTCGCGCCCGGAGCCGAGCCGAAGCATTTTGCCAGGGTGCTGGCGGCCCTGCTCGGCTTCTCCGACGCTCGCGCCGAAGGGATGCTAAAGCGAATCGAGCGGCGTTTGGGAATGAGCTTCGACGAGGCCAGCATGCTCCGATTTGCACCGATGATGAGCGTTCCCGTTCTGGTGATGCACGATCCACAAGACCCAGAAGTTCCCTTCAAGCACGGGAAGAGAATCGCCGAGGCGTGGCCAGGAGCACGGTTCGAGCCGCTCAAGGAGATGGGTCACCGCCGGATGCTGCGCGATGTCAGTACAATCAAGGCGGTCATCGCGTTCATTGCCAAAGCGGATGGCAATCAACTCCGCGGCGAAGGTAAAACCGGCCGCCCTTCGTCTCCGTCGCAATAACAAACGCCTTCTCAACAAAGCGTCGGGTGCTTTCGTCTATCGTCGCATCCAGCGGAACGCCCGGAGCCGGCTCGAAAATGAAAAGGGACTGCGCTTTGCCGGCATTGTCGAGGAGAAAGCGCTCGACACGATTCGGAACGAACACGATGTGGCGAAAGTCCGCCGCAACGCTGGAAACATTGGGACAGCGCTTCAGGCACTCTCGAATGAAGCTCGCATTCTGAACCGCAATCGGGCTGCGCTTTGGGGCGAAGCCATCTCGTTCGGCGGCGGTTCGAGGGAAGTTCACCAGCGAGCCGATCAACGCCAAGGCGAGTGCAACGCCAACCAGTGGACGACTTCGCTTCAGAAGGAAGGGCATACGACGAGGAAGAATGCGCGCGCCCCAGTGAAGCAGTTGAAAGAAACCGGCATAAAACGCCGGTATGAAACCGGCGAACAACAATGAACCATGGTAGAACCACAGCAGTCTCTTATCCGGGTGGCTGGCGGTATAGAGGAGGAGCCCGGGAGCATTGACCAGCGCCGCCATCGCCGGATTGAGCCAGGGTAGATACCCGAATGAGCGGTTGAGCCGTTCGAAGGAGCTTTGTTCGAGATGGTGGAAGAGGAGCTTGGGCGAGGTGAGAATGTTCAGAGTCACCTGAAGCCAGCTGTTGCCCCACTCAGACCAACCCCGCTCCACGCTGGTTTCGTGAATTCCAAAAAAATACGGAAAGATGATTTTGACGGCGATCATTGTGTACAGCAGCGCGCAGCCGGAGAAGAAGAGTGCTCGGTTGCGAAATCGCCGAGGATCTACCGCAGGTCGGCCGGGCAAAAAGAGCAGGGCGAGTGTCTGCAGGCACAGGTAGAGACCCGCTTCCTCGCGCATCCCCAGCGCCAGGACGCAAAGCAGCACCGCCCAGCGCACTTTTTGGTGAAAGCGAAGGCTGTAAGCAAAACCCAGGAACAACGGAATGTAGAAAATCTCGATGTGCGCCGAGTCGAGAATGGTTTTGGTAAATGCATTGAGAGCGATGAACGCGGCGAGCGCCGCGGAAACGGCTGAAGCAACCCAGACGGACTGAACGTAGGTTCGACTCAGAGCCATCCACCATCGGTGGCCCAAGTAGAGCGACGCTGCGAGCGCGAGGGTGCCTAGAAGTACCAGCAGGTAGCTCGAGTCGCTGAGCAGGTAAAGCGGAATTAGCAGCACCAAGGTGGGAGTGAAGTGGATGCTGAGGTGATTGACTGAGTCTTCGCTGATCCAAAATGGCTTCGAGTGGTAGAGCGCGTTGGTGAACCAGTCTGTTATCAGCGCCAGGTCGTGGTAGGCGTAGACGTAGCCGTAGTAGTGGCTTAAGAGAATCCAGTTGTAGATCAGGGTCAAAATGAGAATCGTGGCGAGCGGCAGGAGGTCTTCTTTCCAGCGCGGTGACCGGCTGCCTTCTCGCTCGATGCTGCTCGTCGGCTCCACTGGGCGGAGACTGCCTGCCGCGCGCATCATCGAGCTCACGGAGACTCGTACCGCCGCGAACATAGCTCAAAGGCTCGCCGACCGTAAGCGGATGCGATGAGAATTCTCTACGGCGTGGTCGGCGAAGGCATGGGGCATGCGATTCGTTCGCGCGTCCTTCTGGAGAAGCTGGTTCGGGAGCACGAGGTGCACATCGTGGCCTCGGGTCGCGCCAAGGGATATCTCGAGGAGAGACTTACCGGCGTGCACGGGATCTGGGGGTTCACCCTCGCTTACGAAGACAACCGGATCCGCAAGTGGCGAACGGTGGTGCAGAACTTGAAGGGGGCCGCTAAGGGTTGGCCTCGGAACATTCGTCGCTATTTCGAGCTGGTCAGACAGTTTGAACCGGAGATTGTTATCAGCGACTTCGAAAGCTTCAGCTATCTCTTCGGCAAGAACCGCCTCCTCCCGGTGATCAGCTTCGACAACATGCAGATCATCAATCGCTGCGCGCTCGATCCCGCCTTGCTCGCGGGGTTTGAAAAGAGCTATGCCCTCGCGCGCTCGATCGTGAAATCCAAGCTGCCGGGTTGTTTTCACTACCTGATCACCACGTTTTTCCGTCCCCCACTTCGAAGGCAACGCACCACGCTGGTGCCCCCCGTGCTTCGGCCCGAGATCCTGGCCGCGGTGCCTGAGGAGGGAGAGCATCTGCTCGTTTATCAGACGGCGGAAGGCGCCTCGCCGATCACTGAGATGCTGCGCAAGGCGGAATTGCCATGCCGAGTCTATGGGGTACGGCGGGATCTGAAGGCGGACGTCACCGAGGGGAACGTGACGTTCCGGCCATTCAGCGAACGCGGCTTTATCGACGACCTGCGAACGGCGCGCGCGGTTGTGGCTTCCGGCGGTTTCACCTTGATGAGCGAGGCGGTGTTCCTGCGAAAGCCAATGCTCGCGATCCCGGTCCTGGGCCAATTCGAGCAGATCCTGAACGCTCTTTACCTCGAGAAACTGGGGTACGGAATGTTCGCCACCCAGCTTACGCACGAGGCGTTGACCACCTTCCTTCAGCGAACCGCCCAACTGTCGGCGGCCCTTCGTCGCTACGAGCAAGCGGGAAATGCCGAAAGCTTCGCCGCCCTCGACCTTCAGATCTCTCGCGCTGCCGAGCGTTCGCGAAAGGGCAGAAGAGTCAGCAATTGACGACACCGAGGGTGAAAGAGCCTTAGAGTTCGCACCGATGAAGACGGTTGGCGTCACCCGGTACATCACCCCGTTGCGCGAAGGTGGCTCGCTGCCCGCGGTCGTCGAGGCCGAGGACGGCAATCTTTACGTCCTCAAGTTCCGCGGCGCCGGACAGGGAGCTAAAGCGCTGGTCGCAGAGCTGATCGCCGGAGAGCTCGCGCGGGCGGTGAGCTTGCGCGTGCCGGAGCTGGTCATCGCCGAGCTCGATCCCGTCCTCGGCCGCAACGAGCCTGATCCGGAGATACGGGATTTGATCAATGCGAGTGGAGGCCCGAACTTGGGGCTGGCTTACCTCGCAGGAGCGATCGCCTTCGATCCCATCGCGCCTCCGCCAGTCGAGCCTCGGCTGGCTTCGGAAATAGTCTGGCTGGATGCCTTCCTGCTCAACGTAGACCGGACAGCGAAAAATCCAAACCTACTGATATGGAATCGCGAGCTCTGGCTCATCGATCATGGGACGACGCTTTACTTTCACCATAACTGGCCCGATGCAAAGGCCCGGGTCCCAAGCCCATTCCCACAGATCAAAGACCACGTGCTCTTGCCGCAGTCTTCGATGTTGGTTCAAATTGATGCCGAGATGCGCGCGAAGCTGACGAAAGTCGATCTCCGCCGATTGCTCTCCGCGATTCCCGATCAGTGGCTCCCTCCCGAGGCGGACATCGGGAATGCATCGAAGCTCCGAGCTGCGTATCAGACCTGGCTGGTGGACAGACTTCAGGTATCCTCTCTTTTTGTCGCCGAGGCCGAGCGTGCCCGAGCCAAGCTCGTTTGACTATTCGATCATCCGCGTGGTGCCGCGCGTGGAACGCGGGGAGCGCATCAACGCCGGGATCGTCTTGTATTGCCGCGCCCGAGATTTCTTGGGCGCGGCGGTCGCGCTCGATCGCAGCCGGTTGTCGGCGCTGGCGCCCGAGCTCGACGCGGATTTGGTCGACGCTCATCTCAGAAGCGTCCAGCAGATTTGCGAAGGAGGGAGGGACAGCGGACCGATCGGCCAGCTTTCGCAGGCGGAGCGCTTTCATTGGCTCGTTTCGCCGCGCAGCACGGTGATCCAGCTCTCGGCGGTGCATTCCGGGCTCTGCGACGACCCGCAGGTGGCCCTGGAGCACCTGATGGAAACGCTGGTGCGCTCGCCGCGATAGCTCTACAGGCCCATCATTTCGCGAACGTACTTCGGGGCGGGAGTTCCGAACGAGAGCATCCGATCGTGCAATTGTTTGTAGTTGACCGCTCCGCCGTTTTTTGCTTCATAGGCGCGCCGGCTTTCGGTCGCGGACGAGTCCGGATGGATTGCTCTCAGCGCCCTGGCACTGGCCAGCCATCGAGCAAGCTCGACTGCGCCAGCCGAGCCCAGTCGGTGGTTGGTCGGTCTGAGATGCTGCGACCGCCTATAAAATCATTGGCGCCTGTGCCCTCTCGCCGCGAGTGCGGGCAGGCCTGAGGCGGCGGTGCATCGGGCAAAGGCAAATCCGGCACCTCGGCGTGTGGATTTGCGAAATCCAGAATGTCCGCCAGATTCCCGACGTCGTTCGACTGATCCCTCGCCGTGAGCGGATCCAGGCCCCATCGCCACTCGATGAGCTTCAGAATGGACGTGTGATCGAACACCGTCCCATTCACTGAGGGATCGGCGGGATCGCCTGCGGAGAAAGGAGATGCGACGATGGTCGGGACCCTGAAGCCCAGAAGCGCCCTTCCGTCTTCGAGATCGGGATCGACGAGATTGGGTGCCGCTGCACGCGGAGGCGGCACATGGTCGAAGAAGCCTCCCCATTCGTCGTAGTTCACGATGAACACGGTGCTCGCCCACAAGGGCCCGGTGGCGACGGCGTGGAAAGCCTCGGCGAGAAAGGCATCCCCTCGGCGGATGTCAGCGTGGGGGTGGTCGTCATTTCCGGTCCCGTCGTCGGCAAGGGTGAAGATCGGATCGAGAAACGAGACGGCAGGCAATTGCCCGTTCTGCGCATCGAGCTTGAATTGTGCGTAGGTTTGAGAAATTCCGAGATACCTCGATCCCCAGAGTGCGACGAACGGCAGATTCGAATAATAGTAGCGAGCGCTCACGCCGGCTGCGGCCAGGCTGTCCCAAATGGCAGGCATGGTCGCCATATCGAGAGTGTTGCTCAGGCGATCCGTCTGTGCCGCATGCATGAAGAAGCGATTCGGGTAGGTGGGCCCGAGGATGGAACAGAAATATCGATCCAGCGCGGTGTAATTGCGCGCCAGGGCGCTGTAGAAGGGGCGATCGGCCTCGACGTAATAGCCGATCGAATAGTCGTCGTTTTTGCCCGAGAGTAGAAAGCCGTCCATTGCGCCACCGTCGCGCTGCACGCGGCCGCCTTCGTATGAATGATCTGGATCAGGATGTCCGCAGCCCAAATAGTCGGGAGCCAGCGCCTGAGTTTGATGCGGTACTCCGTCGCTATCGAGATACGTCGCATCCTGGATCGCGTCGGCGTTCGGATGCCAGCCGAACAGATGGTCGAAGCTGCGATTCTCCATCATCACCACGACGACGTGCTCCAGGCCGCTGTTGTCAGGCCGCGGCAGGCTCCCGGCGTTTCGCAGGGAGGTCGAGCGCGCCCGGACCAGGCGGCCGGGGCCGAGAAGCGCAGCTCCGGAAACACCAGCAACCGTCTTGAGAAACTTTCTTCGAGTGAATTTCATGGTTCCCCCTATCGATGGCGCTTTGGTTTAAATCCGCGTCGTTGGCACCGGGGAAACCAATCGCTCTCAAACAAGTCTGTCAACCCTTTATGAAATTTGGCTGCCAATGTTGACGGTTCCAGCCGGTGGTCACTACGCTTCGCGCGCGAGCGCCTATCGCTCAGCTAGGTGAAGACGCTGGAGAAAGATCCGATTCGCTTCGGAAAATACCTGCTGCTCGACCGAATCAGCATCGGCGGAATGGCGGAAGTGTGGCGCGCCGCAGAGACCGAAGGTGCGGGTCGGACGGTTGCGATCAAGCGACTGCTGCCCACGGTGGCCGAACACTCCGAGCTCGTCTCGATGTTCATCGCCGAGGGGAAAATCATGCTCCAGCTCACTCACCCCAATATCGCGAGGGTCTACGAGCTGGGAGAGGTTGCCGGCAGCCATTTCATCTCAATGGAATACGTTCCCGGCAAAGACCTCCGGAAAATCCTCGATCGTTGCCGCAAGTCGAGCGAACCGGCTCCAATTGCGGTGACCTGCCACGTGATATCTCAACTGTGCAATGCCTTGGACTACGCCCACCGGTGGCGCGACGAGAGCGGCCGTCCCACCGATCTCGTGCACCGCGACGTTTCGCCCTCCAACGTGCTCGTCGGCTTCGCTGGAGAGGTGAAATTGATCGATTTTGGGATTGCCAAGCAAGACGATGGCGGCCGCTCGGATCGATCCGTGCCCAGCGGAAAGCTCGCGTACATGAGCCCGGAGCAAGCGCGCGGCGTTCCGCTGGACAGGAGGTCGGACCTCTTCAGCGTGGGCATTTGCCTTTATGAGATGCTGACGGGTGGGCGACCCTTCAGCAGCGACTCGCATCCCGCTCTTGGATCGAGCGTCGATTTTCAGATTCCCTCGCCGGTGACGGCCAATGCGAACATCCCACCTACGCTGGAAGCGATAGTCCTCAAGGCCCTCGCCAGCGATGCGCGCGCTCGGTACCAGGAAGCGAACGAGCTGGCCGCGGACTTGAGTCGATTCTTGACTGAGTCCGGCAATTTTGAAGCGAAGGACTTGGTGGCGTATATGCAATCTATTTTCGCCGAAGACATTGAGCGTGAGCAGCCGCAACCCGCTGAGGGTGCAGCTCCAATGAGAAGTCTTTTGCCCAAGGTGGCCGCGGTGGGACCGCTGCTGAGCAACGCGGTTTCCGCGGACGGGGAGGAAACCGCTCCGGGATCAAATGCAACGCTAGACCCGTCGCAGCAAGCCGTCGCGACCGACCCTGCCACAGGGAGGCCGAGCGAGCGGCCCCCGACTCGGAACTGGTCGGCCCAGAATCGAGTCAGCGACGCCGTCCGCGCTTCCGTTCGCGCGTTTAGCGAGCCTGCGCCGCCGTCCAATCCCGACTCAACAGCGATGGCGCCACCGGAGGCCGGCTCGACAGCGGTGGCGGCCACGCCTGAACCCGCCTCAAAGGCCCATGAACCCACGCCGGAACCTTCGCCGGCGTTGAGCAAGGGGAAGGCGCTTGCTTGGGGCATGTTGGGAGCTGCGTTGGTCTCTGCGGTGGCCCTGGGCGCCTTTCTGGTTGCGCGAGAAGTCGACTCCGGGTTCGTCGCCATCGAGCTCCCTCTGGATTTGAAGGGCAAGAAGGTCGAGGTTGTCTTTCGCGGCGAGCCGCTTCCCGTTCCGGAGCAGGGAAGGCTCGTGCACAAAGCCAGAGCCGGCAGTGGCCTGCTCACAATCCAGGCACAGGGCTTTCAGCCGTTTTCGCAGAATGTCGAGGTCAAGGGCGGCCGCGAAACCACGGAAGTGGCGGCGAACCTTGCGCCTGTCGTTTCAAATGCTCAGCTCGCGGTACTAGTCGAGCCAGAAGATGCCGAGGTGCGACTCAATGGAAGCTTGGTCGCTTCGGGAGGAGCGCCGTTTTATCTTGCCGACATTCCGGTGGGCGTAGAGCGACTGGTTCAGGTCCGCCACGCTGGATACAGAAGCTACGAGTCGCGGGTGAAGGCCTCTAGAGCTGGCGAGCAGGTAAAAGTTCATGCCAAGCTGCAGCCGCTCGAATATCTATTCGAAGTCGAGTCGTCTCCTGTTGGCGCGATGGTCTGGGCAAACGGCGCGCGTCTTGGCCGCACGCCGGTCGAGGTTCGTCTGTTCGCGGACACCAAGGAGCTGACGTTGACCAGGCGGTGTTATCAACCGGCGCTGGTGCCCATCGCGGCCAAAGCAGAGGGAGACGATCCAGTGGCGATCAATGTTTCACTGAAGAGATTGCCAAGCTGCCGCTGAGGCGGAGCACAGGAGAAAGATGGCGAAAACTCGCAGGCTCAACAAGGGCGATCCGCTGTCAGGGCTTCCAGGGTGGGCCCGAAAACTGGCGGAGCGGTACTACACGAAAACGGTGAGCACGTTTCTCCTCTACGGAGCGGTGCGCGATCTGCAACCGATCACCTTGGAGGACGGAACGATCGGCTTCGGAACGCTCAAGACGTTCCTTGCCGATGAGCTGTTCGGCGGGCGGGAGCACGTCATCTTCTACGATCGGTCCTCGGGGATCCGCGCCTCGTCGCCGGACACTCAGCAGGATCTCTCGCGCGCGATGGCCGGTTACGATGCGCTGTACGGCACGGACTTCGCCAAGGTGATGCCGCGGGACCCGGCGCGGGCGCTTCAGGTGCTGGAAAATTACATGCGGCTGCGCCTCTCTGAAGGTCGGTCGCTGGCGTTGATTATCGATTTCGCGGAAACCCTGGCGCCCGACGGAGAGATGGCGCATTTGTCGGGCGAGGACCGGTTCGCGTTGGCGACTCTGGAAAAGTGGGGACACGATCCGCAGTTTCTCGCCGCGGATCTGTCGATCATCCTGGTGGCGGAGAATCTCGCCGATATCTCTTCGCGGCTCTCGCGAAATCCGTATGTCTCGAACATCGAAATTCCATTTCCCGAGGAGGCCGAACGGCTAGCGTACGTGCGGCACAAGCTGGAATCAAAAAAGCTCTCCGCCATCTCCGACGTGCCGATGGAAGGATTGGCTCAGATGACCGCGGGCCTTTCGCGGATCCACCTCGACCGCGTTCTCACCGAGGCGCTGGAGCGCCAGGTTCGCATCACCGCAGCTTTAATCAAGGACCGAAAAAGGGAAATCATCCAAGCGGAGTGCCACGGGCTTTTGGAATTCATCGAGCCGACGCACACCCTCGATTCGGTCGCCGGTCACGCCAGAGCGAAGCAGCGCCTGCGGGACGCGGCGACTGCGCTGAAGAAGGGGCGCATCGAGGTGCTGCCGATGGGGTACCTCGTCTCCGGCCCGGTGGGCACCGGAAAGACTTTCCTGGTTACCTGCTTCGCCGGAGACATCGGCATTCCGTGCGTGAAGTTTCTCAACTTTCGCAGCCAGTGGCAGGGCGTGACCGAGGCCAATCTGGAGAAGATCTTCAACGTGCTCAAGGCGCTGTGGCCGGTCGCGGTTATGATCGACGAGGCCGATGCCTTTCTGGGAAGCCGCGAGGCATCGGGCGACTCAGGCACTTCAAGCCGCGTATTCGCCTCGATTGCATCCTTCATGGGGAACACCGACTACCGCGGAAAGATCGTCTGGTTTTTGCTCACCTGCCGGCCCGATCTGGTGCCGGTGGATCTCAAGCGGCAAGGCCGCGCAGAGGAGCACCTGGCACTCTTTTATCCGCAGACCGACGAGGAGCGCGACGAGCTGTTCAAGGTGATTTGCAAGAAGGCGCGGGTGGACGTCGCGCTTCCTTCGTTCGCTGCCCTGATCCCCGAGAAGGGCAAGCATCTGAGCGGCGCCGACATCGAAGCGATGCTCGTCCGCGCCAGGTTCAAAGCGCTCGCCGAAGGCAGGGAAAAAGTGACCGCCGATGACATCAAAAACGTCATCACCGACTTCGTGCCTCCGTCCTATCCGCTCGAAATCGAGCTGCAAAACCTGGCCGCGGTTCAGGAGTGCACCAGCCGCGAGCTGCTGCCCGAGAATTTTCGGACCATGGACCGCGATCTGATCACTTCGCGGATCCGAGAGCTCAAGACGATGCTCGAGGAGCGCTGACGGCGCGCGCCAATTCCGAAATGAGCCGCTCCTGAGAAACGTAGGCTTCGGTGCAGGGATTGCCGTCGGCAAAGAACAGCCGCGAATCAGCGAACGGATCGCTCAAAAAAAGGATGGTCGACGAGCGCGTTCCGTAGTTGAAGCCCGGCGCATGAATGCACGTGCCGCCGATCGGATTTGAAGCGTGCAACCGCAGCAGCTTCGCTACGTCCTGCTCATCGGCGGTGGTCGGGTCCAGCTCCCGCCACTTCGAACGAATCAGCTCGGTGCGGGCATGATCGTCGCCGCCCAAGCTCCTCTCCGTCACGACGTGGACCCCCGAGGCAAGCACAGCCTGGTCGACCTCCTCGCCGTCGCACCAAGTGACGTAAGCGCCGAATCGATCTGCGTAAAAGAGATGGAACGCATTGAAGCGATTGGGCGAGAGCGCGGCGAGCCGTTCGTGGAGGACACGCGCCGAAGGCGCCGCCAGTGCCTCCAGGACGAGCTTTCCGCGGGACTCGCGCCGCTCGTCTCGGGGAACGCCGAACCGGTTGGTGACGCCGACGAAAAGGCCTCGCTCGTTGAGCCCAAGCCACGTGCCGCCGGCCACGTCGTCGCGAGGAGCGACGAAGCGGGGATTGCCCGGCCAGATTCGCGGCGGTGAGGAAGCTCGATCGAGATGCTCATCTCGATTCGCGGCAATGACCAGCGGCCATCGCGGAAAAACGTGAAACGCGGCGATCAGCGTGCACACCGGAGAACTCTAATGCCGGGACGACCCGTTCTCTACCGCTCGCTCGCCGTCATCTCAATGGCGCAACGTCGATGCCTTCAGACTCGAGTCTGCGCCGGATCGCGGCGGCAATCGCCTGTGAACCGGGAGTATCGCCGTGCAGGCAAATCGTATCTGCATGAAGCGAGATCTTTGAGCCGTCCTCGGCAAGGACTGCGCCGTGCTTTGCGATCATGAGCGCCTGGTCCGCCGCTTCTTCAGGTTGGTCAAGGACTGCGCGCGGTCGGCTGCGCGGAACGAGCTTCGCGTCCGGTCGATAGCGGCGATCGGCGAAGGCCTCCTCGGCGACGGGGAGGCCCACGTCCCTTCCCGCCTCGATCAAGCTCGAGCCGGAGAGGCCGACGAGGACGAGGCTCGGGCGCAGGCGGCGGATTCCTTCAGCGATCGCTCGCGCGAGCGGCGGATTCTCTGCGGCTTGGTTGTAGAGCGCGCCGTGAGGTTTGACGTGCGCCAATACGCCTCCGTGCGATCGCACGAATCCATCCAGAGCGGCGACTTGGTACAAGACCAGATCTTCGACCGCTTCGAGCGAGATCGGAACCGGAACGCGTCCAAAATTCGCCCGGTCCGCGTACCCCGGGTGAGCCCCGATCCGTATCCCGTGCGACAACGCCAGGCGCACGGTTCGGTCCATTGTTTCCGGGTCGCCAGCGTGCATTCCGCAAGCGATGTTGGCAGAGGTGACGAACGGCAGAATTGCCGCGTCATCCATTCCCTCTCCGAGGTCGGCGTTGAGGTCGATCGTCACGCGGCGATGCTACCAGTTTCCGCGAAACGCTCCCTATCCGATTCAAGACGGAATGATTGAAAACGGTCCCTTACTCGAACGATAGGTCTCAAAGCCGCGCCGATCCAAGGTGAGCACCTCGTTGATCGACAGCTGGCCCGCTGCCGCAACCAGCAGAGCATCCACAAAGTCCATTGGTACGTTTCGATAGCGTTGCATCAAGTCGAAGGCTCTTGCATAAAGAGCGTCTGCTGGGGGCACGAACGAAGTCTTAACCGAGCGCGCAATCTCGAAAGCAACCCTCCCGCCGTCGGGCGCTCGGCGTAGGAGGTGGGCTGCCTCCACCAATACCCCCTCGACGCTAACGAATTGCGCGCGCACGGCAGCCCAAGCGTCTACACAGCGTCGGTGATCGGGGTCGCGACGGTTTGCCAGAGCAACGAGAAAGCCGGTGTCCAGGAGCAATGTCCTAGCCACGCCGATCCGGCTTCCACCCTTTGAGGGCAGTTCTGGCGTCTCGACCAGGAATCACCGAACGGCTGTTAATCCGACCGATCCATTCACTGCTCAGCTCGTAAGCGGACAGTCCACCTTCCGGGTTAAACGACGCGAGCTCTTGCTGGAGCAAAGACCTTACGATGTCAGAAGGGGTAGATCCTATCTCTTTTGCTCGAAGCTTAAGACGGCGCAGCGCCGGCTTGGAAAGTCGAATCGTCAAGGTGCCTTTGAGTCGCGACATTGTAAGACAGCGTAAGACGGGATCCCTCGTTTGGTCAAGCGTTCACACGGCGACCCAGGCGCTTCTCGCTGCGCGCGCCTCTTCAATGCTGACTTCTGTAAAGCGGAAAAGGGTTCCCGGACGCGCCTGGGCGAGCAGCGGCAGATCGGCGCTGATCACCGTGGCGATCTTCGCGTAGCCTCCAGTGACGGGCCGATCGGGACCGAGGACGATGGGCAGCCCGTTCCCCGGCACCTGGATTGCGCCGGCGGCTGTGCCCTCGGGTGGAATGTCGGCCGGAGCGCAAGACTCGATGGTGGGGCCTTCGAGGCGGACGCCTCGGCGGTCGCTTTGAGTCGAAACCCGGTACTCACTCGAGAGGAAGGTTTCCTTTCCGTGCTGTGAGAATCGATCCGCTTGCGGCCCGAGCACCACGCGCAGCGTTTGGCGCAGCCTTGCCGGGCGCGCGCGGTCACGGACTTCGTCCAAACCAGAAGCGTTGCCCAGCTCCGCGAGACAGAACTCATCGCCCCGCTGCAGCCGCGTCAAGGGCTCTCCCAAGATCGAAGGATCAACCAGCCCGCTTTGAATGCAGAGGTAACACCGAGCGCCTTTTCGAACAGAGCCGATACTCAGGCGATCTCCAGCGCGAACGTCGACGACTTTCTCCAAGCTCAGAGGACGGCCGTTGACCGCCGCATCCACGTCCGCTCCGGAAATGCAGATTCGAGTGGAGAGCAAAACCTCCGCTTGCGGTCCTTGGAGCGTAATTTCCAGCGCCGGTGCATCTGCGGGATTCTTGAGCGCGCGATTGCCGCTGCGCAGCGCGACCAGATCCATCGCCCCTCCGCTCGGTACGCCCGACGCCGCCAGCCCATAGCGGGGTGCGCCCTGCACCGACGTGCTCAAGCCCGGGGAAAGAATGCGAAGCGCAGGGGGCCGCGTCGGCTTCAAAGCCGAGGGACGCCGATCTGCCAGCTGCTGTCGAAGCTTCGGCAGATCCGCTTCGCCAATTTCTTCAAACAGCACGCGATCTCCCGGGGAGAGCAAGGCCGGAGGCGACGCCGTCGCATCGAAGAGGCGGACCGGCGCATTTCCGATCAGCCTCCATCCGCCCGGTGTGCTTGACGGGTAGACGCCTGTATACGGGCCGCCGATTCCAACGCTGCCTGCGGGCACCCGAGGCCGGGGCGACGACAGCCGCGGCGAGTGAAGCCGCTCGGGAAGGCCGCTCAAGTACGGGAAGCCGGGGGCGAACCCGACGAAGGCCACCTGATAGGTAGCCTCGCGATGGAGGCGAGCGAACTCGTTGGGAGATATTCCTACGCCTCGAGCGAGCTCCTCGAGGTCTGGACCGTGACCTGCTCCGTAGGCGACGGGAATCCGCACCGTCTTCGGCTGCCAGGCACCGCAGGCCTTGGGGGATTTCAGCAACTCCTCGAACGCGCCGCGATCCAGCAGGGCGGGATCGAAAATCAACAGCAACGTGCGGGCGCCGGGGACGGCATCGTGCACGCCGGGCGCTTGCTCAGAGGTCAGCTTTCGAGCGAGCGCGGCCGCGGACGCATTTGCTTCTTGTTCCGAAAGGCCTGGAAACTCCACCAGCAATGCGCCATCGACGACGTCGCGCGTGACGCAGCCCATTTCACATACCGCCTATCGGTGGGCTCGAGAGGATTCGGCGCACGGCGCGGAATGTACTCGATTGCTCGATGGCCGGTCAGGGGTGCCGCCGTGGTTTCAGAGCGCGAATCACCGCCCGTCTGCAGACTTTACTTCGGGCTGTGAACGGTCAGCTCTTGCTCGAGGACGGATGCGGTCTTCGGCTTCGGCCAAACGACCAAGACAGTCCCGACCTGCAACGCCTTCTTCCTCTTCGACAGCCCATTCCACTGGCGAAGCTCATCGACGGTGCAATTGAACCGCTGAGAGATTGCCCAAAGCGTATCCCCGGTCTGCACGCCGTAGGTCACGCGGGTCTTTCCGTCGACGATCTCCTCTTTGAGCGGTCCGGTGGCCACTGCTCGGCGCACCACCGTTCCAGCCGGGATTTCCTCCTCCGGCCGCGCCGGGGTGAAGCCGCCGCGCCGCGCCCGCGCCACCTGGCGCTCGAACGCCAGGTCAGCCTTGCCGCGCCCGTTGGGGACTGGAATCACCAGCTCTGAGTTCACGCGCAGCAGTTTTACGCTGCGCATCCCGTTGAGCCGAAGGATTGCTTCGGGAGCGCTGTGGTACGAGGCAGCGATCTGCGAGAGCGTGTCGCCGCGCTTGACCCGGTGAACGCGAAACGCCAGCCTGCCCTGCGGGCCGAGCTTCGAAAAGTTTTCGTTGAATTTCGCTCCGGTGCCCTTCGGCAAGCGAAGCACGTACGGCTGTTTCGCACTGGCTGGCGGCGTGCACCACCGCTTCAGCTCTGGATTGAGATCCTTGATGTCCTCGACGCTGATCTCCGCAGCGCGCGCGAGAGTCTCCAGGTCGACTGGGTCGGTGAGCGGTATCTCGTCCATCTCGAGCGGGGTGAGATAGTTGAACTCCGCGTCCGTGAAGCCGAAGGCCTTGGGGTGCTTGGCAATCAAGGCGCAGGCGATGAGCTTGGGCACGTAATGCTTCGTCTCCTTTGCCAGCCCTTTTCCATCCGAGAGCTGCCAAAAGTCGGAGGTGCCCCGTCGGAGCATCACCCGCGAGACCTTGCCGCCGCCGGCATTGTATGCGGCCCAGGCGAGATACCAGTCGCCGAGATCTTCGTAGAGCTGCCGAAGGTACCGCGCCGCGGCAGTGGTGGACTTAATCGGGTCCCGACGCTCGTCAACCCAGAAGTCCTGCTTGAGCCCATACAGCTTGGCGGTTGCCGGAATGAACTGCCAAGGCCCGGACGCTCTCGCCCAAGAGTAGGCGTGAACGGAGAAGCCGCTTTCGATCATCGCCAGGTAGACCGTGTCTTTCGGCAAGCCGTGCGACTCGAGAATCGGCTCCATCGCCGGGATGTAGCGCGTGGAGCGGGACATCCATTTGCGGAACCACTTGCGGCCTGGTCCCCGGAAGAACTGAATGTACTCAGCGACCAGGGGTTGCATCTCCATTGGGATGTCGTAGCGATTTTTCACCTGTGAGATGTCGAACTTCGCCAGGTCGGTGATCCGCGGCAGCTCGAGCGGCGAAGGATCCTCGCGCGTCTCAAGCTCAGAAAAGCCATCCTCAAGCCGCGCGCGCAGCGGACTCGCCATTCCCAGTCGACGGATCGACTGGAGGATCTCCGCATTGGGCTTGGCCGATGGGTCGAGAGCGACCTCCTCCAGTGCGCGCAGCTCCTCCATTTCCGCAGATTGCTTCTCCACCTCTTCCGACGCATCCTGCTCGTCGCCGCTCGGATCGGGCGCGATTGGGGCGCGCGACGCCTGAGTCGATTTGGGATGGCGAGCGCGAACTCGCTCTGCGGGTTGCCGCTCCGATGCCACTTGCGCGAGTAGGACGAGCGTGAAGATCAGCATCGCTGGTAAGGGAGCGGTCCTATAGCATGAAATCGTATTCGTCGGGTTGGGGATGGTCAAACTAGAGGTGGGTCATTTTCCTCCCCACCGCCTGGCATCGGCCTAGCGCGAGCCGGTCTTGGCGCCCGACGTCTGACCGCCGTGGCCGGGTCCAAGAATTTGCGGCAAATACGTGGAGAACTCGAAATGCGACGAGTTCTCGGGATTGTGGCACCGAATGCAGTCTGCCTTGTCGGGTTTGGCGAGGATGTTTGGTTCCCCGGGTCCGTCGGAGTGGATCGAGCCTGGGCCGTGGCAGCTCTCGCAGCCGACGCCCTTGCGTCCTTCCACCTTGTCCACTCGACAAACGCCGCCCGGCTTGTCGTAGCCGATCACGTGGCATCCGACGCAGCTCAAATCGTACTGTCGACCGACGTCCACCAGCGTCTGATAAGCGCGGGCGTGCTTAGAGCCTTCCCAGACGGGAAAAGCGTCCTCGTGGCAAGCGCGGCATGCTTCATTGCCCACGTACGCGGCCTGATCGGCCGCCACCCGCGGGCAATCCTTGCCATGTTTGCGAGCCCAAGCGAGGTTGAGCAGGCCCACGTCGCGGTCATAGCGATCGATCAGCGCTTTGACTTCCGGCATGCTCGGAAGCGAAGGCTCCAGAGGGATAAAGCGCACCGCGAAGACATTTCCGGCGGCTTCGGGGAGCGGAGCCGAGGCGATCGCCTCGCGGCGCTTAACCAGCTCGTCGAGCTTGCCTTGCTTGAGAGCTTTGATTTCTTTGCCCAGGCCGGGCGCGTTGAGCTCCTTTCTCAGCAGCTCGATTCGCTGGTCCAGCGAGGAGAGCTCCCGCTCGACATCGTCGGGCGTTTTCTGCAGCTCGAATGGCGCCTCCGGTTGCGCGTAAGAGATGTCCACTCGCGCGAGCGATCTGCCCTTGCTCTGAACGCGCGCGACCGGTACGCGGGTGCGCACCAAGCGGTTTGCCTCGCCGTCGAGCTCGTCGGCCGCGCGCGTGGCGAAGAGGAGGCTTGCTTCGAGAGCGGGGTTGGCAGCCGCCTGCTGCGCCCGCTCGAGGGTCTGGTAAAAAAGCCCAAGCACGAACTGCGCGCCGCTGTGTCGCGCGCGGCGTGCGGTGGCAATCAGCTCCTCTTCGCTCGCTGCGGCGGCAATCGCCAGCTTCATTCCCGATTGCTCGAACAGCCGGACGGTCCCGTGTTCTTGCTCCGCGAGCTGGAGCGACTTTCGGAACGCGGCGCCGCGCGCGTTGTCCAGCTGCCCGATCGCGCGGGTCGCCAGCTTGGCCAGCTTGAACGCGCGCGCAATCGTCTTCGCTTTGAGCTCCTCCTGGGGGACCTCAGCAGGGGCCAGCGCAGTCTTTCCGAAAAGCGCGTCTCCGCCATCGACGAAGAGCACGGATGGATTCGCCGCCCGAGCCTCGGCGATCTGCTCGACTGCGCGATCGATTCCTCCCCGCATCGCCTCGCTGCAGCCGCACGGCGCGAGATAGCCGCGGAGGTCCTCGGAGACGAAGACGACCGAGCTGCGGCGGGTGGCGAGTTGATTGCTCGGCTCGCCCGCGTGGGCCGCACACATCGCGATGAGCAGAGGCAGCAAAATCCGAAGCCGCGCTACCACAGAATGCTCTGCACCAGGTCATCGACTTTCTCGCCCAAGGCCTCCAACCCATTCGCCTTGGAGATCGAGCCATCCGCCCCGACTTGCTCCGCCAGCCTGGCCAGCTCATCGTCGGGCAGGGTAGAGAAGAGCACGATCGGGATGTCCCGCGTTCCGTATTCATTCTTCAGCGTGCGGCAGAGATCAGTGCCCTTGATCCCCGGCATGTGGATGTCGGTGAGAATGAGGTCCGGCCTCCAACTCTGCAGCGTCTTCTCGAACTCCAGGAGGTTCGAAGTCGCGCGGACCTCGTAGCCTCGCGCCTCGAGGACCGCTTTTTCCATCGCGAGGACAATTTCGCTGTCGTCCATGAGCAAAATCTTCTTCGCCACGCTCAGTCTCCGAGGAGTGGACCTCGCGTTGACCCTTAGCAGAGACTCGCGTTGCCGGCCATCGTTGACCGTGGGATGAGCAAAGCGCTAAGACCCGCCGCTTCCGGCAATGCGAAACCGAGAAACGTTGAGGGAGGAGGTCTCGGAATGGATCCGCTGAAGCTGCCGCTTGAGGAGCTCATGTACGTGCGGCTGGGGCGCTTCTTCGACCAGCTCAATGGTCGAGGCGTTCCCGACCTGTACCGGGTGCTGCTGGAGCAGGTCGACCGCGCCGTGCTGCGGCAAGCGCTAGAGCGCTCGGACGGTCAGCTCGGGGCTGCGGCGAGGTTTCTCGGCGTTGATCGCAATACCTTTGCACGCAAGGCAAGGCGGCTGAAGGTTGAGGGAGCGCTCGAGTCAGATGCGGTAACCTTGAGGCAAAAGAGCGAAAGGCGGCCGACCAGCGAAGCGCGAAAGCCAAAAGTCCAAAGTTGAAGCGGGGTGTGCTCGGAGCGTTTCACTTGAAGCGTGTTCTCGAGGAGGAAGGGCGCGAGCTGTGGGACGGCAAGGTCCAGGAAGTCAAAGTCACCGACATTTCCGATCGAACCGTCGCGCTGCGAATTTTGTTGAGTGCGAGAAATCCCTCAGCGAGCTGGGACCTTCGATGTCTAGTGCGCGAGCGAATGCTGGCTTTTTTGCAAAAGCATCCACAGTGGCTTCCGATTTCTCGGACCGAGATGTGGCCGAGCGATTCGCATCCCGGGGCGTTTCGCCCAGAGCGCCTCCCGCGCCCGAGGTCAAACGAAGTGAGTTGACTTGTACTTGCGCGGTTGCCTAATCGCATGCTGAACCTGGATGTAAGGATTGACTTCATCGGATGATGCTGGACGCCTCGGCGCCTCCGACGCTGACTCATCCCTCTCAATTGACCGATCAAAAACGCAGCCGATCCCAGGTCCACACGTTCGACTACCCGCGCTCGTCCATCCAAAACATCGCCGTGTCACCGCGGTACCGTGGGTTATAAGCGAGACTTGATGTGCTCGTATCGCTGGCACTACGTCGGCAGTCTCTCGGCAAGTGGGAAACCGAGAAGAACCCTATCAAGCTGACCGGTCGGGCCTCGCGCTTGCCGCCGAATGCGATGCGGAAATACCCAGCCGACCAAAACCGATGGATTCGAGATGGCGCCCACTATAAGGTGCGGCCCCTCGGGCGCTCGGGGGAGCCGCTTCGGGAACCCGCAGGAGCATCTCGATGCAAAGTGGAAGGCCGGATCGACGGCATTGGCTACGCCGCTGCATCTTCGCTTTTGCTTTCGCCTGCGGCTGTACGCCGGACATCTCGACTCAGCGAAACATTCCGCAGCGTCCCTCGCTGGGCGAGCAACTGTACGGTGTTTTCTGCGACCGCCTAGGAGCCCAGAGCCTCCATGAAGACCTGAGCGGTACGTCCTATCACCTGCTTTGCCACCGAAAGGACGGCGCATTCGCAGACAAGGTGGATAAGCGATTTCTGCCTTCGATTCAGGGCGGTTTTAGCCAAAGCGGCCAGTCGGTCAGCGCGGAACAGCAACAGCAAGCTCGCGTGCACGGCATCGCGCGAATCGAGGCGCTGGCGCGTTGGCGCGCAGACTTGATTTCAGCGCTGGACGCAATGCTGCCGGATATCCCGGTCCCGGCCAAGGACCTGAAGAACCACGATCCGGCTCAGAGCTGCTCTCCGTCAGGCCAGGAGCGATTCAGGGATCAACTGTCGGATCTGCTCAATCGATTGAACGCCAACAATTTGTACATCGACGGGACGCTGCCGAATTCGACCGAATCGTTGGGCCGGGTGGTTACGGCTTTCAAAACAGACAGCGATCTCCAGTCAGCACTGGCGCGAATCGAAGGCCGGAAAGGTTATCATCCTCCCGATGTTTCACTCGGCGCGCTCCAGCCGATGCTCGCGTATCCTGGCCTGCGCGACCTAAGCAATTCGTCGCTCAACCTCATTTCGCCGGATTCGAAGCCGTATGATTTGCATCCACCGATTGATGCGAGCGGTCAGCGCATTCCTATTGCCGGGGCCGCGTATAAGGAGCTCACCAAGCTCGTCGAGGTCGGCCACCAGGAGCTGCGGACCGCAACCGCCGATCCGCCGGTCGCTCCTCTGGCGATCAACCTCGACGCGAGCCTCAACCGCCAGGTACTCAATCGGCCGCGCACCACGCCCGAAACACTGCAGAAGCTCTTGTTGGTCGAGGACCCTCAGCTCGGAGGCGGGGAGCCGCGTTACATCGTCCGCAGAGACCAGCGCGGGGTCGCCTCGGTGGCGCTGGTCGACGGCCGTATTGTTGATCCGTTTAGGGACGAGGACCGTGACGGGCTCGCCGACATCGACGACCTTGGGCAATTCAAAACAACCGACGGCGTTCCCGCTCCGACGCCGTTCCCGTTCGCTGTTGAGCAGAGCCCAACTTCCCGCGACGGATTCGGTCGAGCAACCGCGCCGGACGGGCGATTGATCTACGATTACATCGATACGAATCACACCTTCATTGCAGCGCTGCTGGAGGATCTCAAGCCGCTTGTAAATCCCGATCCCTCGCAGCATCACGAAACGCTGATGAACGCGCTCGGCGCGCTCCTGCCGCTCTTCGGCTCTCATGATCCAGAGCATCCGGCGGTGAAGAACTACCCGGCCGACGCGCGTGAAGGCGCTGCCACCGTTAGTTACAACCAATTCAATCCAGAAGATTCGGCTGTGCTTGATCTCGCGTACGCTGCAGGTCAGGCGCTC
>DATFTC010000253.1:0-8244 GCA_035262305.1 Myxococcaceae bacterium | reverse complement strand
GGTTCCACCCGACTGGGTAATCGTGAATTCAAGCGGCGGATTCCGGACGCTGCGATACGTGGCGGGCGCACCGGCCGGGACACAAGTGACGGTGACACTCGACAGCCCCGTCCCAAGCGGCTGGAGGGTGGTTTCGACTTCCGGAGGCTACCGGATCATCCAGAAGAATTGATGCTGCGGCGGGGCGGCCAACATCAGCGCGCCCTACCGCGATCAGGCAACGTCGGGTCGCCAGCATCTCGCTCTTGTCTTCGGACGTCCCTAGCGGCACTCTGCTCCCCCGCCCGTAACAGGACAGAAAGCAACGAGCATGAGTCTTACTCCATACCTCTATTACGAGGATCTCGGCGCCGCCCTAGAGTGGCTGGGAAAGGCCTTCGGCTTCCGACGATTCGGCCGTGCGATGAAAGGGCCCGACGGAAAGCCGATGCACGCCGCAATGAGGTGTGGCGGCGGCATCATCATGATGGGCCAGCCCGACCGTGGACTGCGCTATACGAACCCCAAAAGGATCGGGCACACGACACAGAGCCTCGTCATCACCGTGGATGACGTCGAAAGGCACTTTGCGCAAGCGAAGGACGCAGGGGCCGAGATCCTGGAAACGCCGAACGACACCGAGTACGGCCATCGGCGCTATCGCGCATCCGATCCCGAGGGCCACGAGTGGTGCTTCACGCAACAGGTCAAGGCCCGGCGATCGAAATCGCGGCGGCGCTCGGTCTAAGCTGCAATTTAACTCTGCGGCGCGACAGGAGAGAGCGTCATGGCAAGCCACTCTGGTGCGAGCAACACAGTTCACAATCGTTCCGTTGCAGCGAGCGTGAAACCAGCCGCCGGCGCGAGAGTCGCGCTCGTTACCGGTGCAGCCTCGGGGCTCGGCAGAGCAATCGCTCTCGCGCTGATGAAGGACGGCTTCGCGGTGTTCGGAACGAGTCGACGGCCTGAAGACCGAGCAGGGCCGAGGGAGTTCACAATCCTCGCGCTCGACGTGCGCTCGGACGACTCAGTGCGCATCGCGCTGCAGGAGATCCGGTCGAGCGCCGGCCGCCTCGACGTGCTCGTGAACAACGCCGGGGTTCGTTTCCTCGGTGCCGCGGAGGAGACGAGCGTTGACGAGGCGAAGGCGGTCTTTGAGACGAACTTCTTCGGCGCGCACCGCGTAACAGCAGCTGCGTTGCCCCTGCTGCGTGAGGCGGGCGGCGGAAGGATCGTGAACATCACCTCTCTCTCGGGACTCAACGCCCTTCCGTTCGGATCCGTGTACAGCGCGTCGAAGTGGGCGCTCGAGGCGTACTCCGAGTCGCTGCGGCATGAGGTGAAGCAGCTGGGGATCCACGTTTCGATCGTAGAGCCCGGCGCGATCCATTCCGAAACACGCGAAGCACCGCAGCGGCCGAAGGACGCGCTCCACGCATACGAAGGCGTGCGGCAGCGCGCGCTCGACGTGATCGTCGCCGGCGACCAAGCGGGGATCGATCCGGCTCGCGTGGCCGACTGCGTGGTGCACGTCGTCCGGGCCCGTTCGCCCAAGCTCCGCTATCGCGTCGGCGCCGATGCCACGTGGCTGCCCCGTCTCAAGCTGCTGCCCTGGTCTTGGTACGAGAGCGGCATCCGATGGCGGTACAAGCTAGATGCGGTTCAATCGCGCGGGCCCGTTCACACGTCTGCCCGGTGAGATCCGCGAGTGCAGGCACATCGAGAGCCCGAGAGATAGAACGGCCTGTCTACGCCGAGGCACGCGACAAGCGGGCCGACTCGAACGGACAGCGTGAGAAGCGCGATTCTCTCGTGCTACGGCTCAGCGCGGCCTCCCCGCCGCGTCCATCGCTCGGTCGAGGCAATAGGCGGCGCTGATCAGCGCGACGTGCGAAAAAGCTTGGGGGAAGTTGCCGAGGTGCTCGCCGCGCGGGCCCAGCTCCTCCGAGTAGAGCCCGAGCGGGTTCGCGTAGCCCAGCGCCTTCTCAAAGAGGAAGCGAGCTTGGTCGAGATCGCCGGCGCGCGCCAAGGCCTCGACGTACCAGAATGAGCACATGCTGAACGTCCCTTCGCCTTCGAGGAGACCATCCGGCGCCGCTTCCTTGGGGCGATAGCGGAAGACCAGCGAGTCCTCGACGAGGTCGTGCTCGATGGCTCTGAGCGTCGAGAGCCAGCGCGGATCGGTCGGGCCGATGAACTTCACCAACGGCATCAGGAGCGTCGCGGCATCGGTGGTGCGCGCCCCCTTGTGCTGCACGAACGTGCGCCGAGCCGGATCCCAGAAGTTCTCGAAGATGTCGCGGTAAATGGCGTCGCGCACCTCGTGCCAGCGCGAAAGCGGCGCCGGAAATGAGCGCTTGTTCGCGAGTCGGATGCCGCGGTCGATCGCCACCCAGCACATCACCCGGGACAGCACAAACTCCTTTCGCCCGCCCCGCACCTCCCAGATCCCCTCGTCCGGCTCCTGCCAATGCCCGCACACCCAATCGAGGAGCCGAACCAGATTCGCCCAGAGGTCGTGCGAAATCGGTTCGCCGAACTTGTCGTAAAGATAGACCGAGTCCATCAGCTCGCCGTAGATGTCGAGCTGCAGCTGGTTAGCGGCTGCGTTGCCAACGCGCACCGGGCGCGCTCCTCCGTGCCCCGACCAGTGCGGCAAGATTTCCTCCGGTAGGTCGGCGCTCCCGTCGATGCAGTACATGATCTTGAGCGAGCCGTCCGGGCGCGGCTCGGCGCAGCGCGCCTCGATCCAGTTCATGAAGGCGCTCGCCTCTTCCGTGTACCCGAGGCGGTGCAGCGCATAGAGCGTGAACGAGGCGTCGCGGATCCAGGTATAGCGGTAGTCCCAGTTGCGCACGCCGCCGGGATTCTCGGGCAAGCCAAAAGTTGGGGACGCAACCATCGACCCATGATCGATCGAGGTGAGCAGCTTCAAGGTCAGCGCGGAGCGATTGACGGTCTCTCGCCACCGCCCTCGGTAGGTGGAGCGGCCCACCCAGCTCCGCCAGAAGTCGTTGGTGCGTTTGAAGCTCGCGGAGACGTAGTCCGGCGAGGTCGAAGCGGGCGCCCCGCCGGGTTGCACCGACTGGAGCACGAAGGAAGCGGACTCCCCCGCGGCGAGGCTGACCATCGCCACCGCGTCTTCGCCATTTTCCACCGAGAGCGGAACGTCGCTGCGGAGCAACAAGGCGAGGCCGCTGACGCCTTCGGGAACAAAGAGCAGCTCGTGCTCAGAGCGCCGCTCGATGCGGTGTCGGGTGCGCGCGTAGTCAAAGCGCGGGGCGCAGACCATCCGGAAGTTTATCTGCCCGCGCACCGTCTTCGCGCGCCGCACCAGCGCCTGCTCGCCGCCTTCGCCACCCACCGCCATGAAGTCGGAGACCTCCCCGACGCCCTCGGCGAAGAGAAACCGGGTGAAGAGGATGTTCGAATCCGAGAGGTAGAGCTGCTTTTTGACCGCGCCCTCGGTGTCGGGCGCGAGGAAGAACTGCCCGCCCCGCTCGGCATCGAGCAGGGAAGCAAAGATGGTGGGCGAGTCGAACTTCGGGAAACACATGAAGTCGATCGCTCCGTCCAAGCTCACCAGGGCGACGGTATGCAGGTCGCCGATGACCCCATGATTTTCGACCGGCTGCTCTCTCATTCGCTCCACCATGCTTACTTGCAATGCTCAGGGCGGGACTCGAACCCGAGTACAAGCATCGTTCATGACGTGGTATCGAGGCAAACGTTCGAAGAAAGCGAACGATGACGCAATGGAGTGGCTGAACTACCACCACCTCCTCTACTTCTGGGTCGTCGCGCGAGAGGGGAGTATCGCGCGGGCCAGCCGCGAGCTTCGCCTCGCCAAGCCCACTATCAGCGGTCAAATCCATCAACTCGAGAGCGTTTTGGGAGAGAAGCTCTTCATCCGAAGAGGCCGCTTGCTTGTTTTGACGGAGATTGGACGCGTCGCGTACGAGTACGCGGAGGAGATCTTCTCACTCGGCAGCGAGTTACTGGATGCCGTCAAGGAACGTGGCGGCAGCAAGCCGCTCCGACTCAACGTGGGAGTGGCGGACGTCCTGCCCAAGTTGATTGTCCGCCGCCTCCTCGAGCCCGCATTCCTCCTGGAGCGACCGGTTCGGGTGATCTGTCGAGAGGACAGGCCGGTCGAGGGCTTCATGGGTGAGCTCGCCACCCACGGCGTGGACGTGGTCCTCGCGGACGCTCCGGCAGATTCCAGCGTTCAGGTGCGGGCATTCAGCCACCTGTTGGGCGAATGCGGAACGACATTCTTTGCCACTCCCCAACTTGCCAGGGCTCGACGCCCTGGTTTTCCGCGTTCACTTGACGGTGCTCCGTTTCTGCTGCCGGGGGGCAAATCGGTGCTCCGTCGTGCGCTAGAGCAATGGTTCTCCTCCCACGCAGTGCGGCCAGCAGTCCTTGCGGAGTTCGACGACCCCGCGTTGATGAACATCTTCGGAGAAGACGGCGTCGGCATCTTCTGTGGCCCCACAGTGATCGAAGCGGATATTTGCCGGCGCCACGGTGTGAAAGTGATTTCCCGTGTGAAAGCCATCCGCCAGCGCTTCTTCGCGATTTCCGTGGAAAGGAGACTGAAGCACCCGGCCGTTGTCGCTATCTGCGAGGCGGCGCGGCAGGAGCTGTTCGCTTAGTGTGCCAAGCCCTTCGCGGCATCGCCGGCGCAGACCCGGATCGAACGGATGCGCATGGGCGAGGCATCAACTACCTCCAGGACAACACCATGCTGAGTCGCTACTTGCTCCCCCGGGTCGGGAATTCTGCCGGCGATGGCAAGGCAGAGTCCGGCTATGCTCTTCCACGGGCCTTCCTCGGGCAGGTCGAGCCCAAGCTCACGGTTGACATCGCGGATCGAAACCGAACCCGCTACCAGAAATGAACCATCTCGCTCTCTCTCGATCGCCGCCGGGACATCCTCATCGTGCTCGCTGAAGATCTCCCCCACGAGCTCCTCGAGCAAGTCCTCCAGCGTTACAATTCCTGCTGTTCCCCCTTGCTCATCCACAACAACGGCGATCTGGATTCGTCGTCTTCGCATCTCCTGTAACAGTCCGGCCGCATCCTTAGCTTCCGGAACGAAGTACCCGGGCCGAAGCAAGTCGCCCAGTACAATCAGCCTCTGCTCCCAGGCGAGAGCGAGAACGTCTTTCACGTTGATGTATCCGACAACGTTGTCGATATCGCCGTCGAAAACAGGTATCCGCGTGTGGCCTTCTTCCAGGAGCGTGCGACGAATCTCCTCGGGCGTCGCTGAACTGGAGAGCGCCACGACCTGCTTGCGCGGTACCATCACATCCGCGGCGCTCAGCTGCGCAAAGTCGAGTGCGCGGCGTGCAATTTCCCCGGAATGCGGGTGCACGGCTCCTGCCTTTGCCGCTTCGTCCACCAGTTGCTGAATTTCTTCCGATGAAAGCCGCGATTCGGCAGAGCTGGTGCGATCACCGAAGACGCTCAGCACCGCATTTGAGCTGGCGGTAAGAAGCCGCACGAGAGGGCGAGCCAAGATTGAAAGCCCGAGCAGAACCCGCCCGATCAGCAGCGAATACCGTTCGGCGTCACGCATTGCCAGGGACTTCGGGACCAGCTCTCCCAAGACCAAAGACAGGTACGAGATGACCGCCACGACCAGCGACAGGGCAATATCTTCCGCGTAGCGGCCCACCACCGGCAGCGAGCGAAAAAAGGGCTCAAGGTCCTTGGCGAACCGAGCACCTCCGAAAGCCCCTGCGGTGGCACCCACCACCGTAATCCCGATTTGCACCGTGGCGAGGAAGTGCTCCGGGCTCTTGCGCAGGCTTTGGACTGCCCGGGCTGCTCGGCTTCCCGCCTGCGCCAGCTCCTGTAAACGCGTCTTGCGAACTGCGACGACGGCGATTTCGGAGCCCGCGAGCACTCCGTTGACGAGTACCAGCAGCACAATAATCAGGACATCAATGATGGCCAGGTTCTCCTTGCAAGCAAAATTGCAGTGCCGGGGCCAGGCAGAATGAGAAGGGCTGCGCCTGCGATGACCAGGCTCCACCCGGCTAACACGAGGAGCATGCCGTTGCGAGCGGTTCGCGATCCTTCGGTGGTCACCTCCCCGACTGGGCCGAGCCTCTGTTGAGTTGTTGAGGGCGGCGCGCCGTCCGCCCCTTCTTCCCTCCGCCCGGGACCTAGCGTAGGAGGCCCTAACTTTCCCGCCGACCGTTTTCGCAAGACGGACGCGACGACCGAAGCGGCCAGGAGGATCGAAATCACGCTCAGGGAGAGGGCCGAAGAAACCTTCACCAGGTCTACCAAAGTCATCTTCACACCGACGAATACGAGCACAGCTGAAAGGCCAACCTTCAGATACGTGACCCTCTGTATTGCCCCGGCGACCACGAAATACAGAGAGCGCAAGCCGAGGATGGCAAAGATGTTCGACGTGAAGACGATGAACGGATCTCTGGTGACAGCAAAGACCGCGGGGATGGAATCCAACGCGAAGACGACGTCCGCCGATTCAACGAGCACGAGCGCCAGCAGCAGGGGCGTCGCAAGCCGCTTTCCGTTCTCGACGGTAAAAAAGCGGCCGTCGTCGAGTCGAGACGTCGAAGGGAGGACTCGCCGAGCAACTCTCCATATAGCGCTCTCTTCCGGTCGGGGCTCGCGGTTCCTCTGAAGGAAGAATCTGATGCCCGTCACAATGAGAAATGCACCGAAAATGTAGACGAGCCAGTGAAAGCGCTCGAGCATCGCGGCGCCACCCAGGATCATCCCTGCGCGCAGGACGAGGGCGGTGAAGATGCCCCAGAACAGGACGCGATGCTGATACATCGCAGGGATGCCAAAACTGGTGAAAATGGCTACGAAGACAAAGATGTTGTCAATCGAAAGAGACTTCTCAATCAGGTAACCCGAGAGAAACTCGATTCCAGTCTGCTGGCCGAATTTCCACCAGAGTCCGCCATCGAAAAGAAGCGCGAGCGACACCCAGACTCCACTCCAGAGAAGCGCTTCCCTGAAGCGCACGGCGTGTGTCTTCCTGTGAAAGACGCCCAAATCCAGCGCGAGCATGGCCAGCACGAAGACAAGGAATCCGCCCCAGAGCACCGGCGTCCCGACACTACCGACCCCCATGGCGACCTCCGCGCCCAGGGCGCTCCTCAGTCTGCATGACCGATGCTCGGTGATTCACGGCCGCGGCGAGCCATTCCAGGGTGCCGGCCGAGGCGCCTCACCTCACGCGCAACCCCGCGCTTCGCTCGGGCCACCGCGAGGTCGATCGCTCGAGAGAGGTCAGGACAACGCTTGTCGATCCCGCCGCGAGGCCCATTTATATCGTTGAGGCGCACCGTCACTTGACCGACCCGGCCCTCGAAGCGCCTCAACCCTATTAGCACTCTCCGAAGGCAGTAATCGGTCACGTTTTGAATTGAGCCTGCGTTTCGTCCGCGAATCGCCAAGTACATTTGCTTTGCTCCTCTTCGATTTGCGTAGTGGCGACACCCCCTTCAGTAAGCAGGCATGTACAGATCGTCTATTAGATAGTTTCGGGCCAATCGTTCGTAAAAATCTTCTGAAGCGGATCACGCCTGTGCGATCACCGCATGGCGTCGATCCAGCTGCACAACGTGCGGACGGTGTGCTCATCCACCTCCTGGGTGCCGAGCGGAGGCCTCTGCCACCCCTTCGCTCGATGACTCGCTTCCCAGTTCAAGCTCTAGGGCGCCGCCGCTAAATGCCGCAACTTGTCCGGATTGCGCACCACGTAGAGCGCCCGAATCACGTCGCCCTCGATCTCGAACGCTGCAGTCTGTACTGCTCCCTCGGGTGCGTGCACGATGACACCGGGCAGGCCGTTGATGGTCGCAAAGCGCAGCCTGAAGCTCTCGCGCCACCACGCGCTTGGGCGTTTGCGCGTGACGCTCACAATGAACCGCGCCGCGCGATCGGCGCCGTCGACCACGTCCATCGCCGCCACCACCTTGCCGCCGCCGTCCGTCACGACGCGCACGTCACTCGCGAGCAGCCGCGTCAGTGCATCGAGATCGCCCGACTGGGTTGCCGCCACGAATGCGGAAATGAGCTGAGCATGTTTCGCATCGATCTCGCCCGAACGCATCGGCGGCGTGGTCGCGCCGCGTGGTCGCGCGGCCCGCACGTGCGCGCGTGCGCGGGCGGCAAGCTGCCGGCATGCCGCCTCGCTCCGCTCCAGTGCCGTGGCCACTTCGCTGAACGAGAAATCGAACACCTCGCGCAGCAGGAAGGCAGCCC
>DATFTC010000252.1:0-5843 GCA_035262305.1 Myxococcaceae bacterium | reverse complement strand
GCCGCTGGCCAGCGCCGCGGTCACCTCGGGCGGTACCGTCGCGGGCAAGTTGAGGTGGATGCCGAGCAATCCTGTTGACGCCTGGCGCGCCATCTCGCTGGAGATGGGGGCACCCCAGTCGCCGCCCTGGGCGACGTAGTGGGTGTACCCGAGGCGCTTCATCAGCTCCGCCCAGGCTCGCGCGATGTGGTCGGGGTCCCAACCGGTGGCCGTCGGCTTGCCGGAGAAGCCGTAGCCCGGCACCGACGGAATCACGACGTCGAAGGCGTCCTCTTCGCTGCCGCCGAACGCCGTGGGATTCGTGAGCGGATCGATGACCTTGAGGAGCTCGAACACAGAGCCCGGCCAACCGTGCGTGATGATCACCGGAAGCGCATTTTTGTGACGAGAACGAACGTGAATGAAGTGAATGTCCAGCCCCTCGATCGTCGTCATGAACTGCGGGAGCGCGTTCAGCTTTGCTTCCGCTTTCCGCCAGTCGTACTGCGTGCCCCAGTAATTGACCAACGACTGGAGGGGCGCCAACTGCGCGCCCTGCGAACGATCGGGCACGGTCTCCCGGTCGGGCCAGCGCGTCGCTGCGATGCGGCGGCGGAGGTCGTCGAGTGCCTTTTGTGGAAAGTTGACGCGAAATGGGCGGACTGCGTTTGTGGCAGTGCTCTCCTTTTGCTTCGTTGACGCCTGCGCGTCGCAGAGAGAACTGATCAAAGGAACGGCCGCGGTAATCGCCGCCCCGAGTACGATGAATCCGGTTCGAAAATGCATGGTCATTTGCCGACTCCGGTTTTCGGGCCCGTCGACATCAACCCTTGATACGGCTCGGCTGTGTCGACACAACTTGAGTCCCTCCTTTTGCTCGCCGACGAGATCAGCCTCGCGTCGCGCGCTGGCGCTCCGTTTCTGCCCGCTCGACGCGCTTGTCAAATCAGGTCGAGCGCTTCTGGTGAACAGCGAACGATAGCTGTGGAAGAGAGCGACTTCAGCGAACAGCCACTTTGCGCAGTGGTCTGAAGCTCACGCGAATCTCTTCTGAAAAGAGTTGCGGCTGCTCCCAAGCTGCGAAGTGGCCGCCTTTGTCGAGCTTGTTGTAATGGATGAGTTTGGGATACGCGCGCTCTGCCCAGCTCCGGGGGGCTGGATAGAGTTCGTTGGGAAAGACGCTTACGGCAACCGGGATGGAGACGTTTTTGACTGAGAAAAAGGCCAACTTGTTTTCCCAATAGAGGCGAGCCGAAGAGATCGCGGTGTTCGTCAACCAGTAGAGCGTGATGTCGTCGAGGACGTCCTCTCGCGTAAGGCCCTCGGGCTGTCCGTCAAAGACGCGTGACATGAGCGCCAAACTGCTCGCGTCGTGGTCAAGTATCCAGGCCGCCAGTCCGACGGGTGAGTCCGCAATCCCGTATAGCGTCTGCGGGCGGTTGCCCATCTCGAGGGCATAGCCAAGGCCCTTCTTATAGAAAAAGTCGAGCGCTTCGTACGCGCGCCGTTCGTCGGCTGAGAGGCCGGATGGCGGCGGGTCGCCAACCTGGAGTGCCCTGGCAATGTCGGCTGGAACAGTCGCAGACATGTTGGTGTGAATTCCGAGCAATTCCGGAGGTACCTGTAGAGCCATCTGCTCCGTGACAAGCGCACCCCAATCGCCGCCTTGGGCCACATATTGCGTGTATCCAAGACGCTTCATCAGAACAATCCACGCACGTGCGATGCGGACGGAGTCCCAGCCGGTCGTGGTCGGCTTGCCAGAAAACCCGTAGCCGGGCATCGACGGGATCACCAGATGGAACGCGTCCGACGCGCTCGCGTCGTGGGCCGTGGGATTGGTAAGTGGCTCGATAATCTTCAGCTGCTCGGTGACCGAGCCGGGCCAGCCGTGCGTGACGATGAGCGGCAACGCATTCTCGTGCTTCGAACGAACGTGGATGAAATGAATGTCGACCCCATCGATCTCGGTCACGAATTGCGGTAGGGCGTTCAGTTTCGCCTCGCACTTGCGCCAGTCGTAATCTTTGCCCCAATAGCGCGCGAGTGTCTGAATCGTCGCCAACTGCACGCCTTGCGTTTGATCCGAGACGATTTCGCGATCAGGCCACTTTGTTGCGTTTATGCGCCTGCGCAATTCGGTAAGTTCCGCTTCTGGAACATTCACACGAAACGGACGAATCGCATTCTTGTCAGCAGCCTGCTTGCTGCCTTGTTGGGTGGCACTGGTTTGAGTGGTTGCGCTCACTGTCTTCTCCTTAGGATTCGCTTCGGGTGGAGCGGCTGCAACAATCCCCGCCGCAAGGGGGATGAAACTGAATCGAGAATGCATGTTCATTCGTTTCGGTGCTGGGGCGTGATCGGACCATCCTCCTGAGCTGCGGCCGCGCGGCCCATCGCAAACGCACTGCGAGCCCATACGCGGAGAGGATAGGAGATTGAAATGCGACTTTTGGCCAATGTGGTGAATGGCAGGAACTCGTCAAACGAGCTCGAGCGCTTCTGGTGAACTGCGAACGATAGCCGTGGAAGAGAGGGACCAGGCGAGCTTCGCCGCGTTCAACTGGTGGCGACGGAGCGTTCGGCGCTTCGCGAGCCAGCTCCCTCCCACAATTTACTTTCTCGCCGCACCCGCTTTCCGCGCAGTGAGGGCGCGCCGCGACTATCGAGACAGCAAAGCTGGTTTAGGCTTAGGGCATCCTGTCGGAGCGATCCTTGGCGGGAAGGACCCCGACCATTGGCGCAACGTCCGGGCCGACCCACGGCCAGGAAATCCCCGTCGGCCACCAACCGGGCTTGGCGCGCAAGTAGAACGAAACTGGGAGCGTCCGAGCGGAGATCGAGGGATTCCAAATGATAGCGTTATTGACCGCGTCGAAGTTCCCATGCCGGTAAAGCGAGGTGACCGCAATGTCGGTGGGTCCGGAGCCGCCCGCGCCGAGCTCGTAGATGGAGAAGGGCCCACTGCTGTATGCCTCGTAAACGGTGCTCACTCCACGCGTGCCAAGCACATTGCCCAACACGTTCATTCCAATGTCGGTCCCGTCGAGCTGGAGCGCGGTCACGTTACCGGTTTGCGTGTCGGTCGAGCCATAGACCGCTGGTGGGGCAAACTGACTCGACGCGTAGTTCCGGAAGTACGTCAGGTATCCCGCGTTGCCGTGGGTGATGGTGGCGCCCATGTGCGGCGCGTAGTTTCCTTCCATCAGCTCCATGTGCGGGAAGGAGCAATGGCAGTCGATGTTGACCTCCTGCCAAGCCGGCGGCGTCGCCCACGAGTTGTCGGCATAGTTGTAGGCGATGACGTTACCGCCGCCCGTAACGTTGAACATGATCGGTTTGTTCATGTATCGGACAATGTTGTTTTCGATCAGGTTCTCCGCTGCGCCACACCGCAGGACGATCCCGTAGCAGTCCACTCCAAAGCCATAGTTTGCAGAATGGTGAAAATAACTGTCGCGCACCACGCATCGGTACGTGCCCGTCATCGATACGTGCATCCCGCCGATGGTTCCGTCGGTTTGAACGTCCTTCACCCAGCAATAGGCGGCGTTCGAAATGTCGATGCCGCCCGCCATTTGCCCGGGGTAGCCGGTGTTCGTGCCGCCCTGGATCCGCAGGCTCTCGATTCCAGCCCAGCGCGTGGTCGATGCGGTAACCGGGGTGATCTGTCCCAGGTAAGGGTCTGCAGACTTGAAGCCCCAATGCAGAGGCGTGCTCAAGATTAGAGTTCCGTTCGCCGCGTTCACCGACTGGATCTCCACCCGCTGGCTCACCGATCTGCCACTCACCCGCTTGAAGTAGAGGCAATCCCCTTGGTTGATCGCGGCGTCATCGACGATGTCCACCAAGGCGAGCTGGCCTGGGGCGAACTGGGAGGCGGCGCTTCCGACCGAGAGAGTGGTCGACTCTTTCGACCCGTCCTGCAACAGCGGGTAGCTCGTGCCGCCATAACAGGTTGAGTCGCGGCCGGTGCCGATCGCCAGCACCGTGCCGCCCCCGGTCTTGACGATGGACGTACCCGCAGGAGCGCCGCCAGAACCGGCGCCGCGCAACACCACGCCTTTGGTCAGCGTGACCGTCGAGGAGATGGAGAAAGTGCCGGCGCCGAGTTGTACCACCTGACCCTCGGGGCACTGGTCGATCGCCGCCTGGATGTCCGCGCCGGGACTGAGCGTCGCGCAGATCGTCGCCCGATGCGGCAGCCCGTCGGGGCCGAGCGGAAAGCCAAGCTGCGCATCATTCAAGATGCCTGGATTCCACGCAGTGACCCGACTCGGTGCCACCAGATTCGTGAGCGGGGGAGCTGAACAATCGACCGCCTGCCAGAGGTGGCTGCAGCAGAAACCTCCGGCTCGAACCGCTCCCTCGCAAGTACACGACGCCGTAACGGCGCCGTCCGCGCAGTCAGCAGGCAGGACACCAACACCTCCGTCTGACCCTAGCGAGGTGTTCCACAGCGTTGTGCTCTTGCCGCACGCAGCGGCTGTGATCAGCAGGGCGAACGGAAGGGCAAAGCAAGGGCGTCGCATCGCTCCGGCTCCTTCCTCGGCGGCCTCGGAAAGCGCGGCTCGTTGATGAGACAGCACCCGTGTTACTCGCTGCAATGTGCGCCGCCGTGGGGAACGGTCATGACCGCGTCGAACTGTGAGTATCTGCGTGCTGCGGGGCACGCAATCACGCACAGTTCGCCATCAACCAACAAGCGGAGCGCCGAATCCAGGCTGCTTGTAGCGCGCGACAGAGCTACCGACCAGCCCGCGCCCGCCGTGTCATCCTTGCTCTTTTAATTTTGCTGGAACGCCGAAGGTCCCCTCGACCACTTCCACGAAGTTTCGTTCCTCGCGCAGGATGAATCGTCCGGTTTGAGCCATGCGGAAGTTTTCCTGTGCTTCCGGATCCGACTTCAGTCGCGCTCGATAGCGCTCGTACGAGGTCAGGCTATCAAACGCAATCAATCCCCATCCGACGTCGTTGGTTCCCTCGTGAGGAAGAAAATAGCCGACGAGATGTCCACCGCATCGAGGAATGATGCGGCCCCAATTCTCGGCGTACTTTTTGAACGCCTCTCGCTGAAAAGGATCGATTTGGTAGCGGATGAAGCAAGTAATCATCATTGGGATGTTCTCCTCTTGCGCGTGCGCAGGCGCGGAAGATACAGCTTGCGGCGCGGCAACACTTCGTCTACGGTCAAACTATGGATGCGGAAGCTCAAGTGGACAGCGTGGCTGCCGAGATTGCGGCGGCCATTGGAGAGCCAGCGCGTGCGCGCATGCTTTATTGCCTTCTCGACAGCCATGCGCGAACCAGCACCGAGCTCGCCGTGGTGGCCGACGTGAGTCCCTCCACGGCCAGCGTGCACTTGTCTCGTTTGAGAGCCCAACGCCTCGTCAGGGTTGTGGCGCAAGGGAAACATCGATACTACGGCCTGAGCGGGGTCGATGTTGCCCGCGTCCTGGAAGGCCTGAGCGTATTGGCGGGCGGCGTTCGCGAGACGTTCACGCCCACCACTCCGAACCGACTGCGGGCCGCGAGGACCTGTTACGATCACATCGCCGGTGGACTGGGCGTGTCTCTGCGCGATCGACTGATGGCGCTGGGATGGCTCGTCGCGGACGCATCCGGCAACGAGTACGACGTTACCGCGAAGGGAACCGGAGCCCTCGAGGCCCTGGGCGTTGACGTCGAGGCGACGCGATTGCTGAGGCGCCGGTTCGCGTTCGCGTGTCTGGATTGGAGTGAGCGACGTCATCACATCGGCGGTTCCTTGGGCGCGGCGCTGCTGAGCCTCGCGCTGAAACGCCGATGGGTGACTCAGGATCTCGACAGCCGGGCGCTCGAGGTCACAGGCCTTGGGCGACGCG
>DATFTC010000251.1:0-3290 GCA_035262305.1 Myxococcaceae bacterium | reverse complement strand
GCTGTGGCTGACGGCCCGAAAGCAGCTCCACTGACGCTCAGTTAGCCTGCTGTCGGGCCGCATCAAAAGGTTGCGCCTTTCGCTTTCAGGCCGTCCACGGCGCATTATGAGGCGCATTCGGAGTTCTCTGGCGCTTCTATTCGCTGAGAAGTAAGAAGGGAGATTCGCCACGGGCGATGAGATGGCCAACGATTACATCGAAGCGACCCGCGTTTTCCACGAGATCACCAAGCATTCGTACGCCAGCGTGCGCAGCTCACCTCACTTCCTTGATTGGGACACTAAGCCACTTCTCTACAAGATCTATCCCGATGCAGCGGCGATCTCGCTGCCGCACGATTTCAACCTCTCGCAAGCGCCAGCGCTGCATGCGATCGTACATGAGCCCTCGTCCCAGCCGTTAGCGAGGATTGGTCTCGAAAATCTCACAGGCCTGCTGTTTTCGGCCGGCGGCCTCACACGTAAAAATCGCGTTGACGGCGAGGAATACCACTTTCGTGCCGTAGCATCGGCAGGCGCCCTGTATCCGATCGAGATGTATCTTGCCGCCGGTGACGTCGAGGGTCTCGAGCCAGCCCTCTATCACTTCTCGCCCGCCGACTTGAAGTTGCGCTTGCTCCGGCGCGGCGACTGGCGAGCGTTCATTGCCAATTCCGCTGCCAACCGCCTGGAACTGTACCACACGCCGGCCATCGTATTGCTCACCTCGATCTTCTGGCGCAGCACCTGGAAATACAGAGCGCGCGCATACCGGTATTGCTTCTGGGACGCGGGCATGGTGCTCGCTAACCTCGCAGCTGCGGCCTCCGTGGAAGAGATTCCTGTATCGCTCATCACTAACTTCGTAGACAAGGACCTCGAATCGTTGCTCGGAGTAGACGGACGGCGCGAAGGCGTTGTCGCGCTGGCCACGCTGGGAACTTGCGCGGATCTTATTGCTGATTCGCCGACCCTAGAGCCGTTCTACATCGAGTCGATCCCGTTATCGTCGCACGAGACTGAGTACGACTCTCTCATCAAGATTCACGCAGAGTCGCGCCTACTAGATCGCAATGAGGTGAAGACCGTCACCGCGGCGAGCCTCGAGCCGCCCGAACTCGCCCCGTCACCAGCTCCCGGAGCTATTTCGCGATTCGAGTCCATAGCTCCACAAGAAGCGCTCACCATTGACCAGACGATCCTGCGCCGCGGCTCGACCCGGGTGTTCGCCCGCGCCCCACTTCCGGCGCGCGAACTCGCGACCATACTCGCGAGCTCGCGCGTTCACCCGCACGCCGACTTCCCTCCTCTGACCGATACCTACCTGATTGTCAATGCTGTCGAGGGCCTAGCGAGCGGAGCCTACCATTATCGCCGCGAGTCAGGGGACTTCGAGCTGCTGAAGCCTGGCGGATTTCGGGTAGAAGCGAGATATCTGTGTCTTGAGCAGCGGCTAGGTGCCGATTGCGCAGCGTTGGTCGTGTACATGACCGACCTCGAGCGCGTGCTTAGGGCGCTTGGCAACCGTGGCTATCGCGATGCTCATCTTGAAGCCGGCGTTCTCGGCGGGCGAGCATATCTCGCCGCCTATGCGCTCGGGCGCGGCGCGACCGGACTGACGTTCTACGATGACGACACGACAGACTTCTTCGCCTCGCACGCCGCTGGCAAGAGCCCGCTATTGATGGTCGCGCTCGGTGTTCCACGCTCCCAGCGAGTATGAAGAGGAAACTCGCTGAATGAACGCGGCAGAGAGGCGACTTAGGACGGAAAGGCTGTTGCCGCAGAGCGCGCATCCACGGCATATTGGGCTCGCTCTTACCAAAGAGGATCATCAAGCCGAGAGCGGTGAAGGGAAAGCGGGGAAACAATATGGCTACGCCAGAGTGGAAACCTAACAAAAGCTACAAGCTCGGCGACCGAGTTACGATTCGTTACAAGGGTCAGGCTTTCCTTCTGCTGTGCATGGAGCCTGGTTGGAGCGGGTTGAGGCCTCCTACAATTCTCCGGGGCGGCAGCAAGGCGCCAGGGCATGAATATGAAACCGCAGTCGTTAGAGTCCATGATGGGACCTGCGTGTGGAAATGGAAAATTGTCTGATCAAGTCCGCCGGGTAACGGCCCACGCCGCCGCGCTTGCGGTGTAGGTTGGTACCAGCGCAGCAAGCTCTTCGACCGAGAACAGACTCACCCGCGACAAGCAGACGCCCCGCGGACCGGAGCGCCCGCTGGAAGTGAACTGCTCGAACTGCGCCGCGAAGTTCGTCGGCTGGTAAGGCTACGACGAGGAGAACGTCGAGACCGCCGGATGGGAACATCTCTACATTCAAGCGCCACCCGGTTATACGAGCGTGCCTTCCGTCCAGACGCGCTGAAGGATCTCCTCGACGGTCTCCTCGGGCGTTTGATTCGAGCTATCGAGCCAGAGGCCAATTCCTCCCATCGTCTCGCGAATCGCGTGATCAAGGATCGGCGACCATGGCTCGAAGACATTCTTATTTGGTCGCTTTTCGTTGCGGCGCCGTACTACGGCGAGCGATGGAGCGAGGTTGACCAGCAGAAGCGGACGCTCTTGATATCGGCGCGAAAGTGGTCGAGCCGGCCGGCGAGAATCTCTGCGATGATAACCGTGAATTCCGCCTCGAAAAAAGTGTCGGCGAGCCGCGATGCGACACGCGCGCGCAGGCGCAACTGCCGCGCCGCTTCCGGAGTGAGCGGAGGTTCGAGCGGAGCAGCACCAGACACAACCAACCGCAGGAGGTCGTCCGCGTCGATACAAACACTGCGGTCGAAGCGCCCGGCCAGAAGCCTAGCGACCGTGCTCTTACCGGCGCCCTGCGTGCCGTTGATGAAAAAGATCGCTCGCTCCGTTCGAGTAGCCAACGAAAATCCAACCTACATGCTATCGAGCTGAAGACCCACCTTCGGGTTCGTGGCCATCGTTCTGCTCAAACTGTAGACTGTCGACGATCGAAGAATCTCGAGGCGATCGATTGCCCCGGCTCGGATTGCAGCGTGATTGGAACGCTAGGCTTCCGTCTCGTTGGCTGCCTTCTTTTAGTTGTATGTCGACTTTTTGTCTTCTCGATGGTGCCGAGTCAGTGATTCTTTTCCCGATCCTCTTTCAATCGAGTGAGCGCAAAATCAACTTTTTCGATGGTTTCCTTCACTTCGCAGCAATCTGCGGTAGCACCAGTGCTTCTCAGAGCAGTGCAGATTGTAATCGCTTATGTGTCAAACGCGGCGGGCGGCGCCGAATTTGGCGACGCCGCCCGCCACTGAGTCTAGCGATTCATCGCGGCCATCCGCTTC
>DATFTC010000250.1:0-44476 GCA_035262305.1 Myxococcaceae bacterium | reverse complement strand
GGCTTGCGAAGACTCGGAGGAATCCCGCGCCGGCGCCTACGATTGCGTGAGCGGTGCCCTCTGCCTGACGATGACCACCTGCAAATTCAACCGCCCGGGTACCGGCTGCGAGTTTACGGAGTGTCCGGCGATCCACCTCCTTCTCGGCGGCCCTCGGGTAATTCACGTTCACGATATCGGATTCAGCAATCCCTTTCAGTGCGGCGGCGATGTCTTATTTGACGCACAAGCCGATCTAAGCTTCCCAGTCGGCGGGGATTGGGTAATCTATCAGCCGCTTCCCTTCTGCCCTGCGTCGGCCTACTCGACCGGCTTTCTCATAGGAGCGTGCGCGCCCTTCTGCGGCGGCCCGTATGTGTGCGCCAATCCAAATCCCGACTGCGATGCTGCGGATGGAGCACTGGCGCCAGCGATGGCCATGCCAGCTCTGAAGTAGGAACCGAAGTTTCGGCGAATCGGGGCAACGGCTCCGGCGCATTCCCCAGGGCGATCTCGGCGCTACACACGCCGCTCGAGCCGGATTGAAAATGTGAACGCGGTCTTTCAGCGCAGACTGTTACGCCACAACAATCGGTAGAAATACATTCGATCGAGCCCCGCGGCGCGCGCGGCCGCCGAGGCATTGTCTTTGTGCCGACGTAAAATATCTTCCAGGTAGCCCCGCTCAAAACTGCGCAGGCAGCGATCGCGCGCGATCTTGAACGGCAGATGCGAGTCGACTGGGTCCACCGGAGCCTGAGCCTGCTCGAGCGGCCTCAGCACCTGCTCGCGCAGGACGAGGCACCGCTCGAGATAGTTGCGCACCTCTCGGACGTTGCCAGGAAACGGATTGCGCTGCAGGTCGGCTAGGAAGGCATCTGAGCGCAGCGCCGCCACCTCAGGTCGATCCTGCATTCCGAGATTCGACAGGATGTGCTCGACCAATAGCGGCAAATCTTCGGGTCGCTCACGCAGAGGTGGTAGTCGCACCGGTATCACGGCAATGCGGTAGTAAAGGTCTGAACGAAACCTGCCGGCATTGACTTCTGATTTGAGATTGCGATTGGTCGCAGCGACGACCCGCACATCGACCGGTACATAGTCGTTGGATCCAATGCGCTTGATCTCGCGGCGCTCGAGCGCGCGCAACAGCCGAGGTTGTAAATCCGGGCGGAGTTCGCCAATCTCGTCGAGGAAGAGCGTGCCGCCCGAGGCAGCTTCGAAGGCGCCCCGCCGGGCGGAAACGGCGCCGGTGAAAGCGCCGCGCTCGTGGCCGAACAGCTCGCTTTCGATCAAGTCGGGCGAGATCGCCCCGCAATCGACGACCAAGAAAGGACCATCACAGCGCGCGCTTTCGCGGTGAATAGATTCAGCGGCAATCTCTTTGCCAGTTCCCGTCTCGCCCTCGAGCAACACGGTGGCGTCGCTTTGCGCGGCGCGCTGGAGCACGGCGAAGACGGCGCGCATCGCAGATGAGCGGCCGACCATCAGTCCAAAGCGCTGGTCGCTTGACAAAGGGATCTTCACCTTCGCGTGGCCGAAATCGAATCGAATCTGCGTGTGTCCTAAAGACAACAGCGATCCGCTGCGCAGATATGCCTGTACCACCGGTACATGATTGATCCGTGTGCCGTTGAGGCTTCCCAGGTCGCGAGCCACCGCTCGTCCGTCCATCACTGCTATCTCGCAGTGAAAGCGCGACGCCGTGCGATCTTGTAATAGCAGGTCTGCCGAAGCGTGGGTGCCGATCACCGCCCGGTCGCCGGTTGAGCGGTAAACCGCGTCGGCATCTGGCCCTGACAACACGAGCAACCGAAAACTGCGGACGAGGGCGTGCTCGTGCGGGTCGCTGGTAAGGCTCTCGGTGTAGACATCGCATTCGAAGTTGGAACGCGTTCGCCTGGCGTTGGGTATGAGCAGGGATGACTCTGCTGAATTGCGACGCACTCTTTCGCTTCGGGTTCTTGCTTCGGGTGACATGTATCACGCCCCTTTATTTTCCAGCGCGGCTTCGAGAGCGCGCGCGAAGTCGAGTGCGGTTTGAAAACGTTGCTCGGGACGCTTGGCCAGCGCAATCCCCAGGACCGAGTCCACGCCCGGGGGTAAACCCGGCGCAAGCTGCGCGACGCGAGGCGGGGTTCGGTAGGCAATGTCGAAGAGCACTCGCGGCATGTCCTTCCCGCCAAATGGCGGACGACCGGTGAGCGCGCGATACACCACCGCGCCGAGGGAGAAGACGTCGCTGCGATGGTCCACCGCACGGCCATGCGCCTGCTCCGGCGAGAGATAACCCGGCGTTCCAATCACACCTCCGCGCGTGAGAGTCTCGCCATCGCCCCGCAGCTTGGCGACGCCGAAGTCGAGGATCTTCCAGATCGGTTTGCCGCCACTGGGCGTCCTCCCGGCCGTCTCGGAGCGCGCGGCTCGTGCTACTTCGAGGGGCTGATGCAGAAAAAGATTCTGTGGTTTGATATCGCGATGGACGATCCCTGCGTCATGAGCGGCTTGCAGGCCGGCGGCCACTTCAAACGTCAAGACCAGGACGTCCGATGCGGAAAGCTGTCGATGCCGCAGATGCCAGGCCAAACTGTGGCCGTGCAACAATTCCATTGCGATGAAGGGCTCGCCGTCAGCAGCTTTGCCAACCTCAAAAACAGTCACCACGTTGGGCGCGCGAAAACACAACAGGGCCTTCGCCTCGCGCAGAAATCGGCGCATGGCAGCGGAGCTCTCCAATGCCTGAGCGCGTAAGAGCTTGACCGCCGCGCGGCCGCCGGTGGTTGCGTGGCGAGCGGCGTACACCTCGCCGAAAGCGCCACGGCCAATCGGCTGGAGAATGATGTAGTCGCCAACTCGATTGCCGGTATACCGGCCGGCGCTCGCGCTGAGCGCGATTTCGACCTGCTGATTCGCCTCCTCGAGCTGTGCCTCGCGCTGGTGCGCAAGGCGCAGCGCTCCATCGAGTCCCTCGATCGCGCCTGCGATCGCCCGATGGCTGAGACGAGCCTGCCATAGAGTGACAAGATAAACGGTCGGGACGATGAACAGATTGAACAGGCGCGCGGGCATCGGCGCGGCGGTTGCGCTGTAAAGGCCGAGGTCGGGAATGATCCCGAACAAGATCAAGGCGGTGATGACGAGGTGGCCAACAACTGCGACTCCCCCTGCGCTGAGCACCAAACGCCGGTCCTCCGTCAAACCGAGAACGCCCATCCCAAGAGCCACGACGACTACCGGCGTGGAGGTAACGCCTCCGTAGTAAACGACGACGAACGAGGCGAGCACGCAGGTCGTTGCAAAGAGGCGAAGGAGCGTCTTGGTGTAGCGCGCGGGACTGCGAGCGCGCAACCAGACCCAAGCCGATACAACGCCAGACACCAGCAGCGTGCCGCCCATGGTGAGCTGCAGCCAGCCCGCTTTCGCTGGAAGGGATGGCAGGAAGGCCAGTCCAACCAGGCACAAGAACGCCACGATGCGCCCCAGCCCGCTCGTTCGGGCCGCTTCCTGTGCGTGCAATGCCTGCAACGCTGCATCGCTGGGCCCGGCGCTAGGGGACTTTCGCGGCGATGTGTCGCGGGGCGGCGCCGGAGTGCTGCGCTCGATGTCCTCGCCGTAATCAACCTTTATTGGCTGTGTTCCAAGGCTGTCTTTTTCAAAAATTGCGGCGTCTTGCATCCTGGCCGCGTCCCTTGCTCCCCCGAAAGGGCCTGTAACACAACTGCCAACCTCAGGGATATCAGCGCCGCATCGAATGTCCGGCTTCAAAAAGATGCACCGGGCGAGGTGGGCATGGACGCGCTGAGTCGAAGCCGAGGTGTAGCGCAAGTGACTACGACCTGTATCGCTCGAGGCAGCAACGCGATCGCCGTCCATCCGGGCGGCGGATGGAGGCAGGCGTAGCGGCGAGGGCATGCAGGGTCGGCACGGATCGTGCTCGAGCTGGCAGCACGAACCGATTGGGCCGCCAAGCATCAATCTCACTTTCGCACTTGCAATGCTCAGGAGGGGTACAAAATGAACATCAGAAACATTCTCGCGGAAAGCATCTGCGCAGCCTGCCTGGTTGCTCAACAAGGCGAAGCGCAAACCAGGACAACTTACCCATTGATTGACAGCCATGTTGAGACGGTCCAGGGAACGCTCCAGCCGGCCGACACAGTATCTGCTCCTGCATCGTCGATGGTGAGCCCTGACGGCACGATCGTCGAGCAACCTGGCCGAATACTGGACATAGCAGACGCGTGTGCCTTCGAGCTCGTTCTCGAACCGGGAGATCGCGCCATCGAAGCCAGGCAACTGTCCGAGGTGCGAGCCACCGACACCGGCTGCGAGGTCGACATGGAGATCGGCACGCCACCGGAGGATCAACTTGATTCGCCGAGCTTGGCCGCGCACCCGGGCACCAGCTCCGGATACGCGCAAGGTTACTTTACGGATCCACCCGGCTTTTGGGTCAACTCTGAACAAGTGAATCTATCGTGGAATTGGTTTGGCATGCAGAGTTGCGCGTTTATCTATTCCCTATACGAAACAGTGCCGAGCCACTTTCCTGGGTGGGGCAAAGACTACGGGTACCTCTTCCCCCAATGGTCTTGTTTGCCATTCTTCCCGGGGTTTCCTTTTTACAGCTCGAGGGTAGGAGGTCTGGAATATGCCGAATGGAGCAACGCCATTTTCCCCGGCTGTCTTGGAGGCGTCGCTCGAACCTATTACTCGCCATTGTCCGTCAGCGGCGATAACAACGGGAGGCTGTACGGTAATTTTGCTTGGACAATAACCGGCCCGGGATTTCTATGTATCAACCTGCTGAGAGCAAACTTTCAACTGGTGCGAACGTACAACTGAGGTCGCTTCCGTCTCAGGAGGGCGCGGCGGCCAGCTCGTAGAGGTATTGCACGTGCGCCAGGACCGCGCCGTCCATGCCCTGGATGCGCGGATTGGATGAATCGATGACGTAGTACTCGTCCGGCGCGTGCGCCCCGCTGCCGTGGCCGAGGCCGAAGTGGCCGGCGGCAAGCCGCAGCGGCTCCCCGGTGAACACGTATCCCGGCCAAGAGCCGCCGGACCTCGGCCAGAGCACCGACTCGACTCCAAGCTTGCGGTAGACGGACTGCTCGGCGCGGATGAGCGGCGAATCGGCCGACGTAGTGGTTGGATCGTACCCGCCGGTCATGTTCACCTCGATGTCGGCGAACCCGCGTTTGGCGAGGTGCTTCTTGAGCGCGTCGAGCGCGCCGGCAGCGGTCATGTTCGGAACAAGCCTCAAGTCGATCTTGGCGACCGCCCGGTGCGGCAGGATTGTCTTCCCGCCCGGCCCCGTATAACCGCCGACCAATCCCTCGATATTGACCGTCGGCTGCGAGGCGAGCCGCTCCTGCGCTTCGAGAAACGTCACATCGTGGACCCAGCGCTTTACCCCAAGCAGATTCTTCAGCGATTCCTCGCTCCGCTTCTTTGTCGCCTCGGCGATCATCTTCTTTTCCCAATCGTGCAGCGGACGCGCCGGGTCGGCGAATCCGTCGATCGCCGGCGTGTTGCCGTCCTCCGAAACGAGGGTGTGCAGCGCCTGCACCAGGTGCCAGGGCGGGCTGTCCACGCTCGCTTTCAAGCTGGAGTGGATGTCGCGGTTGGGTCCCCGTCCCCACTTCTCGCCGCTGGAGACGAGCTCAAGCTCGACCACGCCCTTGCCTCCAAGGGTGATGGTCACCAACCCGTTCGGATCCTGCGTAGCGTGGGGCATGTAGATGCCGCTGCATTTGGAAAGCGCGGCGCGCACCTCGGGAGTTTGGACGATCTGCTTGAAATGCGGCGAGCCGATTTCCTCCTCGCCCTCCGCCACCAGAACCAAATTCACCGGCACTTTGCGACCGGCGCCCCGAATGGCGTGCAGCGCGGCGAGGAATGTCGCCTCTGGGCCCTTTTGGTTTACCGCGCCGCGGCCGACGATCACTTTGCCGAAGCCGGCCTTGTCGACGACGCGGCCCTCCCACGGGGGCGAGGACCACTCCGCCGGGTCAGCCTGCTTCACGTCGTACATGAAGTACATCCCAAGCGTGCGGGGCGCGCCCGCGTCGAGCGTCGCGAGAACTCCAGGCACGCCATCGCTGGGAATGCGCTTAGCGGCGGTGAACCCGGCATCGCGCAGCATGCGGATCATCAGCTCGCAGCCATCGTCGATCCCTCGCTTCTCCGCCGCGATGGTCGGCTGGGCAATCCACTGCTGCAGCCTCTTCACCGCCTCGTCGTGGCGCTTTTCAATCTCGGCGCGGATGCCGGCAAGGTCGTCCGCCGCAGAGATGCGCCCCGGTATCACCAACCCGACTGCTCCCACCGCCGCGTTTCGCAAGAAGGTCCGTCGATCCATGAGGGCACGCTATATTTCGCTCATCGCGTTTTGACAATTCGGATTCGTCACTTAATTGTCCAATTTCCGGATTTGTTTCAACGCGAGCGACGTATTCAGGGTGCGCCGTGGCGCGATGGCGCCGCGGTGCAACCGCTGCCTGCCGGCGCCGCGCGCGGAGCGCTGCCTTCGGCGAGGTCGACTTCCAGCAGCGTGGTAGAGAGCGGTGCGGCGGTGAAGGCGGCGATGCTCACCGGCGACGCAACCGGCGCCTTTTGCGGCACGCCGCTGCGGTGAGCGGGCGCGCTGGCGATGGTCGCGTACGACTGGTCCATGCGAAAGGCACGCGCCGCGGTGGAAGTGCGGCCGTTGACAGAGAGGGAGAGCTGCAGCGGCGCGGACGCGCTGGTGTTGATCAGGAGCACGCGCAGTTGTTTGTCGCTGGAAACGGCAAAGGCGCGCAGCGCGGCGGGCGCGCCCTCGAGGGCGACCTCGCTCACCGCGCCCGCAACGAACTTGCTGGCAAACCAGAGGCCCCAAAAGTTGGCATCCACCACGCCGGGCTCGCCATAGACGAGGCCGTCGTTGCCGGTGTCGCTGCCGTCGTTCCAATTGTAGTAACTGACGTGGGTGTATCCGCCGTGCAAGCCGGCCGCGTACACGTGCGCGACGGCGGCGGTCTCCCAATAGCCGAACGCCTCCCAGCGGTCGGCGTTGCCGGCGCACGCCTGCGGGCCGAATTCGTCAAAAAACATCCCGATCGAGTTGCCGCACGCGGGGAAAGCCGCGGTCAGCTCGCGGCGGTTGGTGGCAGCGGCGGTCAACAGCACGTCCGCGTAGCCAGCTTGGTACGACGCTTGGGCAGCGTCTTCTTTGGTGTATCCGCAATTGTAATATGCGTGGTCGAAAACGAAGTCCGGGTACGTGCCTGCTGCCGCGAGGCCCTGGTAGATGCGCGGCGCGCGATAGCCTTTGTTGGCTCCTTGCCCGATGGTGAGGATCGAAACGCCCACTTGGAGCTGCGGGTCCTTGGCCTTGAGTTTTTTTATCAGCGCAGCGGACTGCACCCCGTAGCAGGTCGCATCGTGTTTACAGCGGTTGTCGGTGTCGTTGTAGAAATTCCATATCTCGTTGCCGATCTCCACGTGGCGCACGCCGGCCGGCGCCGGGTGCCCGTGTTGACCGCGCAGCCACGCGAAATAGCCTTCGGGCGCCTGCTGATCGAACCGCCACTTCGTCTTCGTCCAATCCGCTCCTGGCTTCGGCGGTACGGGAGAGTTCAGGTACTCGATCTCGTTGACCAGCTCCTGGTCGGTGGCGTTGATGTTGAGGACGTGGAGCAGTCCTCCGCGCAGCTGATCGGCCACCTTGAGCCAGTGCACCATGTCGACGCCGTTTCCCGGATTGCCGAAGTGCGCGGGGTCGTTGTCGTAGAGGCCGTTGATGTGGAAGAAGTCGCCGACGATGCCGCCCGGCGTGCGCCAGAGGGCGACCGGTTGCGGAAGCATCGCGGCGGGCCCCAGGCAGCAGGGCACTCAGTCGGCGGTGCTGTTGCCGGACTTGCTGTAGGAGGTGAGATTGGCTCCGATGAGCTGCGGAGGAACTCCGCGCAGGGCTCGGTCGGCATGGACGATCAGCTGTGCCGCTGACGGGCACGGAAGCAGAGCGATAATCGCAGCGATGGTAGAGGTCCGGCGCATCTTGCTGCGGCAAGCTAGCGCGGAGGCCGCGCGAGGTCACGATGGACTGAAGCCAATCGACCGACAGGCCTCTAAAGGTACTGGCTGCGGAGCGGCGCCGATCATCCGCGAGGCAGTCCGCCGCGACGCTTTTCATCGCTCGCGCGAGCGCTGCCGGATCGGTACAGTGCGCGCATGGCCCGTGCCGCCGACCGCGATCCACTCTGGTACAAGGACGCGATCATCTACGAAACGCACGTGAAGGCCTTCTTCGACGCCAACGGCGATGGGATAGGTGACTTTGCGGGGCTGGTTCAAAAGCTCGATTACCTGGAGCATCTGGGCATCACCTGCCTATGGCTGCTCCCGTTTTTTCCATCGCCGCTGCGCGACGACGGGTACGACGTCGCCGACTACTGCGGCGTCAACCCGTCGTACGGAACGCTCGCCGACTTTCGACGGTTGCTCGAAGAGGCTCACCAGCGCGGCATCGCCGTCATCATCGAGCTGGTGGTGAACCACACGTCGGACCAGCATTCGTGGTTCCAGCGCGCGCGGCGTGCGCCGCCCGGCTCCGCGGAGCGCGACTACTACGTCTGGAGCGATACCGACCAGCGCTTCAAGGGGGCGCGCATCATCTTCACCGACACCGAGCGTTCCAACTGGGCCTGGGACGAGTTGGCAGGCGCCTACTACTGGCACCGCTTCTTCTCGCACCAGCCGGACGTCAACTTCGACAACCCCCGCGTGCTCGACGAGATGCTCGGCGTGCTGCGATTTTGGGCTGACTTGGGCGTGGACGGATTTCGATTGGACGCCATTCCCTACCTGGTGGAGCGGGAGGGCACGAACTGCGAGAATCTACCCGAGACGCACACGGTCATTCGCCGCCTGCGCGCTGCGCTCGACCGCGAGTTCTCCGGCCGGATGTTCCTCGCCGAAGCGAATCAATGGCCTTGGGACGTCCGCCCCTACTTCGGAGACGGTGACGAGTGCCACATGGCATTCCACTTCCCGCTCATGCCGCGAATCTTCATGGGGCTGCGACTGGAGACCGCCGAGCCCATCCTGGACATCCTCGGCCGCACGCCGCCCATCCCGGAAACCTGCCAGTGGGGCCTTTTCCTCCGAAATCATGACGAGCTGACGCTGGAGATGGTGACCGAGGAAGAACGCGACTACATGGTCCTGGCGTACGCGCGGGATCCACACCAGCGCCTCAACATCGGCATCCGTCGGCGCCTCGCGCCGCTCGTCGACAACGGCCGCAGGCGGATCGAGTTGCTGAACAGCCTGCTTTTCTCGCTGCCGGGCACGCCGATCCTCTACTACGGCGACGAGATCGGAATGGGAGACGACGTCCTTCGCCCAGACCGCGACGGAGTCCGCACCCCGATGCAATGGACCGGAGGCCAAAACGCCGGGTTCTCGGGCGCGCCGGCGACGGCGCTGTACTCGCAGCCGATCACCGATCCGGTCTACGGCCACGCGGCGGTGAACGTCGAGGCCCAGCTGCGCGATCCGTCCTCTTTGCTGCACTGGATGCGGAATCTGATTCGGCTGCGGAAGCAGTTCCAAGTGTTCGGGCGCGGCACGCTGGAGTTCATTGCGACGTCGAACCCCAAGATCCTCGCTTACCTGCGTCGCTGGGGCGAGGACACGGTGCTCTGCGTGGCGAACGTGTCGCGCAACATTCAGCCGGTCGAGCTCGACCTTTCGTCGTTCAAGGGCGCCACGCCGGTGGAGATGATCGGCTACACGGGATTTCCCAAGATCACCGGCGAGCGCTATTTCCTCTCGCTGGTCGGCTACGGGTTCGCCTGGTTCGAGCTGCGCGGCGTCCGGCCAAGCGGCAGCGCCGCGCAGAGCAGGTGAGACTTGCAAAGGATCACACGTGGTGGATCCCGCCGCGCGGCTCCTCCTGCTCCGGCGGAGCCTCCACCGAGCCGGCGTCTGGAAAGCGGCGCTGCAGGGAACGGGCGACCAGGTCCTTGGCCCCGAGGCCGACCGCCAGCGCCAGCGCGAAGACGATGCCGCCAAAGAGGATGCCGAAGGCGAGCGGCACGACGCTTGCCCCGACGCCGGCGTGATCGAGCGCGATCGCCGCTCCGAGCAGAACGACGAGCCAACGCGCGCCGAGGGCGATCAGGCGCGCCGACTGCATCCCCATGTTCACCGCGCCGATGAGCACGTTGCGCTCGACGACGCGAGCGATGCCGACGGCGATGGCGAACATCGCAAATGCCACAAGCAGGCGCGGCGCATACTCGAGGATCCGCAGGTCGATAGCCGATGCCACGGGCGTGTCGAGGACCGACAGTCCGAGGAACAGGCCGAGGAGCAGCACCGTCCAGAACGAGATACGCGTGAGCAGCTTCGTCGGACTGGCCCAAGAATCGCTGCTCACCGGCGCGACGCCCCACTCGCGGAGGCGGCGATCGAGCGCGAGCTTATTGCACAGCCTTCGCACCACGCTTCGTACCGCGATCGCCAGCACCAGGGTGAAGATGAAGATGACGAGCATCGCAAGGACACTTGGCAGCAGTTGCGCGGCGGCGTTCAGGATGTGCTCGACCGAGTCCAGGAAAACCCGCTTGGTGTTCTGCCACATCGCCATTCCTCCTCAGGGATTGAAGTTGTCGGGCCAACGCCAGCGGGCGATGCCGTACCGCTTCTCCCGTTCAAACCAACCGCAGAGCGCTTCGACGCGCTCCTCCGTGCCGTCGGCGTCGAGCTCGCGCACGTCCTCGACGAATCCACGCACCCATCCCAGGTAGAGCGGCGTCATGGAACGGAGCAACTGCTGCCGCTCGACGGCCCGGACGGAGTACGCGACTGCGAAGTCGTAGACGATTCGTGCCCAGACGGGGTCGCTGACGCGGGCCTTTCCCGCCGGCGCGGCGGCGGCGCGGCGCAAGGCGAGCAGCGTGGCCGGAGGGAGCACGAGGCCCCAGAGCGACTCGAGCTCGCGCAGCCCAAGGCGAAATCCATCCTCGAGCGCTGCAACGTCGACGTCGGAGCGCTCGCCATCCAGGGCGGCGCCTTGGCCGAAGGTGGGGACGGGCTCGGAGCCTTCCACCCGCTGCCATCGCTCGGCGTGTCGCTCCATTTCGTGGAACCAGGGCCCGACGATCCGGGCGAGCGCATGGCTCGCGTCCTCGGCGGGTCCCGCGCCGCCAGGCCAACGGCCCAACCATGCCTGACACGCGCGGCAAGCACCCGCGAGGATGCTGCCAACGAGCCATGCGGGGGACCCTGCGTAAGCTGGATCCCTTCGCCACGCTGGCTGCGCGAGGAGGGAGCGCGCGAGCGTGACGGAGAAGGCGGCTTCAGACCCCGTAGGCTGTCGAAGCCGGCGTCCGAACAACGAACGAACGAGCGGGTAGACGATCGCGGTGTTGAGCATGCCGTCGAACCGGTTGCGGCGGTATGAAGGGGAAACGAAATCGAAATCCGCCTCCAGAATCGGCTGAAAGAGGTGTCCCAACCAATCGAGGCTCTCGTCGTGCGCGGCCGAGAGCAGCGCCGCAGCTCGAGCGCCTCGTCGGTCCGCCTCTTCGAGCACCGTGCGCAGCACGCTCGGCTGTCCGGCGATTGCCGCCCCCGCCAACGTCGGGGCCGCGGGCGGCACGTCCGGCGCGTCGGCGGGATCCACGAGGGCAGGATCCGTCCCCGCAGTGGTTACCAACACCGTCGCATTGCAGCCGCTGAACCTTTCAGAGAGACGAGCGCGGATCGCGGCAGCGGAATCGGTCGCCGAACGGCGATCGGCCGCTTCGAGCGCGATCAGGATCTCACCGCCCGCGCGCGACTCGGCGACTGCGCTCAGCCCTGTGGACGTGGCCGACATCAGCTAACCATCGTACGACCCATGCTCCCCTCGCACCGGACACGAGCGTGCGCACCACCACGGGCGGGTGCAATCCCGAGTGCACGCATGATGCTCCGAGCATGAGCAGCATACGATGTCAAACTGTCGGTTGCCGGTCAGGTCGGCGTCGGTCAGACGGAAAAGCTCTCGCCGCAGCCGCAGACGGATTTCACGTTCGGGTTCTGCACTTTGAACATCGAGGCCATCAGCGTCTGCTCGTAGGTGAGCTCGGACCCGGCGAGATACAAAAAGCTCTTCCCTTCGATGAACACCCGCACGCCGTCGCGCTCGAAGACTCGGTCCTTCTCGCGAGGAGCGTCGGCCCAGTCCATGGTATAGGACAAGCCGGAGCACCCACCGCCCTTTACCGCGATTCGCAGACCTGCGGTGGAGGTTCCGCGGTCCTCCATCAGCTTTCGCAGCTGCCGAACCGCGGCGTCTGTAATTCCGAAGGACTTCGCCCCCGCCTTTTCCACCTGCTGCGCCGCGCCCTGCGGAGGGGCCTCAATGTTTGCTTGCTCGCTCATGATCTCGAAAGGCGTCTTCCAAGCCTTACAGTAGGCATTCTTAACATGGACTTGTAGCTGCGCGCTAACCGCTCACCGAGCCAGCTTCCCGAGTTTTCCGGAACTCGGCTGCTTGGCGGTAGAGGGGAGACTGTTGACGCAGGTGCTCCACCTTCTCGGCGACCAGGTTCGCCACGTACTCGACCTCCTCCTCGGTGTTAAAGCGACCGATGCCGAAGCGGATCGAGCCGTTGGCCGTCTGCTCGTCTACGCCACATGCTCGCAAGACGTACGACGACTCTAGAGAAGCCGAGGTGCAGGCTGCCCCGGAAGAGACTGCCACGTCCTTGATCGCGGTCATCAGTGAATCCGCTTCGGTGAAGGCGAACGAGACGTTCAGGTTTCCGGGCACGCGGTGCTCGAGCGAGCCGTTGAGCACCACGCCGGAGATTTTTTCGAACAGCAGCTTTCGCAGCTTCTCTCGAAGGTGGAGGATCCTCGGCGCTTCCTGCGGCATCTCGAGTCTGGCGAGCTCGGCCGCCTTTCCAAATCCGACGATTCCCGGGACATTCAGCGTTCCCGATCGCATTCCCCGCTCGTGCCCGCCGCCGTCGATGATCGGCGCCAAACGAACGCGGGGTTTGCGGCGCACGTAGAGGGCGCCGATTCCCTTCGGCCCGTACATCTTGTGCGCGGTCACCGAGACCAAATCCGCGTTCGCCTGTTCCACGTTGAACGGAACCTTGCCGATTCCCTGCACGGCGTCGCAGTGGAAGCGCACGCCTTTTTCTCGGCAGATGGCTCCGATCTGCTCGATTGGCTGCAGAGTGCCGATCTCGTTGTTGGCAAGCATCACGCTGACCAGAATCGTCCGATCGGTGATCGCACCGCGCAGCTGGTCGAGGTCAATCCGACCGTCTCGCTGCACCGGTAAGTAGGTCACCTCTGCGCCGGCGGGATTGTCGCGGCGCCAGCGGTCGAGCACCGGATCTCGCTCCAGCTTGAACTGCTGGGCAAGCGCCGCCAACTTCTCCTCGGGTACATCCTCACCGGCGAGCTCGGCCAAGCGCAGCCGCTGAATTTCCTCGAAGCGGTCCGCCCGCATTCGCTCCAGGCGCTTGCACGAGTCGAGCACCGCCTTGTGCTCGGTCTTCACCGTGATGATGTGGTGCCCCTTATTTCCGTACGCTTCAGCCACCCCTTTGATCGCCAGATTGTCCGACTCGGTGGCTCCACTGGTGAAGATGACGTCCTTTTCGGAGCAACCCAGCAGCAGGGCGATTTGGGCACGCGCTGCCTCGACCGCGGCTTCGGCCCTCCAGCCAAACACGTGGCTCTTCGATGCGGCGTTCCCGAAGTCTTCGCTGAAGTACGGCAGCATCGCCTGAAGCACGCGCGGATCGACCTGGGTCGTCGCGTGATTGTCCATGTAGATCGGCAGCCGCACGGTTTATGTATGTAGAATCCACGCCGGGGGGTCAAGGGTCACTGCCGGCGGGGGTTTTGCGAGGGCCATTGCAGACGGGTGCTGTTGAGGGCATTAAATAGCGTAACCCTCCGCCTGCGCCCGCCGTAAGTCCTGGGGGCGCATCGAGACCGATGAAGGTGAAGAAGACGATCGTATTCGCCGTTGCCGCGGCCCTTGCCGTCGCGGTGGTTCCCTTGCTCCTGCCGACCGGTCCTGCAGCGGGCCTCGGTTCCTCCGAGCTCTTGAGCGCCGGCCGGCTATGGGTAGGAGGAGCGGTGGTCTTCCTGGGCGGACTTTTGACCGCCTTAACCCCCTGCGTCTACCCGTTGATTCCAATCACCGTCGGCCTGTTTGGAGCGAGAAGGGCGGATGCTCGCGGCAAGTCGGTGCTCCTGACGTGCTCGTACGTCCTGGGAATGGCCGCCGTATTCACCATTCTTGGCGTGGTCGCCGCAAGAACAGGACAGGCGTTCGGTTCCATCTTGGGCGACCCGCGTTTTGCAATCGGGCTGGCGATCTTCCTGGGCGTCCTCGCCGCGTCGATGTTCGGCGCCTTCGAGCTTGCGATTCCCTCTGGCTTGGCGCAGCGCCTCAACGCGGTGGGCGGCGCCGGGCTTGCGGGCGCCTTTTTGATGGGAACCGTCGCGGGATTTCTCGCCGCGCCGTGCACTGGCCCGGTTCTCGCCGGCCTGCTCGCCTTCGTCGCGAAATCTCAGAGCATCGCTTTGGGGGCCGCGCTCCTGTTCGTCTACGCGCTCGGAATCGGCGTTCCCTTCGTGCTGATCGGGGTGTTCGCATTGCGGCTGCCCAAGGGCGGCGCTTGGATGGAGTGGGTGAAAAGCGTGCTCGGCGTCGCCTTGCTCGCGCTCGCCGCCAACTACGTCAAGGACGCAATCCCGTCGGTTCGCGAAGCGGTCGCGCGCATTGCTCAAGAGCTGGGGCGCGCTCCGGGAACCTGGATCGCCGCCGCGCTGGCCGCCCTCGGCGTGCTGCTCGGTGGAGTCCAGCGTTCGTTCAAGGAAGGTCGGCGAGACTTTGCGCTGAAAGCGGCCGGCGTGTTGCTTCTCGTCGGCGCCCTGGTGTTCCGCGGCGCCGCGCTCAATGCCCCGGTGCGAGGGATGGCCTGGGCGAAGTTCTGCGCTCCACTGCAAGAGAATCTCAACTGGCGGGTGGTGCCGAGCACAGGTCCTTCGTCGTCAGGGCTCAGCGGCGCGCTGTTGGTAACCGTTTGCCGGCTTCAGCCTGAGTCCGCCCCTGAGCTCAAATGGCAAGTGCAGTTTCCCAGCTCACAGACGTCCACCGTCCATCAGTTCGACGCCGCGCTTCAGCGGGCTCGCGAAAGCGGTCGACCGGTGATGATCGACTTTGGCGCGGAGTGGTGCGCGGCGTGCAAGGAGTTGGAGCGCGACACCTACGTGGACCCGACCGTCGTATCCGAGGCGACGCGGTTCGTGAACATCAAGGTGGATGGGACGAACGAGGTCGACGAGGTCGAAGCGCTGTACCAGAGGTTCGGCGTTCAGGGTCTGCCGACTGTTGCTTTCATCTCTTCGAAGGGAGAGGTCCTCGCGGATCCGCGCGTCACTGGTTTCTTGCGCGCGGATAAGTTTTTGGCGGAGCTGCGAAAGGTCCGGTAATCCCCGCGGCGCTGCAGCCGCGCTAGAAAAATCGGTAACCGAAGCCGGCTCTCACCTGATAGCCCAGGCTCCACTGAGGGACTCCGAGCGGCTCTTTTAGGTAGTCGACGCCGAGTTGACCCATGAGCAGGGCGGTGAAGTCCGAACCGAGGTAGATCTCGGCGCCGCCGCCCACCAGCGAGCTCCACCGCGCTACTTGAGCCGGGCTAAACGAGAGGTCGAGGGGAACGTCAAGCTCGGCAATGACACTCACGGTGCTGCTCACGCGACGAGTTGCGACTGCGCCCGCGAGCAGTCGCACGCCGGTGTATTCAAAATTGTCCGATCTTAGATACTGCGAGCCCGTGTCGTGCACGAAGCCCAGGCCCAGGAACGGCGCCACAGACCACGATTCGTTGCCAGCGATGGCGTGCTTCAAAAGCACTTCAAATGCGAATGAGAGCAGAAAGTAGTTAAACTTCGCGCGCGCTTCCAGCTCTATGGTGCTCACGCCTTGTCGGTATCCGACGGCCAATTCCTGAGCTCCGCCGTAGGCATAGGCCGACGCAGCTCCTTCCGGGAGCGTGGCGGGAGCTACGAGGGCGCCGAAGTTTTGGCGTCTTTCGTCCAAGCTCGACGCGCGAGCGGTGGACGCCGACGGCGAGGCGAGGAGGCAGGCCAAACCTGTAGCAGCGACCGCTCTCGCCAAGCGAGAATTCGTTTGGCGAGACGGTTCAGCGGCCATCGTCGGCTTCCCCGCCGCCTCGACTTGCCCATAACCCACAAGGTAGCATGTCTCCCTTCAGCACCTTCTAAAGTGAAGCCGTCCCTTCGCAAGTTAATCGCCGCCGCACCCGAGCGGGTCGTTGCTCAGTGCGCCCTCGCAGCGATTTCATCCGCTGCTCCGAGCGGAGCTTCCGCAGGACGCGAATTCGCGGCGTCAACGGTGCGCATGCGACCGATTCGGGATAGCTCCATCGCCGGCTCCGAGCCGGCTCGGGTGTTGCTCGTCGAGCCAGACGAGCGGAGTCGCTCGGTGATGGAAAGCGCGCTCGTGCGCGAGGGCTTTCAAATCGCATCCGCGGTCTCTGCAGACGGCGCCCACGTGCAGCTGGCCCCGGGCCGGCCGTTGCCGTCGGTCGTCGTCTGCGAAGCGGCGCTGCAGGGCGCTGACGGCTTTGCCCTGTGCAAGTGGATTCGGGACGAGCCGCGGACGGCGATGTTGCCGGTGATCCTTCTCTCGAGTCGCCAGGAGAGTCACCACGCCAAGCTCGCGGGAGGGGTCGGGGCGGACGACTACCTCGCCAAGCCGACTTTCGCCAACGACGTGGTGGCGCTCGTTCGCTTAAGAGCGGGCGCGAACTTCTTCGACACCTCGCTGCGCTCGTCGACGGATGTGGTCCCGCTGGCGAAGTTGCTGCGCGCCTTGCTTGCCGGAATCCGCTCCGGCCGCGTGGAGATCGAGAGCGGAGGACAGATCACATTTCGAGAGGGTCTGATCGTCGACGCGTCGTTGGATCAACTCCAAGGAGCGGCCGCCCTCACTCGGATGCTTTTGTTGGCCGACGGCGAGTACACCGTGAGCTTCAGCTCCAGCCCTGTCCAGGCATCGCTTTCGCTCGGGCTCGAGGAGCTGTACACGGCGATCTTTCAACGACTCGCCTCTTGGGAGAAGGAAGTGGCATCCGGTCCGCCACTGGACGCCAAGCTGGTGGTGAACTTCGCCCGTCTCGGCGCGGTGCTGAGCCAATTGCCGGTCGGCGTAAAGGACCTGATTCGCCTCTGCGATGGGCGGCGTACGGTTCGGCGGTGCCTCCTTGACAGCGCTCTGTCCGAGTCGCTCGGGCTGGCGTCGCTGGCTCGCCTGCGCGAGTCGGGTGTGCTGGTACCCGCTCCGGAGCCGAGCGAGATCTCGGTCAAAGCACCGGTTGTCCCCTGGGTCGTCGGCTCCACGGCGAACGTGATCTCCCTTCGATCCTTCGATGCAGCCGGCAGCGCGGACCAAGGAGTTTCCGCAGGCAAGTCCGAACCGGGCGCCAAAAGTCCCATCCCCTTGATTCACGCGATCGACCGAATCTCCGGCGAAGCGCGCGAAGCAACCGAGCCGGCGAATGCAGCGAAAGAGCGATCGGCCTCTGCCCCGGTTGCGCTGCCAAGCGCGCAGGTGTCTGGAGGAGGCGCGTCCAAAGAGGCGAAGAGCGTCCACCTGAGCGCCGGCGAAGTCGAGCGCGCGCTGTCGCTGAACGAAATCGATGCCGATGTTCGAAGAGCGCGGGCGCCAGCGCCGGTTGAGCGGGTTCGCGGACACCGCATCGCGCGCTTTGCGGCTGCGGCTGTCGCCGTGATGCTCGTCGCTGCAGGAGCCGCTTGGGTTACTGGAAAGGCCGCCACCAAGCGCGCTTTCCTTGCCGCGAAGCTTGAGGAAGCGGCGGTGGCTTCGCGGTCGGCAGCTAAGTCGCTCGAACTCGAGGATATTTCAGCGTCGGCTCCTCCAGTGCCGGCCGCTGGAGCGGAGGGCGAGCCGGAAGCGAAGAGCGAAGGGAGCTCTCAGGCAGCTCAAGCGCCAGGCGCGATGCCCTCGTCTCATCCAACATCGACCTCGTGGCTCATGCTTGGCCGCGCCCGGTTCGATTCGGGAGACCATCGCGGTGCTGAACAAGCGGCGGCGAAGGCTCTGGAGATGAACCCGAGCGACGGCGGAGCAATGATGCTGCGCGTGAGCGTCTTCTTGGCAACGCACCAGCGAGAAAAGGCGGCCGAAGAGCTCAAGCGTTATCTGCAGATGCACCCAGATGGTCCCTATGCGGAGGAGGCAAGGCAGCTGCTTTCTTCGTGGTAGAAGGCGTTCGGGGAAGTGAGATGTCCGGTCACAATCGTTGGACCAAGATCAAGCGCCAAAAAGAAGCGATGGGGGCGAGCAAAGGGAAGCTCTTCTCCAAGCTGATCAAGGAAATCACCGTTGCCGCGAGGCTGGGTGGAGGAGATCCTTCTGGCAACGCTCGGCTTCGGGCGGCGGTCTCCGCGGCTCGGGAAGCGAACATGCCCTCGGACAACATCGCGCGCGCGATCAAGAAGGGCACCGGGGAGCTCGAGGGCGTGCACTACGAGGAGGTGACGTACGAGGGCTACGGGCCGGGCGGCGTCGCCCTGATGGTCGAGTGCCTGACCGACAATCGCCACCGCACCGCCGGCGATGTTCGAGCGACGCTCTCGAAGGGCGGCGGGCACCTTGCCGCCGAAGGATCGGTGAGCTGGGTTTTCACCAAGAAGGGTTCGATCGCAGTGAAGGCGGGGCCGAGCGAGGAAGAAGTGATGGAAAGAGCGCTCGATGCCGGAGCGGAGGACGTGATTCCACAGGGGAGCGACGGCTTCGAGATCCGTACCGACCCGGCGACTCTGCACACCGTCGCGCTCGCGCTGGAGAAGTCAGGCATCAAGCTCGGCGAGCAAAGGTGGACGTACGTCCCGCAGAACACGGTGAAGCTGGAGGGTGACGGGGCGCGAAAAATGCTGAAGCTGATGGACCTCTTGGAGGACAGCGAGGACGTGCAGAACGTCTACGCCAACTTCGAGGTGGACGACGCGCTGATCCAACAGCTGGCCTGAACGGCCAAAGTCGACACGCCGCGACCGCCGGGGTACAAGGCTAAACACCTGTTCCGTTCAACGTCGGAGGGGCCAGTGCGGGTGATTGGGATCGACCCCGGGAGTCGATCGCTGGGCTACGGCATCGTCGAAGACCGCCGAGGTCTGGTCGCCCACGTCGCTCATGGCGTTATCCGGGCGTCAGCCGAGGCCCGGCTCGAGCACCGGCTTCGGGAAATCTTCTCTCAGCTTTGCGCGGCGGTATTGCTGTATCGCCCTGACTCCGCAGCGATCGAAGGAGTCTTTGCGTTCCGCAATCTGCGAAGCGCGCTCGTGTTGGGACATGCGCGCGGAGTGGCTTTGCTCGTCGCGGCGCAAAATGGCCTTTCCGTTCACGAGTACGCGCCGTCTAGGGTAAAGCGTTCAGTCGGAGCAAGGGGCGCCAGCGGCAAAGACGCGGTGGCGCGCATGGTCAATTGGTTTCTTCGCATCCCTCAGCTGGAGTCCGGCGATGCCACGGATGCGCTCGCCGTCGCGATCTGCCACTTGAACCATTCCCGATTGGCGCGCGCCCGGCCGCAGGGCTCAACCCGCGCGGAGTTCGACAAAATGGGCATGGACCACCGGCTGGCGCCATCGTACCGTCGCTTCGAGGTCGGCGGCGGATGATCGCTCAGCTTCGCGGAGTGGTGGTCGAGAAAAACCTCTCGGACGCCGTGGTGGACGTCAACGGCGTGGGCTACCGCGTTCACTTTTCCCTGCTCACGCTTGCTCGCCTACCGGAGGAGGGTCAACCCGTTCGCATTCGCACTCGCACCGTCGTGCGCGAGGATGCCCTCGACCTCTTTGGCTTCTTGAGCCGCGCCGAGGAAGAGATGTTCCTGCTGCTCACCTCGGTTTCCAACGTCGGACCGAGATTGGCGATGACAGTCCTCTCGGGTATGGAGGTGCGGGAATTGAACGATGCCATCGGCCACGGCGACGTTGCGCGTCTGACGAAGGTGCACGGCATCGGCAAGAAGACCGCCGAGCGGCTGGTGGTCGAGCTGAGGGAAAAGGTGAAGCTGGTGCAACTTCAAGCGGAGGCAGAGGGCACGGCGGCACCAGCCTTCGACGTTCGAGGCGACCTGGTCTCCGCGCTGGTGAACCTGGGCTACAAGTCGGCCCAGGCCGAGAAGGCCGCCGACGTTGCGTCCCAGCGCGCCGGAACCGACGCGCCGTTCGAGTTGCTGTTCCGCGAAGCTCTCAAAGGCCTTAGGTCAGGAGCGTAAGCGATGGCGTCGAGCTCGCGCGCGACGCGAAACAAGCTGCGAACGGCCCTCGATCCCCTGCCGGGGGATGCTGCATCGCTCGGCGGGAGCGACTCGTTCGCGCCGCACGCCGTCGGCGACGAGGTGCGCTTGGAGGCGTCGCTGCGGCCGCGGAATTTCCAGGAGTACGTCGGACAGCCTGCGGTGGTGGAGAAGCTGAAGATCTACGTCAAGGCTGCGCGCAATCGCAAAGATGCGCTCGACCACTGTCTTTTCTCGGGTCCACCCGGCCTTGGAAAAACCTCGCTCGCGTACATCATCGCCGCCGAGCTCGGGGTCGGCTTGCACGTCACCTCCGGACCGGCCATCGAGCGCAAGGGAGACCTGGCTGGAATCCTTACCAACCTCCAAGAGCGGGATGTTCTCTTCATCGACGAGATCCACCGGCTGAATGCCGCAGTGGAGGAGTACCTCTACCCGGCAATGGAGGAATTTCGCCTGGACATCACCATCGACTCCGGGCCGGCAGCGCGAGCGATGAAGATCGACCTTCCCTCATTCACTCTCATCGGGGCGACCACCCGCACCGGGCTGCTCACTTCCCCGCTGCGCGACCGCTTCCAGATTCAGGAGCGACTGGATTACTACGAGGCGAAGTACCTCGAGCAGATTCTCGATCGATCGGCGCGAATACTCGGCGTCTCACTGGACAGGAGCGGCTCGGCGGAGATCGCCAAGCGCTCGCGCGGAACCCCCCGAATTGCCAACCGACTCCTGCGGCGCATCCGCGACTTTGCGCAGGTGGAGGGATCGGGAACAATCTCGCGCGATGCTGCGGACCGGGCTCTCCAGCGGCTGCAGATCGATTCAGCCGGCTTGGATCCGATGGATCGAAAGATCCTGCTCACCATCCTGGAAAAATTCGGCGGCGGGCCGGTGGGCGTCGAGACCATTGCCGCGTCCGTCGGCGAGCAGCGCGATACCCTCGAGGACGTCTATGAGCCGTACCTTTTGCAGGAAGGTTTGCTGCAGCGCACACCGCGGGGGCGCGTAGCGACAGCTCGCACTTATCGATACTTTGGAAAGACCCCTCCGGAGGCGCCGCAAGGCACGCTCTGGTAAAACTAGGGCCGCTCGATGCGCAGTTCTGTCACTGCGCGCAAAGTTCGCACATCCCGAAAATGATTTGCGACGAGCCCTTGCTTGCTATATGGGGAAGCGCGCGTCTTGCGGCCTTGGACAAAACGGCGAAGCTGGTTGGCGAGAACGGCGTTTTGGTCGACACTTCTGACATGCATGTCGCGTTTTTTCGGCCGCATCGAGTCATTCGATGGGATTATCGCGGACCAGCGGTGCTCACCGAATATTTTTCGAAGAGATTCTGGATCGTTACGTCGAAGAGAAACTTGGCAGAAGAGCCGTCTGAGCTCGATCCACATGGCACATCGCTTGCTCGTTCGTTGAGCGCGGTAGCGGGAAAGGGAACCTAGAGCCGCGGGGAAAAACGGCGACCGCATCGACGAGGGACCGTCACCGACAATGCCTTCAGCTTCCTTCAATCAGCGGACCCTCAGCGGTCCAATCGGCTGCAATGGTGTGGGGCTTCACAGCGGAGCCTCCGTCAACATCACGTTGCTTCCGGCGCCGGCAGATCACGGGATCGTCTTCGTGCGCACGGACCTGCCCACTCGGACAGAGATTCCGGCCGTCGCGCGCTATGTGGTCAACACCGAATTGGCGACTACGCTCGGGCGGGACGGCTCCGAGATTGCTACCGTCGAGCACCTGTTGGCGGCGATGTCGGGACTGGGAATCGACAACGCTCGGATCGAACTGGACGGCCCGGAAGTGCCGATCATGGACGGCAGCGCGGCGCCCTTTGCTTACCTCATCCGCTCGGCCGGAGTTCGCGTGCTCGATGCGCCGAAGAGCTTCGTGGTGATCAAGAAGCGAGTATCGGTTCGCGAGGGCGAGAAGACCGCCGGTCTCGATCCCTGCGATCGCTTCAAGATCAGCTGCCGGATCGACTTTCGCCATCCGCTCATCTCCAATCAGGCGTTCCAGATGGAGTTTTCGGACCGCACCTTTGCTCGCGAAATCGCGCGAGCCCGCACCTTCGGATTCCTTCGAGACGTCGAGACGCTGAAGAAGGAAGGACTGGCTCGAGGCGGCTCGCTGGAGAACGCAATCGTGGTCGACGAATTCTCCATTCTCAATCCGGATGGGCTCCGATTTCCGGACGAGTTCGTTCGCCACAAAGTGTTGGACGCGATGGGCGATGTCGCGCTCTTTGGTTGCCCCGTGATCGGCCACCTGCGCGTCCACAAGAGCGGTCACGCGCTGAACCACAGATTGGTTGAGAAGGTGCTCTCCGATCCCGCGTCATTCGTCGTCGCGCGAGCGAGGAAGCGGGACGTCGAGCGCCTCGACCTTCGTTTGCCAGACCTAGCGGCAGTTCTCGAACCGTCCGTGGCCTGATCGCCGCCGCTCGGCGGCCGCTTCCACTTGCGCATCAGTGACCGAGCTAGGAAGATGGCATCCTATGAAGCCTACTTTCAAAATTGCAGCGTTAGTTTCATCATCCACCCTCCTCCTGCTGGCCGGCTGTGAAAAAGGGAAGTCCTCGCCGGCGAGCGCTGGCGCCTCTGCCTCATCGCCGGCCGAACTGTCGCCGGAGACGGTGGTGGCGACGATCGGCAGCGAGAAGGTCACCGCCGCTCAGCTCGATGACTCCATCAAAAGCCAGCTCCAGGGGCTGGAGAAGCAGAAGTTCCAGCTGCGAAAGCAGGGCCTCGACAAGCTGGTGATGGACAAGCTGATCAAGGCCGAAGCGGCCAAGAAGGGGATGACGCAGGAGCAGTACGTCAAGTCGGAGATCGAGGACAAGGTGCCTCCGCCCTCGGATCAACAAGTTCAGGATTTTTTCAACCAGAACAAAGCTCGCCTGCCGCCCGACAGCAAGCTGGAGACGTTCAAGCCGCAGATCGTGAATTACCTCACTCAAACTCAGCGCCAACAGCGGGCGCAGACCGTGTACGACCAACTCCGAAAGGAGAACAAGGTGGTGGTGAAGTTGAGCGAGCCCCGCCAGCAGGTCGAAGCGAAGGGTCCGGCCCGCGGTCCGAACAACGCGCCGATAACGCTGGTGGAGTTCTCCGACTTTCAATGTCCCTTCTGCGGCAAGGCGCACGACACGGTCGAACAGGTGATGCAGAGTTATGCCGGTAAAGTCCGGCTGGTCTTCCGCCACTTTCCGCTCGAGTTTCACAAGAATGCCGAGAAGGCCGCCGAAGCCTCGATGTGCGCCAACGAGCAGGGCAAGTTCTGGGAGTACCACGACGTGCTGTTCAAGAATCAGCAGACGCTCGAGGTCCCACAGTTGAAGGACCATGCGACGGAAGTCGGGCTCGATGGGAGCACCTTCGCCACCTGCCTCGACTCCGGCAAGTACAAGAAGGCCGTGGATGAGGACATGGCAGCGGGCCAAAAGGTCGGAGTGTCCGGGACCCCGGCATTCTTCATCAACGGAGTCATGCTTTCCGGAGCGCAGCCTTTCGACGAGTTCAAGAAAGTGATCGACCAGGAGTTGGGCGTCAACTAGCCTGACGGGCTCGGGGTGCAGCCGGCCTTCAAATCCTCGATTCTCAGTGCAGGTGACAGCATCTCGATCGAGCTGCCCAGCTCGTTCCGCAGCTGGCTAAAGCCGGGGACCGAGCTCTCGGGCTTTTCACACCCCGATGAGGCATTGCTCTTGCTCAAGGACGCGTCCGCTGCGAGCGGTTACCTCGCGGGGAGCATCGGCGCGCTCTCGATCGCCGAAGTCTTGAGCCACATCGTGTCCGGAATGAAGACGGGCAAGCTCGTCGTCGCCACCGGAGCGGCGCGCAAGACGGTGAGCTTTCGCGACGGGCAAATCATCTTTGCCGCCTCGACGCAACCGCATGAGCGCATCGGAAGGTTGCTGGTGCGCCTGAAGATGATCACCGCTGACGTTCTCCGAGAAGCGCTCGCGCAGGTCAAGCCGAGCATGAAGATCGGCCAGGTCCTCACCAGCACCGGCCGAGTCAGCCCGAGCAATCTCTACAGCGCGATGACCTTCCTAGCGCGCGAAATCACCATCTCGCTGTTCGAGCTGACCGAGGGTGGGTTTCTCTTTCTCGATGGGCCGGTGCCCTCGGAAGACGTTCTCAAGCTCCCGGAGCGGACGCGTGCCATCCTGCTGGAAGGGATGAAGCGAGGTGAGGACGTAGAGCGGCTGCGCCGCAGGATTCCCACGACCATGAGGGTACGGCGAGGGCCGCGGCCTCCTCCGCCCGGGGGCGAGGACCTGGTGTTGGCTGCGGGGGCAGGGAAGGAGCTTGCCGCGATGCGATCGTCGTTCGAAGGAGGGGAGTATGCCTTCCTCGGCGGGGTCGACGAGCTGCTTCGATGCGGCGCATTGCTGCAGATCGCGGAAGAGGCTGGCCCGCCTGGCGGGCCGGTGACTCAAGCGCGCTCTGCAATCGAGCTGTATGCGGTGCTGATCAAGACGATCTGCGACGCGTTGAAGTCGTCCGGAAAGGACTTGAAGGATTTGCAGTCCTTCTTCACCGATCTGCCTCCCGGGCTGGAGGAGCCATTCGCCGGCGTGGCCCTGAGCGACGAAGGCAAGCTCGACTTCGATCGAGTGATGTCGAACATGGGTGGCGCAACTTCGGCGCTGCGCCGCGCGCAGGTCTATCAAGCGCTCGACGGATTCGTCTGCTACGCCCTCTTCTCCGCCAAGAACGCGATGTCGCCCGAGCTTGCCGAATCGCTCTCGGACGAGCTGCGTCGCATTCAGAGTGAGGTGACGTGAGCCCTGCGTCTGCGCGCGACCGCCTGGCCATTGCCCTTGACGTGTCGCTTGCCGAAGCTGAGCAGCTCTATGAGCGCGTGTCACCGTACTTTGCGACGGCCAAGATCGGGCTATCGCTGTTCGTCGAGCATGGGCCGCGCGCGGTGGAACGCCTCCAACGCCTGGGTGCGAACATATTTCTCGACCTCAAGCTCCACGACATTCCCAACACCGTCGAGCTGGCGGCGAGGCGATGCGCCGAGATGGCGGTGAGCTATTTCACGGTGCACGCTCAGGGCGGTGCGGCGATGCTGCGCGCGGCGCGGTCGGGCGCGCTGCAGGGCGCGGCGCAAAGGGGCCTCAATCCACCCAAGCTGCTCGCAGTCAACGTGCTCACCTCTTTGTCGGACAAGGACCTTCGAGCAACCGGACATGCGTCAAGTCCTGTCGAGCTGACGCTGCAGCTCGCCCAACTGGCGCTCGACTGCGGCGCCGACGGCTTGGTTTGCTCGGCTCAGGAGGTTGCCAGATTGCGGTCGGTGTTCGGCTCGCAGCCGCTCCTTTGTACGCCCGGGATACGCTTCGCGGCCGACGCCCAGGGCGATCAGCAAAGGGTCGCCACTCCTCAAGAAGCGGTGCGATCGGGAGCAGACCTCTTGGTTGTCGGGCGACCCGTCTATGCCGCCGCGGATCCCCTTGAGGCGGCGCGGCTGCTATGGGCAGCGGTATCCGATACCTGACAGCCAATTGGTCTCCGGTCTGCTGGCTGGCGGAATCCACTCGGCGTGGGCAGATAACCAGGAGCGGAGATCTGCGATGCGTGAGTGGGCAGCAGGGCTGTTGGCAGTGGGAGCGGTCGCCTGCAGCGCACATCGCGAGGCGTCCGCTCCAGCGGGAACGGGCGGTTCTGCGGCAGCCGCATCGCCGACTGCTCAAAATCGCAAGTACGTGGACCGGGATCTCGGGTTTGAAGTGGCTCGCCCGGCCGGCGATTGGCAGCTGGACGCGAGCAGCGAATCGACTCCGGAGGGAGTCGCAATTCCCGTCGTCCTGCGGCACCGCGACAGCGGCGCGCAGGTTGTAATCCAAGTCGCTCCCGCGATTGCCACGCCCACTCAGTTCGCTGAGCGACTTGTCTCCGGCCTTCGGAGCTACGAGGGGTTCACCGCGTCGGATCCGGAGCCGTTGCCGATTTCCGACGATGCGGTCGGCTTCCGCTTCGCAATGGAAGACAAGGTCCTCGGCCGAATTGCCGTTCGTCCTGGCGGAAGCGGAAAGGTGCTCATGTTGGTGGCTACCTGGCCGGCCGATGCGTCGGCTGGTGTTACCGAAGACGTCGATCAGATCTTCGTCAGCGTCCGGCCCTTCCCTTCCAGCTAACGAGCAGCCGAGGATCGCCGGCGCACGAATTCCACCAGCGTTCGCACTCCCACGCCGGTGGCGCCTTTGCCGAAGTAGCCCCTCTCTCGCGGGCTGGTTGAGGGTCCGGCAATGTCAAGGTGCACCCACGGCGTGTCGCCGACGAACTCCCTCAGAAAAATCGCCGCGTTGATTGCAGCACCCCAGCGCTCGCCCGAGTTCTTCATATCGGCGACATCGGAGCGCAGCGCGTCCTTCTGCAGATCGCTGATCGGCAGCTGCCAAGCTTCCTCGCCCGCGTGCTCGGCGGCGGCGAGGACGGCTCGCGTAAGCGGTTGGTAATTGCCGAACGCTCCGATGATGTAGTTGCCCAGCGCGATGACGCACGCGCCGGTGAGGGTCGCGAGATCGATGATCGCAGCGGGTTTTCGCTCATTCGCCCAGGCCAGCACGTCGCCGAGCACCAGGCGACCTTCAGCGTCGGTGTTGGTGACTTCTACGGTCTTTCCCAGCCGCGAGACGAGGATGTCCCCCGGCCGATACGCCGTTCCCGAGGGCATGTTTTCGGCGGAGCCGATGAAGGCATGCACCGGAAATGGAGGACGCAGCTCGCCGATCACTCTCATCGCCCCTAACACGGCGGCAGAACCCGCCATGTCCGTCTTCATGTCCACCATTCCCTCGGCGGTTTTGAGCGAGAGGCCACCGGAGTCGAAGGTGATCGCCTTGCCGACGAAGGCAACCGAAGGTCGCGCTGCGTGCTTCGCATTCTTGGGAAGGTAGCTGAGGTGAATCAGCTTCGGCTTTTGCGCGCTGCCCTGCGCAACTCCGAGGAACATGCCCATCTTGAGTTTCTCAATCTGCTTCCGACCGCCGATCGAAACCTTGAGACCGCTCGCGTCGGCGGCTTTGCGAGCTTCATCCGCCAAGCGCGTGGGCGTCATCACCCCAGCCGGCTCGTTGACCATGTCGCGCGCCCAGTTCGTAGCCTCGGCGACTCTTTGCCCGAGCTCCACAGCGCGTTTGATCGACGCGCTGGAGCGCTTGTCGGGCGGCAGAAGGAGCTGCACCTCGTCCAGCGGCGTGTCCTGACTCTCGTTCGCGCTCTTGCTTCGGTACCGATCGAAGCGATACGAGCCGAGGATCAGCCCTTCGACGGTGGCCCGCGCGCCGTCCTCAACCGGTACGCTGCTGGGGAGCGCGAAGGCGATCGCTGCCGACTTCGACTTACCGGCTATCTTGGCGGCGCGCCCGGCGGCAAGCCTGAGCGTTTCGAGGTCGAACTTCGCCCGCCGACCCAACCCAAGCAGTAGCAGCTGGCTCGCCTTGAGCTTGCCGTGGGTGTGGAACGCCCAAGATTGCTCAGGCTTTGCCTTGAAACCCTCGCGCGTCGCGCTGGAAAGAACGAGCCCGCCCAGTGCCGTGTCCGTCGCGCGCAGCGCCGATGGTATGGCTTTGTCGTCCGCGAGCGAGTCTTCGAAAACCGGAATCACCAGCAACTCGCCGCCGGCCTCCGCGGCACTTTGTGTCGTTAGCGTGAACCGCATCTAGCCATCGCGAATGGGTTTGGCGGATTCGTGTACAAGAAGCGGCGAAAAAAAGCAGTCTTTCTTCGTGTACTCGTCGAACGCAAACGCGAACCGGTAGCTTGCTGCGGCGCGCTGGTTGCAGTCGGTTCGTTCGCAGAATCGGCAGGAGATACCCGTGGGCACCGCGTCCTTGCGCAGGTCGGTGGTGGGCAGACCGTACGCCAGGTGTTTGGCGTTCTCCGCGTGCGTTCCGAGCCCGATTGAATACGCCGTCCCGCGGACGATCGAGCCCTCCACCGGCTGGAGTTGGACTTTGGCAAAACAGAAGTACGTCGTGCCGTCGGGCATCATCGAGTATTGGCGCGTCAACTGGGATGGGTTGAGGAAGGCGAGGTGGAGCGCCCACTTGGCGCAAGAACCGCCTCCGCTGGCGAATTTCAGTCCGGTGCCGCTGTACTTCTTCGAGATGTTTCCGGCGATGTCGGCGCGCAGGAAGTGGAAGGGGAGTCCACTGCGCTTGGCGTCGGACAGGTTGCAAAGTCGGTGGGCGACCGTCTCGTAGGTCGTTCCAAAGATGTTGGAGAGCAGCTCTACGTCGTAGCGCGTGCGCTCGACCTCCTTGAAGAAGTCTCCATAACTAAGCAGCAAGGCACCGGCGAAATAGTTGGCCAGATTTACCTTGATCAATTTTCGGGTCTCCACGTGCCGGGTCTTTCCATCGCCGAGGATGCGTTCGACTAGCTTCTCGCGGTCAAGCACAAGCAGACCGACGCAGGCAGCGAGCTGGAATTTGAGCGGTTGCTCGGTGAGCCAAGGCGAAAGGGTCAAGCTCCGCTCTTGCGAATCCAGCCGGCGGACCACTGAGCTTCCGCTGGCGGCCGCTTCGAAGCCGACGCGATATTTGAATCGCTCTTGGAGAAGGTGGATGAGTTGGTTCGAGGTGACCTGGCGCTCCAGCTTGAAGTCCCTGCGCAGCACTTCGGCCTGTTCTTCGAGCTCCGGAAAATAATTTCGGTGTGCCTGCAGAAAGTCGCTCACCTCGTCGAAGGGCGAGTAGTCGAAGCGAAGCCCCTGGGCACCGGCGTCGCCAAGCTCCGGCGCTCCCCCTGCGCCGCGCGCTTGTTCCTCTGCGGAAAGCCGAGCCAGGACGTTCTCAAGCTGAGTCCGCGTGTTCTTGTAGAGATTGAACAGAGCGGCAACGGTTCCGGCCAGCTTCGGCTCGGCCGAGAGGTGTTGGATGGATTCGGGATCGATATCCAGACTCTTGAGAAGCGGCTCGTCGAGAAGCTTAGCCAGCGCCTCGTCGGCGCGGCCTTCCCCGAGGCTCGACATGAACTGCTCGGGATCCTGCTCGAAATAGCGCAGTGCCTTCCACAGAAGCGGGAAAGGCATCACGCGCTTTCCCTTCTCGATCAGATTCAAATAGGCCGCGGAAACGCCCAGCTCACGCGCCGCGTCGGCCTGCTTGATATTGCGGGAGAGCCGAAGGCTTCGGACACGGTAACCGACGTTCGCGTTCAGGGCGCTTTCATTCATGCCAGGCCTCGCCTTAATTCCTGCTCCTCAACGCAGGGTCTCGGAAAACTTCGGAGTTTTCAAGAAGCGCTCGGGCGCGCCGTTCCATAGTTGCCCGTGGCGAGGTATGAGCAGTGCAGAACTCGAGTAAACGATGGCCACCCTGAAACCCTTTCGGGGGCTTCGCCCCCCTGCGGCGCTGGTTCGCAGCATCGCCTCCCCGCCTTACGACGTGGTGACCACGCAGGAGGCCCGCGCCTACGCGGCCGGAAACGAAAAGTGTTTTTTCCACGTCTCGCGCCCAGAAATCGGCTTACCCGAGGGAGCCGACGAGCACAGCGAGGCGGTCTATCAGCTGGGGCTGAAGAACCTTCGTCGATTTGAGGCGGAAGGCTGGCTGCGAAGGGATCCGACGCCGCACTTCTACGTCTATCGGCAGCGAATGGGCGGACACGTGCAATCGGGTCTGGTGGCGGCTGCCAGCGTGGACGAGTACGACCGGGGGCTGATCAAAAAACACGAGCTGACGCGGCCGGACAAAGAGGACGACCGCGCTCGGCACATCGAGGTTTTGGGGGGAAACGACGAGCCGGTGTTTCTCACGTATCGCGCCCGAGGTGAGATCGATTCAGCGATCGCCGAGGTCGCGAAGGGCGCGGCGGAATACGAGTTCACTGCGGAAGATGCAATCGAACACACCTTCTGGATCGTCCCCGGTTCCCTCGGGGAGCGGATCGAAAGTTTGTTTCGAGAAACGCCAATGCTCTACATCGCCGATGGCCATCACCGTTCCGCGGCCGCCTCGCGCGTGCGGCGGCGCTACCGCGATCTCGGGCGCCCGGTAGGCGACGAGGAGCGATTTCTCGCGGTGGTGTTCCCTCACGACCAAATGCAGATCCTGCCGTACAACCGGGTGGTGACCGATCTCGGCGGTCGCACCCCGGAGGCGGTGCTCGAGACGGCGCGCTCGACTTTCGAAATCGAGCAAACCACCATCGCGAATCCGCCGCACCGGCACGAGTTCGGGATGTTCCTCGCCGGCAACTGGTATCGCCTCAAGGCAAAGCGCGGGAGCTTCAACGACTCGCCGGTGGGCGCCCTCGATGTGACGATACTTCAGAACAATCTGCTTGGCCCTGCCCTTGGAGTCGGCGATCAAAGGACGGACAAACGAGTCCAATTCGTCGGCGGAATTCGCGGCGCCAGGGAATTGGAGCGGCTCGTTTCGTCAGGGTCGTTCCAACTGGCCATTGCGATGTACCCCACCAGCCTGGAAGAGCTGATGGCGATCGCCGACGCCGGGCAGACCATGCCGCCGAAGACGACGTGGTTCGAGCCGAAACTGCGCAGTGGACTCGTCCTTCATCCTTTTTAGGCGCATGCTCGAGCCCACACCCCCGCTGGCGGATGCCTCAGTCGACGCGGCCGCGTCCGTGCCCGAGCCTGCTTCGACACCACAACCGTTCCCGGGTTTCTGGCAGAGCCTTGGCCTGATTCTACTGGTGATGGCCTGCAGCGCGCCCGCCTATGCCGTAGGGAAGGCAATATCGGCGTTGCTACAGGCGCTGGGCGTGCCACTCGGTGCGAGGTTTGACTTGGTGGGGAAGCCGATAATCCGCGCACTGCCGTATGTCGTTGTGCTTTGGCTTGGGGCGCGGTGGGCAGGGACAACCTGGCGCGAGACGTATCCGCTCAGGCCGGTTCGACTGGTTTGGCTGCCGATGTTCGTAGTGGCACAGGCTGGCATTTCGGCCATCGTCGCTGCGGCGGCGTCCGTTTTGGAGCAGGTGCTGCCTGCCCCTTCGTTTCTGGAGAAGCTCATAGTTCATGCTGGCCCGTTCGCCGTCCTCTTCTTGGCCCCGCTGACTGAAGAGCCTCTTCATCGCGGGCTCATGCTCGGTGGAATGCTGAAGCGCTATTCGCGCCCCAGAGCGGTCGTCCTCAGTGCTTTGGTCTTCGGAATCGCTCATCTGAACCCGTGGCAGTTCGTGAGCGCGTTTCTGCTCGGTCTTTTTCTTGGCTGGGTCGTCGCCGAAACTGGGAGCCTGTGGCTTCCGATCCTTGGACACGGGCTGCACAACGCGACGTTTTTTCTGCTTCACGACAAGGTACCGGAGCCACCTAAAACGGTCGTAGCGTCGCTGTTGCTTGTCGCTTTGGGTCTACCTCTCCTGGGCGCAGGCGTGATGATGCTCCGCCGCAGCTTTCGCGAACGCACTGTGTGACGGATTGATGACGCTCGTCAACGTACCGACCTGCACCGCCCGTCCGCCGACCACTGCTCGCTTCCAACGCAGTGGTGGCAAAAGAAGAGACCTTCAGGATCGTATTTGCGCTTGATCTGCGACAGCCGATCGTAGTTCTCGCCCCAAAACTCGCGCTGCCAATTTGGCTCGAAGTAATCCGTTTCGTTGACGTAGCTCCCGGCGCCGGGCGTCGCTTCGCGGATGATGCTCATCGCGGCCGACACCCGATCCCGAGCAGCTTCGCCCTTGGCCCGGTCCGGCTCATGACCCGGCACCCCTGGATACGCAGTTGCGTCGGCGCCGAGGATGACCAACGCTGCTGCTTTGAAGACCGCCGGGTTCATCGATGTTTCTCCACCGCGCTGCACCGCCTCCGCGGAAGCGCCGGCTTGTCCCTTGTTGAAATGCAGCGCAACCGACCAGTGGCGCGACGCTTCGAACAGCTTGGCGGCAAAGGTCTTCGCATTGGCAGCTTCGAAAAGCTCGAGTGGGATCCAACGCGATTGATAGGTGTACCAGTAAGTCGAGACCTGATCGGCGTCGCCGGCCCACCAGAAGCGGTCGGCGGGTTGATCGGTTCGCGGATCTCGCTCAATGGCGCTTGGCGCATATTGCTTGAAGAATTCGTAGTCCCACATTCGACGGCCCGGTACCTCGACGTAGTTCACTTTCATCGTGAAGGCGTCGGGGTTTCGCGAAATCCAATCGCGAAAGGGCTGCCATACTTGCTCGGCCTGCTTTGCCGTCGTCCCCTCGAAGACCATGGACAACTGCAGCGAGTTGTTCCGCCTTGCGCGCACTTGCTCTCCCCAGTGCTCGTTGCTCAAGCTCTCCCGATAGAAAAGGAGCAAGCGCTCGAGGAGCTCTTTGAAGGCGGCGTCGCTCTTTGCTTCGATGGTGCCGTTCACCGCGCCGAAGTAGCTCGGCAACGGATGCGTCTTGAGGGTCACTTTGGCGACGATTCCGAAGGTACCGCCGCCCCCGCCGCGCAGTGCCCAGAAGAGATCCTGATTCTGACAAGCGTTCGCTACCAGCAGCTTGCCATCGGCGGTGACCACCTCCGCTTCGAGCATGCTCGCCGCGGCGATCCCATACTTCTTGGACCAACTGCCGAAGCCACCGCCTTGAATGAATCCGCCGGCGGCGCCGACCGAGGTGCAGCCGCCGCCTTGGACATAGCGACCGTGCTTCACCGTCACTTCTTGGTACGCTTCGAGCCATCGGGTGCCTGCTTCCAAGGTGACCGCCGGGCTGGCAGCGGTCTGCCCGCATCCGCGCGGTACGAACGCGTCGTCCACCGAGATGCGGCGCATCTTGTGCGTCCAGACCAACAGCGAATCAGGCGCGTTCGAGCGACCGAGATAATCGTGGCCGGTGCCTTTGACCACCAGGCGCAAGCGGTGTTCGCGCGCGAAGTTCACCGCCGCGGCGATGTCCGCGGCATCCTCCGCTGCGACCGCGTACGCGCTTGAAGCGGCATCCCAAGCCCCGAGCCAGCCACCGGACTGGGTGCCTCCCGGCTGGTCTTGGAGATAGAAAGGATTTTTCGAATTCTTGATCGCGGCAGCGCAATCCTCTCCTGTGGCATCGGTTCGGCAGGGCGCGAGCGGCGACTGCGGCTGCTCGAGCTTGCCATGGAGGCGCGCTCGAAGTCCTTGCCACTCAGCTTGTGTCGGCCAACATGGGTTGTCGGGCGTGCAGCGACACATTGGCGCTTCTCCCTGTGCGGGGGGTTGGCTTGCCGCGCATCCGCTACCCACGAAGGTGGCTACTAAGACGCCCGCGCCTGCGATCGCTCGCGTCATGCGCGCAGCCGTAATACAGATCGCGGTCGCGTGTCGGCCAATTTCTCAGTGCCCGCCGGGAGAGCAGCCGCGATTGCTTAGTTCGAGCACGTCACTTCCGGGACGTTGCGTCGCGCTTCACAGCTGGGGCCTTCGATGGTGATACCCCCGCTGCCGACGAAGTTGTTCTCTCGAACGCGAGTTCGGCCTTCAGAGCTTATCGCCGCTTCCTCTTCGGCAACGATCCGGTTTTCGTCAACCGTCGTTTCACCGGCTTTCCCAGAAAAGATGTTCACGGTCGTGCCGGCATGAATGCCTGTCAAACCCCGCTCCGAAACGCAGCGATTGCGGTGGACTCTGGTGCGTCCCTCCTCGCCAGTTTGAATGACGATTGGTCCAGGAGATTCCAGGCAGCTCTGCTCCACACGAATCCGACCGGCACCGCGAGGCGCCATTGCGCTCGCCAGAATGGAGATCCCATCGAAGCCGGCGACCAGCTCGCAAAGCCTCATCACCGAGCTTCCGTCGCGGCCTCTTCCCGACGAGCCGATATGGATGTCTCCCGCCCGGGCTCGAAGCAGGCTCGATTCGACATGCAGTTGCCCGCGATCAGCTGCGCCGGTTTCGAGGTGCACGGTTCCAACAAAGTCGAGAGTCGTGGCATCCAGGCGGAGGTGATGCGCGCGAAGAAGTATATTCACCGGCTTGGTGAGCGACGGGCTCTGGATTATCAGGCTTCGCTCAACTCGGATCTCGCCGTCTGCCTGGCCATCGATCATGAGGAATCCGATCGCGGCGAATTCGACGTCGCGAAAATCGATCCGAGCAGCTCCGAGTTGAATTCGGCATTCGGCGATTTCCGCACTTCCACCCTCGACGAGTAGGTCGGCGTCGATCGCCAAGTGGCCCTGCGCTTGGGCACATCGTTTCGCGAATTCTTCGGCATCGATTGACTCGGCGCCCCGCGCGCACAGGGGCGCGAGTACGGCCGCCGCAGTCACCCAGAGCGCCACGATCTTTCTATCGCCGCGCCGCAGCCTTCCCTCCCGAGCGCAACGGATCAACTCCGCGCTTCAGAACCAAAGGTGAGACACCGAAGCTCGCTGCGCGTTGCAGTTTTCGCAGCGCCTTGAGCCGGCAACGACAAGCAAACGGATGGAGAAGACGAATCAACTCGCCGAGCTGCGTAGGCAAAGGGAATCGAGCGTTTCGATCAGATCATCGACCGACAGCGGTTTGCGAAAGTATGCCGCGGCGTCGACGGCCTTCGCCGCCGACTCGATGTTGGGCTGCGCCGAGAACACGGCGAGGGGAATAGAGGCCAGCTCGGGATCATTTCTCTGTGCCTTCCTGAATTCCCAACCGTCCATGACCGGCATCGTCATGTCCAGGAGTATCACCGACGGCTTAGCGGACGCGGTGTGGAGGACCTCGAATGCCTCGCGGCCATTCGAAGCGGTCAGTACTGCGAAGCCGTCCTCATCGAGAACCTCCGCCAGTGAATCGCGAATGTCGGCGTCATCGTCGACGATCAGAACGCTGATAGTCGTTTGAGACTCAGTCATCGGGTCACCTCGCCACCAGAATCTCGGTCCTCTGAGACGTCGCACGAAAGTCTGCGCGGGTCGTGGCATGCGGGAGAACATCGCGCAGGGTGAATCGTTCAACGAGCAACGGATCGCGACTACTCTATGAGCGGGCGGCGCACACTGCACCACGGTTTCCCAGTGGGTGTGCGTCGACCTGGAGCCAATGACGGCAACGTGGAAGATGCACGTACGGCGAAGATTTGCTGCGGTGATGATGACGGAGTTCCGCCTCAAAGAACGATCTCGCGCCCACAATCGACCTTGCGTTTGAGGTCGGCTCTCTGCAATTTAGCGAGCGCGAAATGGCCAACCAGAACGACGTCCGACGCATCGCGAAGTCACTGCCCGGGACAAGCGCAGCCAAGGATCGCTTCGCGTTCTGCGTTCGCAACGGCCAGAAAGAGAAGGCGTTCGTCTGGGTCTGGCAGGAGCGCATTTCACCGAAGAAGGCTCGCGTTCCCAACGCGAATGTGTTGGCCGTCCGTGTCTGCGACATGAATGAGAAGGAAATGCTCCTCGCGTCCGACAAGGAGAAGTTCTTTACCGAGCCGCACTACGACGGGTTCCCCGCCGTCCTTCTCCGATTGGCGGCGGTCGGCGTCCATGAGCTAAGAGAGCTGATCACCGCCGCGTGGCGCTGTCAGGCGCCGCGGGCGCTCGTGGAAGACTTCGGAAAGCATCGGAGCGAGCGACGCAAGGTTCGGAAATTGAATCGTCAGGAGAAATAAATGCGAATCATCAACTTCAATGCGGGCCCGGCTGCCCTTCCGCTTCCAGCGCTCGAGCGCGCACGGGATGAGCTTCTCGATTACGGCGGCTCCGGGATGTCGATCATGGAGCACAGCCACCGCGGAAAGGAGTATGAGGCGGTGCAAGCAGAAGCGATTTCGCTTCTGACCGAGCTGCTAGACCTTCCCAGCTCGCATCAAGTGCTGCTCATGCAGGGCGGAGCCAGCCTTCAATTTGCGATGGTGCCGATGAACTTTTTGCCCATAGGCGCAAGCGCCGACTACATCATCACCGGCACCTGGTCGGAGAAGGCGCTGGCTGAGGCGAAGATCGTCGGCAAGCCGCGTGTGGCCTGCACCACCATTCTGCCTGACAAGCGCTATGTGCGGATCCCGAAACAGTCGGAGCTCGACTTGGATCCGAGCGCTTCCTACGTCCACATCACCAGCAACAACACCATCTTCGGCACGCAATGGATGGAATATCCGAGCACAGGCGGTGTGCCGCTGATCGCGGACATGAGCTCCGATTTCCTATGGCGCAAGTTCGATGCTGGCCGCTTTGCGCTGATTTACGCGGGCGCGCAAAAGAACGTCGGGCCCTCGGGTCTGGTGGTGGTGATTGCGCGAAAGGATCTCATGGCCAAGGGCCGCAAGGACCTCCCGAAAATCCTTCGCTACGAGACCTTCGCCGAGAACAACTCGATGTACAACACGCCGCCGACGTTCGCCATCTACCTGATGCGCAACGTGCTCGCCTGGGTGAAGCAGGTCGGCGGCCTGGGACCGATCGAGTCGTGGAATCGTGAAAAGGCGAGGCTGCTCTATGGCGCGCTCGACGCGATGTCCGGCTTCTACAGGGCACCCGTCGAGAGGGAGAGTCGGTCGTTGATGAACGTCGTCTTCCGTCTGTCCTCGGAGGCTCTGGAGGAGAAGTTCGTCGCCGAGGCCAAAAAACAAGGGATGGTCGGGCTGAAGGGCCATCGAAGCGCCGGCGGCATCCGAGTTTCAACGTACAACGCGGTTACGGTTGAGAACGTCAAAACGCTGGTGTCCTTCCTGGAAAGGTTTGCTAAGGCAAACGGCTGAACGCCGAATCCACCCTTCCAGGAGACGATCGATGACGATGCGGTCGACATTGATTCTTGCATTCTTGCTCGCCGCCACGACTGCCCCGGCCAGGGAGCAGTACGGCGTGAGAATGCCAGACACCGTCACCGTCGAGGGAAAGCAGCTCAAGCTGAATGGGATGGGTCTTCGCCGCAAGCAGATCATCTTCAACCTCAATGTCTACGTCGCTGGCTTCTACGCGGAAACACCGTCCAAGAACCCCACCGAGCTCATCTCCACCGATGAGAGCAAGCGAATGACCCTTTACATGCTGCGCGATCTCGGCAAGGACAAAATCACCGAGGCGCTGCGCAACGGCTTCGAGAAGAATTCAAAGTCTCAGATGCCGGTGCTCAAGGACCGCCTCGATCGGTTGATCGCGCTGATTCCGGACGCCAAGAAGGGCAGCACGATCGTGATCACCTACATCCCTGGAACCGGGACGGTTCTCGCCGGCCCGGGCGAGCGGTCGGTAATCGAAGGCAAGGATTTTGCGGACGCTCTGTTTTCGGTTTGGCTCGGCAGAAGCCCAGTGGATGAGGACCTCAAAAAGGGCTTACTCGGCGAAGCTCATGATTGAGCGGCTCGCCGCCGGCAGCCACCCATGTCGGCCGGCATTCATTGCTTCACCTTCAGCCGCGCTTCATTTTCGCGGATGAACTCCCGTATTTGATCGGCCATGTCGAGAAGCTTCAGCCACTGCTCCTTGTAGAGGGTCACTGGGAACCTCCCCAGGCCGTAAACGGATACCCCCCCTTTGTCGCTCACCTTCAGCGTGGCTCCTCTCGCGTTACCCTTGCGCAACGACTCGTTTTCCGCCCTGAGGCGTTCCAGTTCGGCTTTCAGTTGTTCCTCGTTCACGGCGCCCCTCCGGTGGACATGGGCGAAGACTGACCGGGAGACGCAGCACCGTCAAGCGTTGAAACGCGGGCCCGGCAGTTTGGCCGCCGGCGGCGATCGCATAGGATGCAGCGCCCTTTGTCATCGTCCGGTTGAAGCCATGAAAACTTCGCGAAATAAGAACAACTCGTCCCAGACGAGAGTCGAGCTGGCGCCCCTTCTGAAAGACGCATTCGCATCCGGCAACCTCAAAGTCCTGGCGTCGTTTCTTGGGCCTGCCTACCGCGGTTTCATCAAGCAGAAGGGAAAGCTCGAGGACTCCAGCCGGATGACTGCCAAAAGCCCCGCGCAGTTCGATTGGATCTATCGCCGGGATCATCCGGAGCTGGCGAGGCTCTACGAAGCCGCCAAGCTCTCGCAGTGGAACGCGACGAGCGATGTGAATTGGTCGATCGACGTCGACCCCTTGAACGACGAACGGCCGATTCTGCCCGACGAGTACCTGGTGGTGTCGGTGCTCCCCACCTGGCCCATGCTCTCCCGGCAGGAACGCGCTCGACAGCGGCTGGCGATGGTCGCATGGCTGCTGAGCCAATTCCTTCACGGCGAGCAGGGCGCTCTTTTTGCGGCGGCCCAGGTGACCCAGGCCGTGCCGTGGATGGACGGCAAGTTGTACGGCAGCTCGCAGGTGATCGACGAAGGCCGACACGTCGAGGTGTTCCACGGTTATCTGACGCGAAAGCTCGAGAAGAGATACGAAATCAACGACAACCTCTACGTGGTGATCGACGCGCTGATGCGCGATCCGCGCTGGGACATGAAGTTTCTTGGAATGCAGATCATGGTCGAAGGACTTGCCCTTGGCGCGTTCGGCATCATCCGGCAGGTCACTTTGGAGCCGCTGCTCAGGCAGATCCTGACCTATGTCATTTCGGATGAGGCGCGGCACGTCCACTATGGCGTGCTCGCGCTGGAGGAATATGTCGGCCAGCTCAGCGAACGGGAGCGTCGCGAGCGCGAGGACTGGGCATTCGAGGTCTCGCTCTTTCTGCGCAACCGATTCCTCGGCCACGAGCTGTACGACGAGTACTACGCGCATCAAATGAAGCGCAAAGAGTGGGACGAGGTCGTTCTCAAGTCGACCTTGATGCGGGAGTTTCGCCGGATGATGTTCCGGCGGATCATTCCGAACCTGAAGCGAATCGGATTGCTTTCGCCGCGAGTCCGCCCGCGCTACGCACAGCTGGGGCTGTTGGAGTACGAGACGGGGAAGGCGGCGCCCGAGCTGAAAGCCGAGGATCTGATCAGCGCCTAAGCGTCGCTCAAAGCAGCGGCAGCTGTGCCCCTGGCTTCGGCGGGCGGCGAAAAGGACTCGGGCCGGGATCGTCGAACTCGGACGTCAGTCCTAGGCGGCGCGCGGTCGTCTCGAACAGAGCACGGATTGCCTCCGCGTAAAGGCCTTCGCCGCGGCCTCGCACCCCGAAACGCGAGTCGTAGAGATTCCCGCCGCGCGTTTCGCGAATGCGGTGAAGCACCCTATCCGCTCTTTCCGGGAGCGCGGCTCGCAACCTCTGCTCGAACACCGCTTTGACGGATCCAGGCAGGCGAAGCAGAACGTAGCCTGCGCGCGTGGCGCCTGCCTCTTTGGCGGCAGTGAGGATCGCGGCGATGTCCTCGTCGCCCAAACCGGGAATCACCGGCGCAACGTTCACGCCGGTGGGGACTCCAGCCTTGGCGAGCCGCTCGATGATTTGGATTCGGCGTCGCGGCGTGGCGACGTAGGGCTCGATCGCCCTCGCGTGCTCCTGCCGCCAGAAGGGGATGCTCACCATCACCTGCACGCACCCGCTGCGGGAGAGATCCTGCAGAACATCGATGTCGCGTTCGATCAGCGGCGCCTTGGTAATGATTGCGACGGGATTTCGGTAATCGGCGCAAACCTGCAGACAGCCGCGGGTGAGGCGGAAGGATGCTTCGAAAGGCTGATAGCAGTCGGTGACTCCGCTGAAGACCACGAGCTCGCCTCGCCAGGAGGGTCGATCGAAGGCGGCGCGCAGCAGCTCCGGAGCGCGGAACTTGACGGCGATCTTCGTGTCGAAGTCCGTGCCGGCCCCGAAATCGAGGTACTCGTGCGTCGGCCGCGCATAGCAATACGCGCAGGCGTGAGCGCAGCCGCGGTAGGGATTGACGCTGTAGGAAAATCCCACGTCGGGGCTGTCGTTGCTGGCGAGGATTTGGCGAGTGTGATCTTCGTAAACCTGCGGTCTGCACGTTGGCGCCTCCTCGAGGTACTCGACGTCCTGCGAGAGATACGGGTTCGGCGGATTCTGAACGGGACGCAGCTGCAAGCCCCCGGACATTGAACCTGAACATAAGTACAGTCAAGGGTCGTTCGATCGAATCGTCGAGGAGTGTGCTGCTCGTTGAGACTCAAGCCGCTGCGCTGCGCTCTGACTCGATGCCCTCACTCCAAACGAATCCCATCGGCCGGTGGCCGAAGCGATGCGCTCGGATTCGACGCGTTTTTTGAAAGTTGCCCAAAAGTTGACGAAGGAGTCAACAGCGTCTTGTCGCACCGAATTTGCGAGCGTTAACTCCGCGCGCTTCAGCCCAACTGCGCAGGAGAAAGAGGATGCGACCGACGTTTGTGTTCGCCGCGGTGTTGTGCTTTCCCTTGGCTTCTTTCGGTTCCGCAGTGCAACTGCCTGGGCTTCACGCCTCGGCGGAGATCGTCCGCGACCGGGCGGGCATCGCGCACGTTCGCGCCAGTGACGAGCACGACCTGTTCTTCTTGCAGGGCTGGGTGCACGCGGAAGACCGCCTGTTTCAGATGGACGTCACCCGCCGCCGCGCCTCCGGCACGCTCGCCGAGTTGCTTGGACCTGCGGCGCTTTCGGGCGACGTTCAGCTTCGTACCTTCGGGCTGCGCCGCGCCGCGGAAAGATCGCTGTCGCTCATTTCGGCTCGCGCGCTCGCGGCCGTCGAAGCCTACGCGGACGGTGTCAATGCCTTCGTCGGTTCGCACCCGCTGCCCCCCGAGTACGCCGCGCTGAGGCTGACGCAATTCGAGCCTTGGACCGTCCTCGATTCCTCAGCGGTGGCGAAGCTCATTGCCTTCGGCCTCGCCTTCGACTTGGGCGACATCGATCGCACGGTGGCGCTGATGAGCTATCGGCAAGCGGGAGAGCTGCTTGGATTCGACGGCAACAAGCTCTTCTTCCAGGACCTCTTTCGCTCAGCGCCGTTCGATCCCGCCTCGACGATTCCGGACGCGGTTGCACCTGCGCCGAACGCCCTCGTCGGCGCGCGTGAGCTCGAACTCGGTGCGTTAGGAGTGCACCCGCGAGCGGTCGAGATGGGCAAGGAGTTCATGGAGCAAGTGAGAGCCAATCCATTCCTGCGCCAGATGCTCGACCACGATGATCGCGCCGGCTCCAACCAATGGGCGATCGCGGGCAGGCTGACGGAGACCGGATTTCCGCTGCTCGCAAGTGACCCGCACCTCGCGCTCGGGGCGCCCTCGACGTTCTATCCGATCCATCTTCACGCCGGCCGGTTCGACGCGATCGGCAACAGCTTTGCCGGCGCTCCTTTCGTGATCGTCGGTCACAACCGGAACGTGGCCTGGGGGGCCACTGTGAATCCGCTCGACGTGACCGACGTGTATCAGGAGCAGGTAGTGGTGGACCCCTCCTCGCCGAGCGGCATCAGCACGGTCTTCCAAGGAAACAACGAGCACGTGATCCCAATCGTCGAAACGTACCGCGTCAATCAGATCGAGGACGACCTCTTCGATCACGTGGTGCCGGCTCCGCCGGGCCTGACGCTGATTGTTCCGCGGCGCAACCAAGGGCCGATCGTGCAGATTGACCTTTCCCAGGGCGTGGCGCTCTCGGTGCAGTGCACCGGTTTTTCCGGGACGCGCGAGGTGGACACGTTCCTCGCCTTCGACACGGCTCGCAACATTTCTGAGTTCAAGCGGGGGCTGCAGTTCTTCGACTTCGGCTCGCAGAACTTCGTCTACGCGGACACGCACCGGAACATCGCCTACTTCACCGGCAGCGCCGTGCCGATCCGGGAAGACTTGCAACAGGGCGTGGTGACCGGATTGCCGCCCTTCTTCATTCGCAACGGCACCGGCGGCAACGAGTGGATCCCGCGGCCCGACGCCGCCATCCCGTTTGAGATCCTCCCGCTCGACGAGATGCCGCACATCGAGAACCCGCCGAATGGATTTCTGATCAACGCCAACAACGATCCGATCGGCATCACGCTAGGCAACGACCCGCTGTCGCAGATGCGCCCCGGCGGCGGCATCTACTACTTGAACGCAGGCTACGACTTCGGCACGCGCGCAGGCCGGATCACGCGGCGGGTGCACGAACGGCTCGCGAAAGAGCGGATGTCGTTCGAGGCAATGCAGTCCATCCAGGCGGATGCGAAGCTGCTCGATGCAGAAGTCTTCGTGCCGGTCATCACCACGGCCTTTGCGAACTCGCAGCGCAGCGATGCCCCGCCTCCGCTCGCCGCGCTGGCCGCGAGCGCCGGCGTGACCGAGGCGGTGGGCCGCCTCGCGCAGTGGGACACGAGCACTCCCACCGGAATCCCGGAGGGCTACGACCCCGCGGATGATGACCACGACGGCCAGTCCGCTAAAAAAGGGCCATCCGGAGTGGACCCGGCCCGAGCGCGCAACAGCGTGGCGGCGACGCTTTACTCAGTCTGGCGCGGTCAATTCATCGCCAAAGTCATCGATGCGCACCTGGGTACGCTTCCCAAGCCGCCGGGGCAACAGGCGACGACGGCGCTGCGCAATTTGATCGACCACTTCGCTGAGCGCCAGGGTGTTGGCGAATCCGGCCTGGATTTCTTCGCCCTTCCGGGCGTGGACCTGCCTGCCGAGGATCGCCGCGACATTCTCGTTCTGCAGAGCTTGAGCGACGCCCTCGACCGCCTCGCCGGCGATGCCTTCGCAGCGGCGTTCAACAACTCGACGGACCAGAATGACTATCGGTGGGGCAAGCTGCACCGGATCGTCTTCGCGCACCCGATGGACGACGTCTTTAGCGTGCCGCCGGCGTTCGGGCAGTTCCCCCATCCGATCGCGCCGCTCCTCGGCATTCCGAAGCAAGGCGGGTTCGGCGTCGTCGACGCCTCGGCGCACGACCCGCGCGGCGACTCGGTGGACTCGTTCATGTTCTCAAGCGGGCCCTCGAATCGGCTCGTGGTCAGCCTCGAGGCCGAGGAGGTGCGGGCGAGGTCCGTTTGGCCCGGCGGCGTCAGCGCCATTCCGACGAACCCAGATGGAACTGTGAATCCTTTTTACTTGAACCTCCTGCCAAAGTGGCTTCGTAACCAGACCGTGCCGCTGCTCACTCGCCAGCGCGAACTGGCGCACGACACTGCGTCGGTGACGCGCTTCGCGCCGTAATCTTGCGATGTCCAGATGGAGCGCGAACTGATTGCGCGCTCGATCGTTCGGACATTCATCAGCACCGGAGCATGACAAACGCGGCGGCCGTCATCATCGAACGAGCTTGTCGATCGCCGTCCGCAGGATGCCGTTGAAGCGCTCGGGGTCTTCCAGCATCAGAAAGTGGCCGACCCCGGGCATGAACATCACCTGGACGCCGTAACGTTCCATCGACGCAACGTCGGTCGGTTTGTCGTCGGGATTGATGGCGACGACGCGCAATTTCAGCTCCTTCAGGGTCCGAGGCATCTCGCGGCTGTAGTTAAATGCGGACTCCAATGCGCCGACGGCGACGGTTGGAGGGGCGGACGACATGCGAGTTGCCACGCGCTCGACGAGGGACGGATCCGAGTTGGGCAGGAACATGCCGCGAACGAAATCGCGGGTCGTATCTACGAAGTTGGCTCGAAACTTCGCCACGAAGGCCTGAACCTGCTCCGGAGTCCGGCCGGGCCCAAGCTGTTTGTATGTGTCCAGCCAGACCAGGCCTGCTACGCGTCCCCGAAGCCGGCGCGCCGCCTCCGCGATTACGTCGCCGCCCATTGAGTGGCCGATGAGGATGATCCGTTCGAGACGGAGCTTCTTCACGACGGCGGCGACATCGTCGCCGAACGACTCCATGGTCCACGCCTTGCGGCCGAGTCCCGATTCACCATGCCCTGCGAGATCGACCGCGACTACCTTGAACTGCCGTGAGAACGGTTCCAGCTGCCCCGCCCAATAGGTTCGATCGCAGGACCAACCGTGGACGAAGACGAGCGCTGGCGATCCCTCGCCATGGACTTCATACGCAATGCGAGTACCGTCGGCCGAGGTGACGACTTCCGCCTTTTTGCGTTCACCTTCGGCTGTAGCGTCCGATCCCACGGTTCCGAAGAAGAAAGCAACCGCAGCGAGCGCGAAACCGAATTTCCAGACTGCGTTCAGGAATGCGGGATGCAATGCGGATGCCTCCCTCACTTCGCGTTGCTTGGACCTCGCTTCACTTGGCCGCGAGCCGCTTCGGCGCAGCGAGCAAAGCCGTCCACGCCGCGACGGTCAAGCTGAGTGAGGTTCGGATTTTCGCGGCGCCGAGCGGCGTGCGCGACAGCAATGTCCGACGTGGCCAGTACGACTCGAAAGAACGCTGAGTAAACTCGACCTGGCATGGAAGCTGCTCACTGGACGGGATCATGGTGCGAGATCCAATT
>DATFTC010000249.1:0-9343 GCA_035262305.1 Myxococcaceae bacterium | reverse complement strand
CGAATAGCGATCGATAGAATTCACGGGACCGATCCTGATCCGAGACCACCAAAAAGTGCGTCAGCACAAATCCGCGTTTTGGGGCCGGAAAGTCATCTGGGTTCATCGCTGATCTCCTTGTGTCGGCTGTGAGTGTTCGATACTCGCACCGTTCTTACTGCATGCGAGATGATGCAGGGACCCGCAAGACGTTCCAGATGTTCAAGAACTTATTGTCGGCGATTACTTCGCCTCGGCATTGCCACGCGAGCGGTCGTCGAGGTGCTCAACGAGCCCCGCGCGCAGTTCACAGAAAGGTGACATTCCCAAGCTCGCCGTGATGGTAGGAGGGTCCACTTCTGAACCATCCTGTGCGAGGGGAAGACCAAACCCAAAGGGGGACGTAATGCGCCGAATCCTGGGGATGGCGACGACGCTCGTGGTATGGGTCGGCGCGGTAGCTCTCTTTGCCGTTGGCTCGAACCGCAAGGCGGCGGCCGGGCCCGACCTGCGTGCCCCACTCCGCCAACAGAGCTCCGAGGACTCGCGCCTCGTGGCATGGGTGGTGCTCGGCGCGAATGGCCAGGTCATCGCTCGCGCGATCACCTCACGGTCCAACTGCCCGATCATCGAGCTCGACAACACTCGGTACCAGATGTCGCTGCGTGCCCAGGCCGAAACCATTCCGCAGCGCCCGACCACCAGCGATCCGAGCCAATCGAGGCCCTCCGTGTTCCCGGTGACGACCTGCGAATACTTCATCCCCGCCGGCACGCAGACCGCGATCGTCAGCGATGAAGCCCAACAACGGCTGCTGCCTCTGCCGAAGCCCAATCCGCAAAGAATCGTGATCCTGGGAGATACCGGTTGCCGGCTCCACATCGGCGACCCTTGGCAGGCGTGCAACGACGTCGAAGAGTGGCCATTTCGAACGATCGCCGAAATGGCGGCGGGGTTCGAACCCGATTTGGTTCTTCACGTAGGTGATTACCAGTACCGCGAGAACAAGTGTCCGGTGGACATCGCCGGCTGCGTGGACGCTGGATGGGGATATGGATGGGACACCTGGGACGCAGATCTGTTCACGCCGGGGGCGGCACTCCTCGCTGCGGCGCCGTGGATCATGGTGCGCGGCAATCACGAAGAATGCGCGCGGGCTGGGCAAGGCTGGTATCGATTCCTGGATACGCAGCCCTACCAGACAAACCGAACTTGCAATGATCCTGCCAATGATGCCGTCGCCAATTACAACGATCCCTACGCTGTTGCGATTGGCGACGATACGCAGGTCATCGTGTTTGACAGCTCCAAGGTGACCACGGCGCCGCTCCAGCCGAGCGACCCGGCCTTCGTAAATTATCAAAATGAGCTTCGCAGGGTGGCAGAGCTGGCCCAGGCGAGGCCGAAGGCGCTCAGCATGTGGGCCAATCACCATCCTCTCCTTGCGTTCTCGCCGTTGCCAGGGACGGACGTTCGGCCAGGAAACCCGGCGCTGCTCTCGGTGATGTACGCGACCTATGGCGACCGTTACTATCCGCCGGGCATCGGACTTGCGCTTCACGGGCACACGCACATCCTGGAGCTCCTCAACTTTTCGTCAAATCACCCTCCCACATTCATGATGGGAAACGGGGGAGACAACCTCGACCTCAATCTGCCGGATCCGTTCCCGACCGATGCGCATCCCGATTCTGATTTTGCTTCCGCCGTGAACGTCCGGCTCGACGCCAGTGGGAGAGCGGAGGTCGCTCACACGAACATGTTTGGGTTCGTCGTCGCCGATCGAGAAGGCGACCGCGAGTGGACCTTCCGAGCGTATACGCGCCACGGACGGCTGCTCACCACCTGTGCGTTTGTCGACGGGCAAAGCTCGTGCTCGGACATCGGTTTCTTGCATGAACCGCCGAAGCGCCGAGCCACGAAATAAGTCATTCGGCCGGCCGCGCATTCAGGCGTTGCTCGCCGCCATCCCGCTGGTCGCATCCATCGCCAGCGCGCCCCATGTCACTGCCGCTCCGGCAGCGATCCCGGGCGAACCCCAGGTCAATGCTGCTCCCGCGAACCCGTCGAGGATCGCTCTCGGCAAAGCGATCTTCTTTGACTCAACGCTCTCCGAGCCCCACGGTACCAGCTGCGCGAGTTGCCACGCGCCCGCGCGGGCTTTTTCAGGCAACCACGGCTCATCCATCGGCGTGCCGCGGGGCAGCCGCCCCAAGCACTTCGCCAGGCGAAGCGCGCCCTCACTGCTCTACGTCAGGTACGTGCCGCGCTTTTATTTTCACCTGGGCGACGACGATGTTCAGCCCTCGCCGTTCGGCGGTTTTTTTTGGGACGGCCGCGTCGACTCGATCGCCGAGCTGGTGAAGGAACCTCTTCTCAACCCCGACGAAATGAACAACCGCGATCTGGCCCAGATCGCTCAGAAGATCGCCTCGGCACGCTACGCGATCGATTTTCGCCGAGAGTTCGGAGATGTGTTCGGCGACCCCTCGGGTACGGTGATGGCGCTCGGCCAGGCCATAGAGGCTTTTCTCACCAGCGATGAGATGGCGCCATTCACGTCCAAGTATGACGCGTACGTGCGCGGTGAAGCCAAGTTGACCGCGCTCGAGGCCCGTGGCCTCAAGCTGTTTAAAGATCCGGACAAGGGCAGCTGCATCTCCTGCCACCGGTTCTACGACACATCGAAGAACCCGGCGCGCTCGCTCTTCACTGACTTCGGCTACGACGCAGTCGCTGCGCCGCGCAACCCGAAAATTCCGGCCAACGCGGATGCTCGTCACTTCGACCTCGGCCTCTGCGAACGTCAAGATAAGGCCACTCCGTCGAACGACGAAATGTGGTGCGTGAGCTTTCGCACGCCTTCGCTGCGAAACGTCGCGGTGCGCGAGAGCTTCATGCACAATGGCGCGTTCAAGAAGCTGCGTGATGCAGTCGCTTTCTACGCAACGCGCGCCACGAACCCCATGCTCTGGTACAAATCCGGAGTGAAGTTCGACGACGTGCCCGAGAAATTCCGTCACCAGGTCAATGTCAATTCCGTTCCATACAATCGGCGGCAGGGAGACGAACCCGCGCTCACGGATGCAGACGTGGATGCGATCGTGGCCTTCCTCGGCACGCTGACCGACGCCGCCTATCGCAAATCAGCGCGCTAGGGATGCGCGGGCCTTCGCGGTTGGACGGTTGCTGTCCGCTCGTGAGAGCTCACCAATGTCGATTCTCGGATTGGATCTGATGAAAGGCCTTGGCTTCTCTAGACGCTCGGATACCTAAGCGACAGCGGAGGGAAGACGATGGCAACCCCGACTGCGGCATCGACAAAGCAGCCCGACGTCATTCTTGTCGGCGCCGGCATCATGAGCGCCACGCTTGCAGTAATCCTCAAAGAACTTGATCCGACGCTGAAGATAGAGGTGCACGAGGTTCTTGGCAGCGCAGCTCAGGAGAGCTCGAATGCCTGGAACAATGCCGGAACCGGCCACGCAGCGCTCTGTGAGCTCAACTACACTCGCGAGCGACCTGACGGGAGCATCGACATTTCAAAGGCTCTGCAGGTCAACACCGAATTCGATGTCTCCCGTCAGTTCTGGGCTTATCTGGTGAAAAAGGGAGCGATCAAGGATCCCCAATCCTTCATTCATCCCGTGCCCCACTTCAGTTTCGTACGTGGAGTTGAGAATCGCGTTTTTCTTAAGAAGCGCTTCGAGGCGCTGACTGCCCATCCCCTCTATTACGGGATGGAATATTCCGACGACACAAAGCAGATCGAGGAATGGATTCCGCTGGTGATGGAAGGGCGTGACCCAATCGACCTCGTAACCGCCACGCGAATGGTGACCGGTACGGATGTGGATTATGGAGCGCTCACTGTGGAGCTGCTCTCTTCTCTCGAGGGCAAGGAAGGATTCTCAATTCAGTTTTACAGTCGAGCGCACGATCTACGACGTGACGGGGATCTATGGAATGTCCAAATCAGGGATGAGAAAACCGGACAGCATCGGGACGTTCAAGCCAGGTTCGTTTTCATTGGCGCCGGGGGTGGAGCGCTTCACCTATTGCAGACCTCCGGGATCCCGGAACGGCTGGGCTACGCCGGGTTTCCGGTGAGCGGAATCTGGCTCCGTTGCGATCGGGCAGAACTTTCCTCTCGTCACAATGCGAAGGTCTACGGAAAAGCTGCCGTGGGGTCTCCTCCGATGTCGATACCCCACCTCGATACTCGTCACGTTCAAGGACAAGTGTCTTTGCTTTTCGGACCTTACGCTGGATTTTCAACGAAATTTCTGAAGCACGGATCCTATCTAGATCTCTTCGGATCAATCGATCCGGAGAATTTACTGCCGCTGATGGCCGTTGGCAGAGATAACTTCGCTCTGGAAAAGTATCTGATCGGCGAGGTTCTCGAGTCGCCGGAGAAACGGTTCGCCCTGCTTCGAGAGTTCTTTCCAAATGCCAAAGAAGGAGATTGGAGGCTCGAAGAAGCGGGACAGCGGGTGCAGATTATCAAAAGAGATCCAAAACACGGCGGCATTCTGGAATTTGGCACCGAGCTCGTCTCATCATCGGACGGTTCCATCGTTGCCATGCTGGGCGCCTCGCCTGGTGCTTCGACAGCCGTATGGATCATGCTTCAAGTCATTCAGCGCAGCTTCCCGAAAAAATTGAACGCAGGAGCATGGTTGGCCAAGCTGAAGGAGATGATTCCTTCGTACGGTCAATCTCTGATCGAGAACCCAGCTTTGGCTCAGCGGATTCGTGCCGAAACCGCGGCCATATTGAAGATCAACAACATCGACATGAAGGGAGGGAAAAATTGATCCGAGCTTATCGGCTGTACACCGGTCAGGATGGAAACTCGCACGTGATTCGCGGCAGCGTGAACGGAAGTAAACTCGTGGAGGCGCAGTCGATCTTGTTCAAGGAAACGCCGCCACATTCTTCTTATGACTGGCACAATGATCCCATCCCTCAATACGTCATTACGCTGGCCGGTGTGCTCGAATTTACTACGTTGGGAGGAGAGACGTTTACAATCCAGCCGGGTGAAGTCCTGCTGGCAGAGGATCACACTGGCTCAGGGCATAAATGGCGTTTGACCAATGATCAACCGTGGAAGCGCGCCTACGTGGTCTTCGAGAAAGGCGCGGATCCTCAATTCGTACCCGATCCCTCGTGAAGAGCTTGTCATGGAGTGTTGGCCGGCCGCGGCACAATCTTTTCTCGAGCTTGCTTGGCCGCGCTGAGTTGTCGCCGTCACGTTCCACCAGTGAACACTACGGCAACCTCTCACGTACGGGGGAATGAAGGGATTGTGTCCCCGGCCAGCGATCCGGAGTTCATGCAACGGCTGAGGAAGTAGTCCGCCTTGGGGCCGGCGGCTGGCCGTCCGGCGAGAACGCTCGCGCCCTACTTGGAAACCACGCCGCAGGCAATGCGGTCGCCTGCGTTGCCCGTCGGGTCGGTCACGTTGTCGTCCGGTTTGGCATGGATGACGATTGCGCTGCCGCCTTCGTGGAACAATGAACCCTTTCCTTCGCCGAGCGTCACTCTGGTGTCCACGACGCTGGCCGTCGCCTTTCCGTCGGCCTTGACGGTGATATCGGGCATGTCCCCTGCGTGCGGTCCATCGGGACTCTTCAGGCCGTGCTTCTTGCCCTCGGGATTGAAGTGACTACCCGCGCTCTGGAAGCCGGGGGGATCGCACTTGCCGACCGCATGGATGTGGAAGGCGTGCTCGCCGGGCGGGAGCTTCGAGACTTGCAGATCGATCTTTACCCCATCCTTCGTCTGCGTGAGCTTGGCAGTTCCGATCTTCCCTCCCTGCGCATCGAGCAGGTCCGCGTGTGCCGCCGACGCCCCTTCCGCCGCGTAGGCCGCGCTGCCGATCGCAAGCATGCACGCGGAGCCCGAGATGAGTCGCACCAAGGCACTGCGCAAGAAGACAACTCGAATCATGACGAGCCTCCCTTTCAGAGTTATTGAAATGACCGCTTCTTCCGTCGAACGTTTACCGCACACAGCGCGCGGACGCACGAGGACTTTACCGACCTCTTTTCCAGGGCGGCGCCGTCCTGGTTTCCAGTCTGATCAGCGACCGGTGGCGCCAAGGGATCAGCGCAGGGCAAGCGCGGTCACTCGCGCGAACCGGCGTGTGACAATCTGTCCGCAAAATATCGAAACATGAAGGTGCTCGATCGGCCTGCCCTCTCGCTATTCGCGCCTTCGCAGCAGCCACACAGTTGGCACTGCGGTTGCTGGTCTGAGGTGACACGAGTCACCCGCGCGGGTGTTCTCTACCCAAGATCATGACCGAACAGAAAAGAGTTGGGCAGAACGTCGGCACGGACGATCGCGAGCTCCTCTCGCGGGCACAGAGCGGGGATCGCTCCGCGTTCGAGGAGCTGGTGGCGCGGCATCGGGACAGCGTGTACGGCTTCGGACTGCAGATGACTCGCTCGGAAGAGGAGGCAGCGCAGATTGCGCAAGGGAGCTTCCTCTCCGGATGCCTTCACCTCGAAGAATTTCGCAGCGAGGAGGAGTTCGCCGCTTGGGTGAATCGCATCGCTGCAATCCGCGTGCTGACGGGACGCCGCGATCGCAGCGCACCGCGACGCGCCGGCGAGAAGCTCGCGCCGCCGAAGCTTGACGGCGGCCTGGCGAGGAACCCCACGATCGATTGGAGTTGCTTCGCGGAGGAGAAAACCTTGAGCGCGCAGCTGCGCGGCGCAATTCAGGACTCCGTGGATCGGTTGTCGGAGGCTCATCGCGACGTTTTCCTTCTCAATGACCTGGCCGGTCTTCGTTGCGAGCAGATCGCCGAAATCTGCGGCGAGCCGATCGCCGCGATCAAGGCTCGCCTTCACCAGGCGCGCCTCACCCTGCGAGAGGCGATCGACCGGTTCTACCGCGAATCTTGAGACGAACCCACAGCAACGCGGATGTTCCCTCGTGCCCCATTCGCACGCGACCAGTCGGAAACAAACGCCTGCGCTCAGATACGGACCGACACGTTGAGAGTCTCATCTGAGACTTGATAGGCTGTAGAGCCGGATAGTTGCAGGGGCTGGCAACGAGTCTTTCAGCGCCTTGCTACAGTTTGATTTCCTCTCACCTCCAAGCAATTAACCAATCGCCGTGAGACCCTGTGATGCCATCCCTATCGGTTGTCGAGCGCGTTGTCCTAGGTGCGCTGCTTGTCCTCTTTGCGCTCGCTGGCACCGCCTACGCCGATGACCTCAAGGACGCTAACGAAACGCTCAAGCTTTTCAAAACCACCGACCCCGGGCTCGATCGCTTCTTCAAGAACGCGGTCGGCTACGCTGTTTTCCCGAGCGTCGGCAAGGGCGGGTTCATCCTGGGCGGCGCATACGGCTCGGGAACTCTTTACGAGCGCGGGGCGCCCGTGGGACGGACGTCGCTCACCCAAGCAACGTTTGGGCTCCAGGTCGGCGGCCAAGCCTACGCGGAGCTCATCTTCTTCGAGACAAAGCAGGTGCTCGACGATTTCAAAGCGGGCAATTTCGCCTTCTCGGGCCAGGTCAGCGGCGTCGTGTTGGCCTCTGGCGCGGCGGCGAATGCAAATTACCGCTTGGGCGTGGCGGTCTTCACCGCTGAAAAGGGCGGACTGATGGTCGAGGCGAGCCTCGGCGGCCAGAAATTCAGCTACACGCCGTTCGAAAAGAAGAAGTAGAGACCTATTCGGCGAACTCCACCAGCACGTGGAGCCGAAGATAAAAGTTGTGGATTCCCAAACCCTGCAGCGGAATTTCGAAAATGGATCCTGACCGTACCATCGGCGGGATGCGGATGCGGACGACCGCCTCGCTCTCGACCATTCCCTGCTGCTGACAATACGCGCATGGGAACACCCAATCGCGTCCGGACCCACCGCATTGCGTACAAGGACTAAACACCGGAACGCCGAGCGGCATGATGCACCCGCGAGACGCCTCTTCGGGCGTGAGCAGCACTTCGAGGTTGAGACCCTCGAGGTGCTCGGACTTGGGGACGCCGATGCCGGTGAAGTTCCGCAGGAAGCGTTCGTACATCGCCTCGAAGGAGGGGCGGACGCCGGCGGGGTTCCCGAGAATCGCGATAGGCTCGCGGACGACCGGCGCTGGTGGAGCGCTTCGCGCGGGGATGATCTCGCCGCTCTCGGCGAGGCTCAGCTTGCGGTTGTACTCGCGACGGCGGTGCGGATCCGACAGCACGTCGTAGGCCTCGGCGACCTCCTGAAAGGAACGCGTCGCCTGCTCGCCCGCCACGTCCGGATGAAGCCTCTTCGCGAGGTCGCGGAACGCCGCTCGGATTCCGCCGGTCGTCTCGCTGCTCGAAACGCCGAGGACCATGTAATAGCTCTTTCTCTCCATGAAGCCGACGCCTCCCAGCCAGCGGCACTTGAGAAAGATGACCCCTGACGGAACTCAATCCGCCGCTTGTACGTCCGGCAAAGTATGCGCCGGCGTTCGCGTGTCAAGGCTGGCAAAGTTGGTCGATCGGCGGGCTGCCTTGCCAACGATTCGTTCGGCAACATACCCCCCGTGGTATAGTTTTGCGCGATAACTCCAGCCCTCAAAAAATCCCGTAACAGCGCGCCAATTAATAGCTTTCCAGGACTGGACCTTGATGCGACAGCGCTGTCGAATCGTGGCCTTTCAATCCGGATTTTCATGCTGCAGGCACTTGTTGGCGACGGTTGGCATCGAGAGTACCGTCCTCGCATGTTGACTGGACGCGCGTATCGGATCGTCACCGAGCGATTGACTCTACGATGCTGGCAGCCAAGGGATGCACCGCTCTTGAAGGCGGCCATCGATGCGAGCCTCGATCATCTCTCCGAGCTGCCGTGGGTCCGTGCCGAACCGCAATCACTCGAGCAGAAAATCGATCTGCTGCGCCAATTTCGAGCAAAGTTCGATCTTGGCCAGGACTTTGTATACGGCATCTTCGACCTCAACGAGGCGGCGGTGCTCGGTGGTACGGGGTTGCATCCGCGAGTCGGGCCCGAGGCAGCCGAGATTGGATACTGGATCCGCGTCGAGCGAGCTGGTAACGGCTTAGCAACCGAAGCCGCGGCCGCGCTCACCCGCGTGGCTTTCGAGATCGAGAAGCTCAATCGCGTCGAAATCCATTGTGCCCCGACAAACCTTGCGAGCGCCGCCATCCCGAAGAAACTCGGCTACACGCACGAGGCGACTCTTCGAGGCCGCGCCATGGATGGTGATGGCAAACCGCGGGATACGATGATCTGGTCCCTCTTCGCCGGCGACTTCCCGCGAACGCCCGCAGCGCGAAGCTCGCTGCAAGCATGGGACGCCGCAGAGCGCCGCGTTTTATAGCTCGCCAGGCGTACGCTTGGTTT
>DATFTC010000248.1:0-5461 GCA_035262305.1 Myxococcaceae bacterium | reverse complement strand
AATGAATGATTACTGACCGCTTCGCTGCAGCGCCTTGACTTGCTCGGCCGCATTCATCGCGTCCGCCTCGAGCGGAGCTTCCTTGGCCAGAGCCACTGCCAGCTCTGCATCGGCTTGTGCGCGGGCCAGCATCATGTCTGCGCGTTCCCTGTCGCCGCTTTTCAAGAGCTGTTTTGCTTGCTCCATTTCGTCATGCGCAAGCCTGAGCTCGAGGGCTGCTTCCGGAACTCTGCTCGCGCCCAACTCCTCAGCGGCGCGCATCGGCGCTTCCGTTGAAGAAAGCCTCTCCGTATTGACGGGAGCCGACGCACACCGCGCGACTGCGGTAAACACCACCAATGCCAGTATTCGCTTTGCCATAGTGCACCACCTTTCCTCGCATTGTGCGTCTAATGACAGACGCCGCCTCCGCACGTCAGGCCCGACACGCAGGTGTCGACAGCTGCTCCTGGGCAGCAAGGCTGACCGGCTCCACCGCACTGGTTGCAGACGTTGTTCTGACAGAGGGTCCGCGGCGCGGTGCAATCGACTCCGTTGTGACAACAAGGTGCACCGAGCCCTCCGCAGGTTCCGCAAGCGCCGTTATTGCAAGTGCCCTGGGCTGCTGGACACGCCGAGCCCGAGGCGACGCAGGTGGGACCGTTCTGATCGCAGCAACCTCCGTTGGCGCAGGAGTTGTTAGGGCAACACGTCTGTCCGGGTCCGCCGCACTGAACGCAAGTGTTGTCAGGCCCGCAGACGTCCGCTGAATCGTTGCATTGCCCGCCGAAGCAGCAAGGCTGACCCGCTCCTCCGCACTGTTGACACGTCCCACGGGCGCAGCCGAGGTTCGAGCTGGTGCAGGTGCGGTTCGGGCAGCAGACCTGGCCTGCCCCTCCGCAGGTCACGCAGCTGCCACCGCTGCACGCGACCTGACTCGCGGTGCACGTGTTGTTCGCGCAGCACGCCTGCCCTTGGCCACCGCAGCTCCCGCAGCTTCCATTGGAGCAGGTGCCGGTCAAGACGGGGCATGTTTGGCCGCCGGCGACGCAAGTGGCTGGCCCGCCGCCATTGTTCACGCAGCAGCCACCGCTCCCGCATGTTGTCGCTGAACAGCAGACTTCCCCTGGGCCGCCGCACGCCGTGCACACGTCGTTGCGACAGACGGTGTTGCTGGCAGAGCAGGCCGTCCCGGTGGTGCAGCAAGCCTGGCCTGCGCCCCCGCAGTTAGAGCGCGAGCAGGAGTTGCAGAGCAAAGCGGCGCAAAACACGGCGGCGAGAAAAACGATTCGTGTCATGGTGAACCTTTTCAGATTGGACTTGAGGCTCGGCCGATCCCGTAGCGCAATGTGGGCGCTCAAGCAGGCCTAGATCTCGACAGACTTCGAACGCCAATGCAAGCGCTCGAGCGGTGCGGATAATTCGTACCACACTCGAGACCTGGTTCAGGCAAGCCAAAAGTAACACCAGCCCGCGGAATGTCAGACGGGGTGTCATCAGGCGTTAGCGCCTGGCGCGATAGAGTTCGATGCGTCGCCGTTGGGGAGATATGAGATGAAAGACAACGACTCACGTGAGCACGATTTTTACGTGCAGAAGTCATCGAAAGCGCCGTGGGTATTGTTGATACTGGTGCTCTGCGGTGCCGGTGCGGGCGGGTACTTCGGATTCCGTGAGCTCGAACGTAGAGACGCCTCCATCGCGATCGCGTTGAAGAACAACGAAGACGCGATCGGCAAGGCGAGGGCGGCTGAGATTGCACGCAAGGCAGTCGAGGAGCGGCTCGCGAAGCAAGAGGAGGAAGGAGCGCGGCTGGCCGCGGATCGAGATGCCCTTGCGCGTCAAATTGAAGAGAAGGAGTCGGAGATCGCCAAGCTCAAGGCAACCTACGATTCGCTCGAAGAAAAGATGAAGGCAGAAATCAAGAAAGGCGAAATTCGACTCAGCCAGGCCGGCGGCAGAATTCGCGTCGATCTCATTGACAAGATCCTGTTCGACTCAGGCTCGGCCGATTTATCAAAGAGGGGTGAAGAGGTACTCGGTCGTATCGGATCCGTTCTCGCGAAGGTGGAAGACAAGCAGATCCAAATCTCCGGCCATACTGACGATAATCCGATAAGCGATAGGCTCAAGGAAAAGTTCGCCACCAATTGGGAGCTTTCAGTCGCGCGCGCGGTCACTGTCGTGCGCTTTCTCTCCGAGCATGCGAAGGTACCTTCGAAGCGCATGGTTGCCGCTGGATATGGACCGTTCCATCCGATCTCCAGCAATACAAATCCGGACGGGCGGGCGCGGAATCGACGAATCGAAATTCTTCTAACGCCTTCGTTGGAGGCAAGACAAAAGCAGCCAGTTGTCGCCAAAGGCGAGTCCGCGCCATCTGCGAGACGAAAGGCGGCTCCTAAGCCAAAGCCTCTGCACTCAAACGCGCGCTAATCCGTTCCAAGATTGCTGAACCGCCAGCGCCATGGGGTGAGCGAATTGCAGCAGAAGAAGAGCGCGCGGCGATCACTTACTCAACCCTGACGCCGTCACCGCAACGGATCGTGCCTGCGCGCTCGACCTTTGCGTAGACGCCAACACTGACTTTGTTGTGTTGGGCGGCCGTGCGCAAGATGCCCGGATCGCGCGGCAGGTCCCCTTGAGCAAGGGTCGTCATCACACAGCGGCCGCACGGCCCGGTGACGCTCAGCCGCACAGAATCGCCGATAGCGATCGCATGTCCAATCCAACCATTTTCAATGAAATCCGGTTCACGCGACGCAGTCCTTACGACGATGTTGGGACGAAACCGCGGGACCTCGAAGCGCCCTCGCGGATAGAGTTGCTGGAGCCGCTCGAGCGTAGCTGTCGTCAGTAGATGCACTGTGGCGCAGTCGAAGAACATCCCCTGGGGCAGCGTGAAGTCAGTGACGGTATCCCGGAAGTCGAGGCCCTCCATGTCGGGCCAGTACTCTTCGGCATTCATCGGCGCCGCATCTTCCCGCCGAGCGGCATTCAGCGTCACCGTGCGATTCAGAGCATTGGAGAGGACATGATTCACATCCCGCTGCTGGCTCATCGCAGTAGTCCCATCCGGCAGGGTGATCCGGACTGGCGGCATATCCGCACCAGTGCGCGGTGGCTCGATAAATGCCGCGCGAAAGCGGAAGAGCGTCGGCCATCTCCTGGGATTTTTGGCGGTGGCGGCTTTCCCATCGGCGCCGTCGATCAGGGCGTATGCCCGATCGCCGAGGAAACCGTATTGGGTCACTTCGGTTGCGCTGAGCTCCTCGCCCAGCATCGACTTGACCGGGTATCGCCATAGCGAAACTACCGAGCCGTCTGTTGGATTGGGCATGTCGTCCTCCCCTCTTGGGTCCGTCCACTATGCCCGCAAATGCGCCCGGGCCGCCAGCCGGATTCTTGGAGTCGACGACTTCCAACATTACTTACCGCGCTTTGGAATGCAGTGGCTTTTTGACTTTTGCCTTTACAGGGGTGTGCTTTGGGCTCGTCACTTTCGGCGCTGGTCGATTGGATGTCGCTTGTTTCTTGGGCTCGGGCAATCGAGGGGCATTTTGTGCAACGGGTGGTATGACTTTGGGCTCCCTGTCTACTTCATAGCGTATATTGCGAAAGCGACACGCGCCTTCGATGCAGCCGAGGGTTGAAATTGGCATATCTCCAAAAGACTTGTGCCAGTGAGTTCCGAGCGCGATCGGTTCACCGATCAGCCGTCGATCGTTACCGCTGCCGGCATAGGCACGCAGCTCGCCATCGGCATCGACGGAGAGCTCGAGCCGTATTCTATCGGCCGGAGCGTCGAAGCTTCCCAATGTCACCCCCCGCCGCTCGCCGAGCGACCATTCCAAGGAAACGGGATCTCCTCGGCCGGACAAGACAACCGCGGCGTACCGCCCCGGAGTTCCGACGAGCAAGACCGCTGCCCGGGGTTGGGCCTCCTCGCCGAGGACGAAGCGCTTGGCCCTTGCCCAAAGACTTCCGGCCGGTACTTCCGTCTCCACCTCCGCTTCCGTTCGGACGGCGCGACCTTCGATGTCCGTCAAATCCGGTATCGCTCGGCCAACCGGGCTATCGTTCGGCGCGAGAGGAAATCTCAAAGCGCCTCGGTCGAATTGCAATGCTCGGCCGTAGGCGAGCATTGAAATGCGATCGAGACCCTGCCCTATGGTGACGTTCTTCCGAAGCTCGCTCTCATCTCGCCGGCCGTCTGCAGTGACGACGCCCCGGGTGATGAATTCGGCGACGATTTGTTCCCCGGCCATCTTTTGAATTGACCGTCGCGACTTCGCTCGAATCGCGGAGATTCCCAAGACGATGAGGGCCGCAAGTACGATCGCCACCGAAGCTACCCTCGTCGCAGTCCGCAGCACCCGCTTGCCGAGTAGCCCAAGCCGTTCGACCCAGTCCATTTCGCGCCGAAGCCTGGTCGAGGTGACCGGTACCATGGGTTCCAGACCGGCGATCAATTCGGTTGCGCTTTGGTAGCGTTCTTCCGGTGTCGATCTGAGACATCGAGCGACCACAACATCCACTTGCCTGTCCAAGCCCGGATTGCGCCGTGAAGGCGGCTCGACGTCTCCAATGGGGAGCTCGCCCGTCAAGAGCTCGAACAGAATGACGCCGAGCGAATAAATGTCTGCGCGATGATCGGCTTTCCTCGCATCCAGCCTCTGCTCGGGAGCCATGTAAGCAAAGGTCCCCATCGCCATACGGCTTTCCGTCAGGTGGAATCGCGACGGCGCGTCTTTGTCCGTGAAGGCGGCGAGGCCAAAGTCCGAGACCTTGGGAATGCCACCCGCCTGTTCGTCGAACAAAATGTTCTCGGGCTTCAAATCCCGGTGGATGACGCCGCGCCCGTGCGCGTATTCCATTGCTCGGCAGATTTGAAGCGCCGCGCGAAGAGAGGCACCGGCGTCCGGCGTTGTTGGGGAGCGCATGACTTGGCGCAACGAGGACCCGTCGATGTGCTCCATCACCAAAAAGTAGGTCTCCGCAGCGCATCCCTTGTCCAGGATCGACACAATATTCGGGTGCGATAGAGCTGCCAGAGCCGCGGCTTCCTTGTCGAAACGAGCCACGGAGGCATCGTCCTTAGCAAGCTCGGTGGATAACAGTTTGATCGCCACGGTGCGCCCTAAAGAAAGTTGCGTCGCCCGGTAAACCTCCCCCATGCCACCCCGGCCAAGGAGGATTTCCAGGCGGTATCCCGGAATCAAATCGGGGGATCGAGGTCGAGCAACCAGGGTTGAGTCTGGCATCTGCATGCGCGAGCGCTGAAGGCTAACACACATCCGCTTCCCATCGCCGCGAGTCGCGACGGCTGGATCGGCGCACATCTCCTTTGACGTAGGGTGCCGGCGTACTTCGTGTTCGATCTAAGATTCGCGCTTCACAAATTAGACGTCTGTCTTCACTGCTAAATCGCCCTGAGTTGTCTGGTTGGAAACGGAGAGATGATGACCATTCTGAAAGCAAC
>DATFTC010000247.1:0-5305 GCA_035262305.1 Myxococcaceae bacterium | reverse complement strand
TTTCCTAACGGTGCGCGGTCGGCGCGAAGCCGGTACAGCATCTCTCCCGCGCGAGGGACGACGAGAATTCCTTCGTCCTCGCGATTTTTCCATTGATCGACTTTGACGCTTGCCGGATCAAGGTAGCCGAGGTTGATCCTCTTGCAGCGCGACTCGGGAATACCGGTGGCGAGCGTCACCTGGATTCTGGGGGTCTCGGTTCCGGTGGCGGCGTCGTAGCGCCCGAGTCCTTTTACGTGCGTCGAATGGGCGAGCACGCCACCGGGGTAGTGCGCGAAGCGCGCCCATTGCGCGGTGAAATAATCCCGGCAGTGATAGCCGACTTCGTCGAGCAGAGCGCCGTGCGTGTAGCTGACCTCGGTGATGTGCGGCGCGTAGATCACCACCTCCCCTCCGTCCGCCACCACCGGCTCGAGCTTGTACATCCCCTTGCCGGCCGTCCAGAGATCCGCGTACATCTGCGGCATGATCGAGAGCACCCGGCGCACTGGGCGATCGAGATAGACGATATGCTTCTCAGCTGAGAGCTTAGCGGCGGCTCGCCAGGCATCCTGAGGCGTTCCAAAGAAAACGCCGGATACTTCGTCGCGAGTGACCACCAGGGCGAAACACCAGACCGGTCTACTGACCAGCGACGCCGCGCGGTCGATGATCGCCCGCACCGGCGTGTAGCCCGCGCCGATGACTTTGTAGTTGGTAATCAGCGCGCCGAGCCAATGAGTAAAGTTGATGATCTCGGGACCGGCAATCCCTGGAAACAGGTATTTGCTGCCCCCGGAAAAGCCGACCACCTCGTGAGGAAACACCGGGCCGCAGATCAGTATTTGATCGTAGTCGAAGATCAAGCGATTGAGCGAAACCACGACACCGCGCTCGAGCAAACCGCCGGTGAGCTCGCGAACCTCCGCCGCTGGGATGGTCCCCAGGTGAGCGAAGGTCTTCGGATCGTTCCACGCGTGGTTGAAGACTTTGCTCCGTCCTGCCGTTCCGTTGACGACCGGGCGTCCGACCAGAGTGCTCAGCTGCTCATCCGTCATCAAGGGATGCGTCCCGAGCGCGACCAGATAGTCGAGCGCAGCGACTCGCGGCCCGACCGCGGCCTCGATCGAGTCCCACATCAGGGGCATCGGCATCGTCCGCGTCCGGTCGGGAATGATCACCAGCAGGCGCTGGCCGTCCAGACGCAGCGAAGAGAGGCTGCGGGCGACGATGCTTCGGACGTCGTCCGACGAGAGCGGCGAATCGGCGGATGCTCCGCCCTTCTTCTTCTTTGCTTCGACGCCGGGTGCGCCACCATCCGTTTCAACTGCTGGATTCATCGCGATCTCTACTCTTGAAAACACGGCGTTGCGTGCCCAGTCAAGCGACCCGACCGTGGGTCATGTTCGTCTCCTTAAGGCACAGAGCAAATTGTGATATCGGCTGGTCGTTCGATGAGCTACGGATTGACGATTCGCCAGGACGGCGCGCTGGATTTCATTTCGTTGGGGGCGCTGGTGCACCGCCTCGATCCGGGAATCATCCCCTTTCGCAAGGCCACGCAGTGCCAGATTCACGTCAGCGGCGGTGAATTCAACGTCGCCGCCAATCTCGCCGATTGCTTCCGAATGTCGACCGGCGTCGCCTCGGCGATGGTCGACTATCCGATCGGGGATTTGATCGCCGAGCGGGTGCGCGCGATGGGCGTCAAGCCGTTCTACAAAAGATTCAAACACGACGGCGTCCGAGGTCCGAACATGGCCACTGTCTACAGCGATGGCGGCCACGGAATTCGCGCTCCGGTCGTCTTCTACAACCGCTGCAACGAGGCGGCGGCACAACTCAAGCCCGGCGATTTCGACTGGAAAGCGATTGCCGCGGGCGGTCTGCGGTGGTTTCACAGCGGCGGCATCTTCGCCGCGCTTGGGCCGTCAACGTCCGACCTGATTATCGAGGGCATGAAGGCCGCCAAGCGGCAGGGCGCGGTCATCTCGTTCGATTTGAACTTTCGGGAGAAGCTGTGGGCGGCCTCGGGTGGACCGGAGCGGGCCGCCTCGGTCATGCAACGTATCGTCGAGAATGTCGACGTGTTGGTGGGCAACGAGGAGGATCTGCAGAAGGGGCTCGGCGTTGCCGGTCCCGCGGTGACCGCGAAGTCCAAGCTCGACCCGTCGGCTTTCTTTGCCATGATCGACAAGGTGGTGGCCAAGCATCCCCAGATCAAAGTGGTGGCGACGACCCTTCGCGAGGTGCATTCGACCAACCGGCACAGCTGGAGCGCGGTGGCATGGGTGAATGGCAAGACTTTCGTCGCGCCAACGGTCGAGCTTCACGTGCTGGATCGCGTCGGCGGAGGAGATGGTTTCGCCTCGGGACTGTTCTACGGCATGCTCGCAGGAGATGAGCCGGAAGAAGCAGTGCGGCTCGGCTGGGCACATGGAGCGCTACTGACGACCTTTCCGGGCGACACGTCCATGGCGACGGTCGAGCAAGTGCGCGCATTCGCCCAGGGCGGATCCGCGCGGATTCAGCGCTAGCGGCGCGCCGGCGAGCGATATCATCCGCATCAAGGCCCTCGAGCGGCAGGCGACCGTCATTCCGCGCGACCCGGCGTGACTCTCAAAGGGTCGTGCACAGGAATTGACGACTTGTGGGCAACAAATTGTTTGGCTTTAATTTGTCAAGCAGCCGAAATCATTCAGATACATTTGCGACGTCCAAAAAATTTGTTGACCAGATTGCGTCAAAAACTATCGGGCGGCCCTTGAGTTCTAGGGCCGGCCCCCGAAAACCGATAAAGGTGTGTTTCGCCATGCAGGAGGGACAGCCTAGCCAAACCGCACTGCGCGCCGCCTTTCACCGCGCCGCTCATCAGGTCCTGGAACGCGGCAATATTTTTTCCGATCCCCTCGCCACTCGCATTCTGGGCGCCGACGGTCTTGACGCGGCCGTCCACCGAGCACAACACGACCCATCCGGGCGAAGGCTACGACTGTTCATCGCTGTGAGAACGCGCTTTGCTGAAGACAGCCTGACGGCTTCAATCGAGGGTGGTGTCCGACAGGTCGTGGTCCTCGGCGCAGGACTCGACACCTATGCTTATAGAGCATCCTTGCCGAGTAGCGTTCGGGTCTTCGAAGTGGATCATCCCGCCACCCAAGCTTGGAAGCGCCAACGGCTCGCCGAGGTCGGGATTTCGATTCCTCAGCATCTCACCTATGCACCGGTGGACCTCGAGCGCGAATCTTTGGCCGAGGGCCTCGGGAGCGCCGGCTTCGACTCAGCGCAGCCGACTTTCTTCACCTGGCTCGGAGTTGTGCCGTACCTGACGCCTGAAGCCGTTTTTTTGACGCTGGGTTTCATTGCTCGGCTCCCCGGTGGTGCTCAGGTGGTGTTCGACTACAGCAACCCCTCCCACCCGACTGCCGACGATGCAGACGCTGCCGCGGCTCGCCAGAGCCTCGCCGCGCGTGTCGCGTCTCTCGGGGAGCCCCTTCGCTGTTTCTTCGAGACCGACGAGCTGCACGCGAAGCTCGAGGGTTTGGGCTTCACCGAAATTGAGGATCTCGGACCGGAGTTGATTTTGGAGCGCTACTTTGGAATGCGAAGAGTTAGCCCGCGTGAGCGAGCCGGGCATGTCCTACGCGCCGCGGCGCGCGTTAATCCTTGCTCCGGTGTTTCAGGCCACACTTAGCCGCGAGGAGCACGCACCGTACTTGCAATCAACGGGTGCGAACCGCGTGTAACCTTTGTCGCTCGGCGGTGTTTCTTCTCGAGGAATCAGCCTCAATCGCTAAGGAACGCGCGAGATGAAGGGCCTTGGGAACGGTCACCTATTGATCATCTTCGTGTTCGGGCTCGCCTCCCCCGCGACGGTGGAGGCCGAAACTGTTTTGCTCGGCCCCAAGAAAGACAATTCGATCTACTCCGAGTCTGAAAACAGCAACGGAAGGGGCCAATACTTGTTCGTCGGCACGACCGCCAACGATCTCACGGCGTACCGTCGGGCGCTGATTGCATTCGACGTTTCGGCGAACGTACCTGCCGGGTCAATCATCCAGAGCGCGAGCCTCACCCTCCACGTCTCCAAGGAAGGTCCCGGCAACGGAATTCAAATCTACTTGCATCGCGCGTTGTCGGATTGGGGCGAAGGCACCTCGATCGGAGGGCGCGGAGAAGGCAGCGGCGCAGCTGCGGTGACTGGTGATGCAACGTGGCACTATAATTTCTTCGATACAAGCACTTGGCGCACGAGCGACGGCGGAGGCGATTTTGAGACCCTCGCCAGCGCAAATTTGTTTGTTTCAGGCCTTGGTTTCTGGACCTGGAGCTCCAGGCCAGCTCTGGTCACAGACGTGCAGTCCTGGCTCGATTCACCCCAAACAAATTTTGGTTGGCTCATCAGGGGAGAGCTCGAAGGAGAGGCGGCGGGAACAGCCAAACGCTTCGACTCGCGCGAGAATTCAAGTACCGCATTTCGCCCAGTGCTGAGCGTCACCTATTCGCCAGCGATCGTCGATGCAGGAACTGACGGCGGAGAGGATGCCGGTATTGACGCCGGCCAGTCAGATGCAGGCGTCGACGCTGGCCAACCGGACGCGGGCGTTGACGCCGGCAATGACACGGGAATGGACTCAGGCTCTCCCGACAGCGGACCCATGGATGCGGGCAACACAAACGCGGGCGGCTCTAATGGTAATTCGAGACAGAGCATGTCGGGGTGCCAGTCCGCACCCGGTTCGCTCTTCGCCATTCTCGGGATCGCTTTGCTCGCGGTCAGGGCTTATTCGCGCAAGCGCCAACTGTTTGGCGCAGCACGCTTCATCGGTCCAGATCGGCGGATTCCAACCAATCGCTGACATCCGCGGCTCAAACCACTGGACGCCGTTGCCCATGAGAGTACCCGTCGAGGTTCACAGACCTGGGGGAACTTATGAAAGGGTCCGCGTCCAATTTCAGAAGAGTGAATGTCAGCCAAGGGCTCGCTCGGCTCATCTCGGCTTTGCTCCTTTGTCTGACTATCTTGCCAATACAGCTTCGCGCCGAGACGATCACTTACCGCGTGCCAGGCCTTTCGAGGCCGGCCGAGATCGTCGTCGATCGATACGGAATTCCTCACATCTATGGAAGGACGATGGAGGACCTCTTCTTCGCGCAGGGTTTCAATGCAGCACGGGACAGGCTGTGGCAGCTGGATCTTTGGCGCCGCCAAGGCGAAGGAAAGCTGGCCGAGGCATTCGGCTCGCGCTTCGTGAACCAGGATCGAGCCGCTCGGCTCTTCTTGTACCGCGGCGATCTCGACGCGGAGCTCAGCAGCTATCACCCG
>DATFTC010000246.1:0-2694 GCA_035262305.1 Myxococcaceae bacterium | reverse complement strand
CTGGGTGGCGGGTCGTCCGGCCGTCGATGGCAGAGCGCCGATTGGTGGTATTCTGCGCCACATGCGGGGTCACGTTGTACGCGCGCAGGTCGGCGACATCCTTGGTGCGATATTGCTCCACCCTGCGCGTCTCCGCCGACCGCGCCGCCAACCGAGGGGCGCACCCCTGCGCGAAAGGCGCGGTTCTCGACCTGCATCGGCCTGGTCTGTGTGAGACACGGACTCTCCGCTGGAGGGAAGTGGATTCGAACCTTCAGTACGCGGGCACGGTGAAGCTCGTATCGTTTGCTTTTGTTTCACCCGCTCGCTTCGGTCGGGTTCCAAATACAGCGTCAGACGCCCCGCACCATCCGGGCGCATGTCAATTGCGGTGGGCCGGGACGACACGGCTTAAGCTGGCGGCAAGTGGCGAGCGTGAACCGCTGGGCCTAGTCCACATCCGCGGGATCATACTGAATTAAAACAGGGCTTAAAACGGCCGGCTGAAATTAGGGTCGCGGTCAGCCTCTTTCACCGAGAGCGAAGACAAGGAGACGCCCAGGAGGCGAACGCCTTTCGTCACCAGAAAGAGAGGTTCGAGAAGGGTGTTGCTGAGCTGTTCAAGTTCGCTTCGGGTCCTGATGTGCATCTGACCGGTGCGGCTTCGCGTGATTAGTTGGAAGTTGGCGAGCTTGAGCTTGAGCGTGACGGTGTTGCCGCGAATACCGGAGTCCTCGCAGTATCCCAACACTTTGTCGATGATCTCTTGAAGCGCATCCCGCGCGGCCTCGTAGGTGAAGAGATCGGCAGGAAATGTGTTCTCGGCGCCGACCGATTTGCGTATCCGATAGGCACCGACGGGGCGCTCGTCGACCCCACGCGCGGCCCAGTAGTCGGGCGGAAAGGGATGTCGATCCGATCGGCTCCGACGTCGATTGCCGTCGCCCACCGCAAGGTGGGGGTCAGGCTCCGCTTACTAACGTTAATTCGGCTCTTTCGGTTATCCGGCAGGACTAGCACGAGTTGGTTGAGCGTCTCATCTACAGGTCATGAAGCGAGATGATCCAACAAACCGAGAGACGATCGGCTTGGAAGTGCTGGAGGTGGGCCGCGTCCCGGTTAAGGCATGGACGCGTGGCGTTCCTGTTGAAGACCAAGCCCGCGAGCAACTGCGGAATGTCGCCTCTCTGCCCTTCGTCTTTAAGCATGTCGCCGTCATGCCCGATGTTCATTGGGGAATGGGCGCGACGGTCGGCTCGGTCATTGCGACCAAGGGCGCGATCGTGCCGGCAGCTGTCGGCGTTGATATCGGCTGTGGAATGGTGGCTGCCCGGCTGCCACTCTCCGCCTCGCACTTACCCGACAATCTTGCCGGGGTCCGTTCGGCGATAGAGGCAGCGGTTCCGCATGGTCGAACCGATTATGGGGGCCGCAACGACCGTGGGGCTTGGGGCGACCCGCCGCCCGAGGTGCGGGAAGTCATGGGTGATGACGGACCGCTGCGCGCTCGGCTCGTTTCGATCGTCGATAAGCACGACAAACTGCGCCGCGCCTCGACACGCGCCCCCAATCACCTCGGCACGCTTGGCACCGGGAATCACTTCATCGAGGTCTGCCTCGACGAGGCCGATCGCGTCTGGGTGATGCTGCACTCAGGCAGCCGGGGCATCGGGAATTCGATTGGTTCCTATTTTATCGAGCGCGCCAAGCAACATATGCACCGGTGGTTCATCAATTTGCCGGATGCCGATCTTGCCTACCTGCCGGAGGGCACCAACGACTTCGACGATTACGTTGAGGCGGTGGGGTGGGCGCAGGATTTCGCAATGGCAAACCGACAGATCATGCTCCGCGCGACGGTGCAGGCTGTCTACCGGACTCTTGGCCATGAAGCGGCTGAGCCCGAGATCGAAGTGGTCAATTGCCATCACAACTATGTCGTGAAAGAGAACCATTTCGGTCAGAACGTCCTGGTGACACGCAAGGGCGCGGTTCGTGCTCGTGAAGGCGACCTCGGGATCATCCCCGGATCGATGGGTGCTCGGAGTTTCATTGTACGCGGGAAGGGCAATCCCGAGAGTTTCCACAGCTGTTCCCATGGTGCCGGCCGAAAGATGAGCCGCGCGGCCGCGAGGAAAGCCTTCACTCTCGCCGATCACGAAGCCGCCACCGCGGGCGTCGAATGCCGCAAAGATGAGGGGGTAATTGACGAGACGCCGGGCGCCTACAAGGATATCGACGCGGTCATGACGGCCCAGAGCGATCTTGTCGAGGTCGTCGATACGCTGCGACAAGTTATCTGCGTGAAGGGCTGAGTTCGCCTGGCTGTCTGATTTCACTCATAAGGTGAGCCCATCCGTGCTAGGCATAGCTTATTGGGAACGCGGCAGGCGGATCGTAAATTCGGTGAACTCGCCGAGCCGGCTGTCGACCTCGATCGTGCCGCCGTGTTGCTGGGTGATAATGTCATAGGCGATCGACAGGCCGAGGCCGGCGCCTTACGCCGGAACATTAGGTGGTAATCAGCAGACCGGGGCGAGACGCGGTGCTGGCTCGCCGCTGGAGGAAATCGAATTCGAACCTTCCGTCCCTTTTGGGATTGGTGCCTCTTCCCGCGGGCGGAGCCGGCGCTGGGGCAAGCCTAATTCGAACTCTCGGTCGCACGTAGGAAGAATTGCCGTTTGGAGGCGCGCCGTAGCGGGGAGTCTGCAAACT
>DATFTC010000245.1:0-6106 GCA_035262305.1 Myxococcaceae bacterium | reverse complement strand
CTTCTCCGTGTTGACGAGGTCGAACTGGAAGTTCTGCTCGACGACGCTCGTACCGGGGCCATCGGTCAGCGACTCGAACGTGACGGTCGTCGGGTCGATGAACGCGGCGACGTCGGTGAAGCGCACGGTGCTCCGGCCGCGCTCGAGCTTGATGTCACGTTCGTGACGCACCACGGCGTAACCGGGCACCGGCTGTCCGCGCCCACCGTTACGGTAGGTGTCCGGGGACACGGCGCCCGGGCGGGCGCTGCTGTAGATGGTGAGCGCGTCGCCCGCCGCCTGCGCGGTGGGGGCGAGCGCAGCGGCGACGGCGAGCGCCGAGAGCGTTCTCGTGAACGGATGCATTGCGGTCTCCTGGTGGGTCAAAGTCAACGACCGCGGTAAACGCGCGCGCCCCGCGAACGGGGTTGACGACGGAGAGTGCGGTGTGAAAAGCGTCCGGGTGTACGATGCCCGGCGGAACGGATTCGGAGGAGGACGAGTCGTGAGAACACCGATCCGCGCGGCGATTGCGGCGATCGCGCTGGCGATCGCGAGTCCGGCTGCCTACCCGCAGGCGTACCCCAGCAAACCGATCCGCTTCATCGTCCCGTTCGCGCCCTCCGGGCCGTCGGACATCATTGCGCGGCTGGTCGGACAGAAACTCGCCGACGTGCTCGGCCAGCCCGTGGTCGTCGAGAACCGCACGGGGGCGAGCGGAAACATCGGCGCCGTGGCGGCCGCGAAAGCCGCGCCAGACGGCTATACCGCGCTGGTGACGTCTTCGGCCATCGTCGTGAACGTGACCTTGTTCCCGAACGCCGGCTACGACGCCGAGCGCGATTTCATCCCGGTCGCGCTGGTTGCGACGCAGCCCAACATGGTCTACGTGCACCCGAGCGTTCCCGCCAAGACCCTCGACGAGCTGCTCGCGCTGGCGAAGACCTCCAAGCTCGCGTACGCCTCGCCCGGCAGCGGCACGACGCCGCATCTCACGGCGGAGATGCTGTTCCGGGTCCTCGCGAAGGTCGACATGACGCCGATCCATTTCCGCGGGGCAGGTCCGCAGGTCGTGGCGGTGGTGGCGGGCGAGCCGCCGGTCGGGTGCGGGGCGATCTCCGGCCCGATCGCGCAGATCAAGGCGGGGAAGCTGCGCCCGATCGCCGTTTCGAGCTCACACCGTCTCGCCTCGCTTCCGGACGTGCCGACGTTCGCCGAGGCGGGCTTTCCGAGCGTCGAGGACTACACGTGGATCGGCGTGTTCCTGCCGGCCGGGACGCCGATGGACATCGTTCAGCGGCTGAACGAGGGAGTCAATCGCGTGATCCAAGTCCCGGAGTTCCGCGAGCGGCTCGACTCGGTCGCGTTCGAGCCCGTCGGGGGCACTCAGGCGCAGTTCGCCGAGTACTTTAAGGCGGAGGTCGTCAAGTGGGGGAAGGTCGTTAGGGAGACGGGGGCGAAGCCGGATTAGTGGCTAGAAGGCGCGTCGCGGGACCGCGGTGCTTGCGTGGCACGTCGGCGACGTTGGGCCGCAAGGACGCCATGACGGAAAAACTCTCGCCGGCTAAGAAAGCGTGGGTCACACGCCGCAGCGCTAACTATCGCGCCCGTCAGACCGCGAAGGGAAGCCAGTTCGCGTTCGAGCGGTGGGCGCACAGCCGTGGCTGGCGCGTAGTGTATCTGGACGCTCCGAGCGGCAACCCGAGAATAGGGATCGTCGATGCTGTCCTGCTGCGAGTTCGGCCTCGCGCCAAGGATCAAATTGACATCCGGTTGGTTCAACTCAAGTCAGGTGTTGCCGGCCTCACGGGCAGCGAGTTTGAGCGGCTGTGCGCCGCGGTGGAGGGCGTCAACGTCGAAGGTCTCGCCGCGCTTTGTAACGGCCCTACAGTTTTCACTGCGCCAGTGTCGCGGGCTATCGTCTCGGCCGTCGAGCAATTGCGGCCCAACCCGTCGTTGGAGCGGCGCCGCAAGCGGCGCGCCGCTGAACTCTAGCGTTGGGCGTCATCAAGGGTGAGGCTTCATCGTTGTCAGCGAACTGTCGCAATCCCAGTCTCGATCGAAATTCATGGGAGGTCATTATGGGATCGTGGTCTATCTGGCATTGGCTTGAGGCTTTCGTCGCTGCTGTACTCATCATAGTTCCGCTGTGGCGCATCTGTGGTCGCGCCGGCCTCAGTCCAGCTCTATCGCTGCTCGTTGTCATCCCATGGCTCGGCTTCTGTATCGTCGCTGCGATTCTCGGATTTGCTGAATGGCCTAGCCTTAAAAACCGCAGTTCGGTGTAACGGAGGCTGCGATGGGCTCCTTTTCAATTTGGCACTGGATCATCGTGCTGATTCTGCTTCTCCCTCTTTGGTTCTTCGGGCGCGCCATCGGAAAGGCCGGATACTCGCCGTGGTGGGCTCTGCTCGGAATGATCCCGATTGTCAACATCGTCATGCTTTGGGTCTTCGCGTACACCAAGTGGCCCGCGCTGCCAGAGCGATGACGCCCAACCATCCGTTCGAGCCGACCGCTGCAAGCGTGCCGCTTGCAGTCCCCTCGCTGCTTCGCCGCTCGGCGGCGGCTCAAACGCGACGTTTGGCATCTCAATCGCGCACCGCCTGATGTGACACTTCAAATAGTTTTTGCCTTGTACCCCGTATGCCTCGCGGGCATCGCGCTGTACTGGGCGCTGACGGCGCGGCGCCAAGAGGGCTTTCGTTGGGCCGTCGAGATTGCGGCCAGCGGTAGCATCGTTGCCTTCGCGTTCCTGGCAGGATCCTGGGCCTTTACGAGCTACTACCTGCGCTACGCCGTGCTCGGCGTGTTCGGTCTCGTCGTTGTGTACACCTATCGACGGGCGAAACTCGCCGGCGCCCTCCAGCCGGGTCAAACCCCGAAACGACTCGCTTTCTCCGTCACAATTCTCGGCCTGTTCATCGTCCTCGATGTGTTGGTCGTGGCATCGCACATCAGACCCCGAGAAACGCTTGAATTGTCGTTTCCCCTGAAGTCGGGCACTTACTATGTACTTCAGGGCGGGAACAGCGCGGTCACCAACCCGTTCCACTCATTCAGCGGGACTGGGCTTGCCCTCGACATCGCCCGGGTCAACCCATTCGGAAACCGAGCAAGCGGTGTGGCTCCTCGCGCGCTTGCCGACTACGAAATTTTCGGCGACATCGTATACAGCCCGTGCGCGGGAACCGTCCTGGCTGTCCAGGACACCTTGGCGGACAATTTGCCCGGAATGCCTGATGCGGATCATCCTGCGAACCACGTCATTGTGAAGTGCGGAGACGTGGAAGTACTTATGGCGCATCTGATGCAAGGCAGCGCAATGGTCGTGCCCGAGAGCACTGTGACGATGAGACAACCTCTCGGCAGGGTCGGCAACTCCGGTAATACCCTGGAACCGCATCTGCACATAGGTGCGAAGAAGAACGGTAAGGAGACGGGGCTCACTTTCGACGGTCGGTGGCTATCCATAAACAGCGTGGTGGAAACGCAAAGAGATGCCCAACCTGTCACTGTGGACCGCCTGCCAGCGGGCGGCCGCTGAGTTCGGGCGTTGGGCCGCGTGAAGGGCACTGGAGGACGCCGTGTGAAACCCACGGATGTCGATCGCCCCTTCGCAGGGTCGATTCCTCACCTCCACGAGAAGCTACTCGTGCCGCTGAGACTCAATCCCAACCGTCCGACCTTGCCGCGCGGGCGCAAGCGAGCAAGCGATCGGCCCTACTCGAGATCGCTGCAAGCACCGGCGTCGTCACGCGCATGCTGCGTGTCAAAGGTGCGCGAGTGACTCGAACGATCTCTGGTGAAAGGGTCTTGGCGCCGCCTTCGGGCAAAGCTCCAGAGCGACGCCGCCTCGAGGGAGCGCTAGTTCTGCTGGAGCCCTTGGACCCAAGCCGGCACAGCAAGCCGCTATACGTTGCGTCCCACGAGACCGAGGAGGCGAGGCGCATCTGGACCTATCTCCCCGACGGTCCGTTCCCAGATTTCGCTTCGTTCGACCAATGGGCGCGACGGATCGCGGTCGCGCCCGATCGGCTTTTCTTCGCGTTCCGGGACAAGCATACGGACCAGCTCGGCGGGATGGCAACCTATCTGGATATTCGCCCGGAGATGGGGTCGATCGAAGTAGGCTACATCTGGTTCGCACCGTCTTTGCAGCGTACTCGCCAGGCCACCGAGGCGCTGTTTCTCATGCTGTCGTACCCGTTTGACGAGCTCAAGTATCGTCGGATGCAGTGGCGCTGCAATGCCCTGAACGAAAAATCTCGTGCCGCCGCGTTGAGACTGGGATTCACGTTCGAGGGGATCTTTTACCAGCACATGGTAGTAAAAGGGTGCAACCGGGACACCGCCTGGTATTCGCTTATGGATCACGAGTGGCCACGCATTCGGCGCAACTTTGAACGCTGGCTCGCGCCATCCAACTTCGACGCGGAAGGCCGCCAGGTTTCATCGCTCAAGGCGTTGAATGCTGAGGCAGCCCAACAAGCCCTTGCAGCGGACGCGCCGCAAGCGGTGCGGCGCTGAAGGGCGGCGTTGGGCTTCAAAAGGAAAATGAGCGACAGGTTCCAAGCATTGGTGTTTCAGGCCGGGTGACCCTTGCTGGGGCCTAACCCCGCTTTCCAGCCGGCGGCTTAACGGCAGCGTTAGGGCGCACGGGAGGTTGATCACAGATGCGTAGCTTCCTGTCAGTCGCTTTTGGTCTCTGCCTTTGCGCTAGCGCGTTCGCGGCCGATGTCCGAATTCCGCTGCCCACCGCGGAGGACATTGTTCTATCCATTCCCGACAACTGGAAAGCGCAAGTCCGCCCAACGACCTCCGGGATGCCTCACGCAGCGGTCATCATTGGCCCGACTCCGGATCAGTTGATGTTGCTGATCAGCCCTATCACTCCTCAAAAGCCGAACGTGCCCCCGCTTACGGACGAGCGGGTCAGATCCATAGTTCAAGGGGCGGCCGCATCGGCGAAAAGCTCGTCGGTTGAGCAGGAGCTGCCAATCGTTTCCCTGGGCCTTCCGGGTGCGATCGGCTACTACTTCTCCGCCACCGATCGTGCGCCCAAGCCGGGCGAGTGGAAGTACCTCACCCAAGGCAGCATCGGGTTGGGTGAAGTGCTCATCACCTTTACTGTTCTCATGAACGGTGACGTAGAGACCTTGCGCCAGCAGGCAATCAAGGTGCTGCAAAGCATTCGCCGCGAGCCGAGAAAGAGCGCGCCCTAACCCTTCGCTCGCGCGGACACCGCACTTGCCCCATCTAGTTGACACCTCCGCGTAACATCCGATCCGCGGGCCCGGGTAACTCTGGGTCGGCGACATCACTTACCTCAAGGTCCTGGAACATGGCTGCCGCGAGATTCCCTTGGTACTGGCGCGAGGACGTGCATCGCGTATGGGAGATCCTTCGCTGTCGTGGCCCCATCTACTTTCTTTTTGTACGTGGTGTGCTCCGGTGGGGCGGATTCATGTTCATATTCACCCTGCTCATGACTCTGCTTGGAATCTTCCACCGCGATCTCTTCCTGAGCGCGCTGCTCAGGACTGCTTTCATCTGCGTGCTGGGTGGCCTGGCTTGGGGCGCTGTTACGTGGTGCTGCAACGAGTGGCTTTATCGAATACATGGCTCGAGCGCGTCCTAGCCTCTAGTTCAACCGGACCGCTCGCCGGAACTGCTAAGGCAGCTTATGCGGCTTGGTTCATCGAAAACCAGGATCCAGGCACGCCTGCGTCGCTTGGCCGCATCTTGCAGAAGTTGGACTGTGACCCTGCCGCCGCGATCGCTCAGGCGAACAGCGAAGAAATCCGTGAGAAGTACGCTGCCGAGACTGAAGTTGCGCGATCGCTTGGAATATTCGGTTCTCCGACATTCGCCTATGGAACCGAGGTCTTCTGGGGAGATGATCGGCTCGAAGATGCGATCGACTGGTGTAGCTCGCATTGATGGCTACTATGGCGGCTAACCACTCGCTCAAACGGACCGCTCCTCGGCGGCGCTTCGCGCCGTCCTTCGTCGCGCCGGTTGCCTTTGTCCGTTAGGCCCCACAGCCCAGGGTGACACACGATCTCGACATTGGAGGGGAATCGCCAAGCGCGAGGATGCCGACAGCTACGTCGCGCACCTTAAA
>DATFTC010000244.1:0-5780 GCA_035262305.1 Myxococcaceae bacterium | reverse complement strand
AAGCCGAGCTGTCGCGCGTGAGCTCGTGCTTTTCCTTCAGCGTCCCGGCGGGCAGTCGCAGTTCAGCACCCAGCTTCAAATCCAATTGTCGGACAGCGAATCGTTTGGGGAGCTGCAGGCGTGGATGGCGGATCACCTTGGAGAGGATCTTTCTGTCGACGCTCTGGCTCGCCGCGTTGCGATGAGCCCGCGCAATTTTGCGCGCGTCTTCGCGAAGAGAGTCGGAACGACTCCGGCGCAGTTCGTCCAACGGATGCGAGTGGAAGCCGCCCGCCGCCGCCTCGAAGAGAGCGAGGAGGGCGTCAAAGAGATCGCCGCGGAATGCGGATTCGGTACCGCAGAATCGATGCGGCGCGCATTCCTTCGCGCAATCAGGGTGCCGCCTAGTGCGTATCGCAGTCGTTTCTCGGAAACATTCAACGGCGAGTTGGTCGCCCTTTCGGGAGGTTCGTCATGAAGAGTGCATTGCTGTTGTGCCTTTGGACCGCGAGCGCCGCCGCCGAGCAAAGGCTCGCGCTGGAAGGGCTAGATCCGATCGATCTCATCCATGGGCAACGAACGAAGGGGAAGTCGGACCTCTCGGCGGACGGCGGCGCTTTCCGCTACTGGTTTTCTTCTGCGGCCAATCGCTCGACGTTCTTGTCCGACCCGGATCGCTACGGGCTTCAACTCAACGGCAATTGCGTGATGTCCGACGGCATGCCCGGGTCGCAAAAGTTGTACGCGGTGGTGGAGGGCCGCATCTACCTCGGCGGAACCGAGCAGTGCATCGACACCTTCAAACAGGAGCCGAGCACCTTCGTCGACGTTAAGACCGGGCGCCGCGTTGCCCAGCGGGAAACTGCGGGCCCAGACGACCGTCCGAAGGTCGCCATCCTGCTCTTCGAAGGCGTCCAGATCATCGACTACACCGGGCCGTACGAGGTTTTTGGCGAGGCCAACTTCAACGTATACACCGTCGCGCAGTCCTCGGGCGTGCTCACCACCAACATGGGAATGCAGGTTATCCCTCGGTACACTTTTGCCGATGCGCCGCAGCCGGACGTGCTGCTCACTCCGGGTGGCAACGTGAATCCCAACAACGCTGAGGTAATCCGCTGGATTCAGGATGTTTCAAAGAAAGCCAAATACGTGATGTCTGTTTGTAATGGCGCGTTTTGGCTCGCCAAGGCTGGCCTTTTGGACGGTCAGTCCGCGACAACCGTGGCCGGCGCGATCGACACGTTGAAGGAGAGCTATCCCAAGACTCGCGTGGTGAGCGACCGACGCTACGTGGACAATGGAAAAATCATCACCACCGCGGGTCTCTCGTCTGGGATTGATGGCGCGTTGTATCTCGTTAGCAAGATGCGCGGCTTGGGCTTTGCTCAGGCGGTCGCGCTAGGCATGGAATACAACTGGGACCCGAGCTCGAAGTTCGCTCGAGCCGCGCTCGCCGATAAGCCCATTCGCCGCCTTCGCGAGCCGTTCCCGAAGGAAAAGGCTCGGAACATCACCCTGCTCAAGCAGGAGGGCGACACCCAGTGGTGGAAGAAGACCTGGGAAGTCGAAGGCGGAGGAAGCGCGTCCGAGATTCTTAAGATGGTCGAGGCAACGCTCTCGGATCGCTGGCAGCGAGCCGGTTCTGGCCCCAACAGCCAGTGGACTATCGACGATGGCCAAGGCGGCCGCTGGAAGGCGCTCGCGCAAGTCACACCGACTCAGTCCGCAGACAAGGTGATGGTCTCGATTCGAGTGGAGCGGGGGTAGAGAGCTCAGAGATTGCAGCGGTGTTTTGTTTGCTCGCATCGAGCATGGGCGCCTTGGTCTTCATTTGCACGAAAAGGGTTGACCAGCCGCTTCGACACGGCCTCCTTCGCTCGTTGTGACCTGCCGCGCCCGCAGCCGGCAACAGACTTATCTCGCTTTTCTGGCCACTTCGAATTTGACTCGAAAAGTGTGTTCGATCGCGCACGGCTGACCGTCCAAGGTGGCCGGTGTGAAACGCCAGGTCGAAAGTGCGCTTAGCAGCTCCGGTCCTAGCTCGCTGCCGCGGAGAATCTCCTCCTCCTGTTTCGAGCGAGGCGCGATCACGCCGCAATCTCTGAGAACGCCCTTCTCGGTCATGATGCATCTGACGGAGATTTGTCCCTCTACTCCATTCCATAGTGCCCTGGTCGGGTACGTCGGATACCTGCCGGAGATTTTCTTCGGTTTCGTAAATCGCCGGCTAAGGGTGTCGCAAGCGGCTGCCAATTTCTCAGTGCACGCTTTCTCCAACAATGCAATGCCCGCAATTCGGTCGGTGTTCGAAGCATTGCCTGTAGTGAGCGCTAGCCCTTTCTGATAGCAGGCCACTGCCTCATTGCCCTTGCACCGTTCACCGGTAGGAGGGACAAACTCCATGTGACCGCCCTGGGCCAAGTCCTGCGGTGCAACGCACATCGTGCTTGCGGCGGCTGTGAGGATCAAAAGAGAGTGAGCAATACGGCGAGAAGATATCAATGGAAGAACCATTCATGAGCCTCCCCCCTAAGCCGTCGTTCGCCCAGAAGCGTGTACTTCGAACTGGCCTGTATATGTGAATTCCGTAGGCGGCGTACAGCCAAATTGTTGATTGACGCGCCCAGACTCCTTGTGCTTACTCATAGGCGTGTAGAACTATCGATTACTTGAGTTAACCCAATGCCAAGGTGCATCGCTGAGATCAATTCAGTTTTGAGACGGAAGGCGTCCGAACTGTGGCCCAATCAAAGACAAGAAAGCCAGCGCAAGTGAGCTGCCTCACGAAACACGCCGATTCCCTGAGCTTCTTGATTTCGCGCTTGAAACTGTCTTTTTACGGGAGTGTGTGCGCAATGCGACGCACTCTGTTTTTCGTCCTTCTGTGCCTACCGGCGTCGGCGCAGCGGGCCAGCTCCTTTGCGCCGGAGGTGCGCGAGCTCGTTCAGGTCGATGCACCGGTGATCGCGCTCACCCGTGTCAAGCTGATCGACGGCACCGGATCGCCCGAGCGAGCAGACCAGGCAATCGTCATCAGCGACGGCCGCATCCAGGCCGCTGGCGACGCTTCGCGCACGCCCGTGCCCGCAGGAGCTCGAGTCATCGATTTGACAGGCTACACAGTGTTGCCCGGCCTGGTCGGCATGCACAACCACCTCTTTTGCATCGTCGAGGCTGGGCGCACGCGGGTCGTGAAAGGAGCATCGTATAGCTTTTCGCGCCTTTATCTGGCGATGGGCGTGACCACCATCCGGACCACCGGCTGCATCGAGCCGTACACCGACCTCAACTTGAAGAAGCTGATCGATCAGGGAACGCTTCCCGGGCCCAAGATGTTCGTGACCGCTCCCTATCTCGAAGGCGCTTTCACAGGACGCGGCTACTTTCAGATGCGTCAGCTCTCCGGACCGGAGGAGGCGCGCCGCATGGTGGAGTACTGGGCGGACGTGGGCGCGACCTCGTTCAAGGTGTATGTGCACATCACGCGCGCGGAGCTGAAGGCCGCAATTGACGCCGCACATCGCCGCGGGCTCAAAGTCACTGGGCATCTGTGCTCGATCGGGTACCGCGAGGCCGCCGCCCTGGGCATCGACAACATCGAGCACGGATTCATGGAGGACAGCGAGTTCGTTCCGGGCAAGCAGCCCGATCGCTGTCCCGATCGAGACGAGGAGTTAGCCCGGCTGGAGGCGCTCGACGTCAACAGCGCCCCGGTACAGGAGCTGTTCCAAGATCTCATCCGCCATCACGTCGCGGTCACCTCGACGCTGCCGATCTTCGAGGCCGGCATCACCGAGCGTCCGTTTCCCCAGCGAGCGCTCGAGATGATGGTCCCCGAGTGGCGCGCTCGCGCGTTGGCGTCAATGGTCAGCGCCGGCTCGGCCGAGGGCCGCAAGAGAACCGCGCTGCTCACGTCGCTGCTCAAGAAGGGGATGCAGCTCGAGCGCGCGTTCGTCAAGGCCGGTGGCTTGCTACTTGCCGGCAGCGACGCGGTCGGGATTGGGGGCGTGCTGGCCGGCTTTGCAGATCTGCGCGAAATCGAGATGCTCGTCGAGGCCGGCTTCACCCCGGTCGAAGCGATTCACATCGCCACTGCAAACGGCGCCCAGTTCCTCGGCGAGTCGGCCAGGATTGGAACGATCGCGGTCGGCAAGCAAGCGGACCTGGTCGTGGTGCACGGAGATCCCGCGGCGAAGATCGCCGACATCGAAAAAGTGGAGACCGTGTTCAAGGACGGAATCGGCTACGACTCGGCGAAGCTGCTCGATTCAGTGCGCGGCCTGGTGGGGCTTCAGTAGCAACACCGACCATAGCGCGTTTCGCGAGCCGGCCCGTTCGAGAGCACCGCCAAGGCGCGGACGATGGTCCGATTCGACTGCCGGCGAAGGCCGTTCCGTTTTGATCGACGCACAGCGCCTCTACGGGATGATCATGAACTCATCGATTTGAGTGAAGTTATCTTGAGATGCTGGGTTTGGGTCCTGCGACGAAACCACCAAAGTGAGAGTATGCGAAGTCGGCGAAAGGTTAGTAAGGGCGATAATGTTTTGCCCGTCTACGCAATCGAAACATTCTTCATCGTATGGCCGGCTAAAGCCGTCATAGGTAAAGAGCGGTGTCCCGTCCAGGATCACGTCCGTCTTCCCGTTCTCGCCGTCCGGTCGCCCATATACTTCGATCCCAGTACCTGTGAACGTAATCGACATGCTCTGCCCCGGAACATCGGACCAGCAATGCCCGCCGGAGAGATCGCCGGGGTTGTCGAGACCGCACGTCCAACCGTCACTTCTTGAAACGCCGCCACCCCAAGCTGCGACTTGCGGCAACACAAGGGGAGTTCCGCTGGTGATGAATCCATCGATGCTCTGGTAGGTATCTGAAGAAAGCGGATTCCTGGGCGGATCCGGGTATTCCCCTATTGCAGCTTGAAACACGTGAGGAGCATCGCTCAGCCCACTAAACGTATAGAGAACCTGTTGATACATCGGATCCTGGCTGTAGTTGTCGACGCTATCGACCGCCCGCCCATCAAGGTAGACAGTTGCGATGCCAAAATTCGGGCCGGTCCTTCCAATCCATTGGAAGTCCGTGCCTCGGAAATTCACTGTGAAGGACGAAGAAAAAACATTGGTGGTGTGCTCGTCGCTATTAAAATCGCCGGGATCTGATACTTGGTTCCAGACGGGCCCCGTGTTGGTCAGCGAATAGATGATCGACGGGTTGTCATCATTGTATTCCGTGGACGAGACCGATCGCATCGAGCGCGTGCCCGCCGGGGCGTCCGCGCATGCGGCGAGGATCGCCGCGCCGACAACGAGGAGCACGCCGCATGCGGCCGCTCTTTCTGCTCGCTGCTTCCACTGATTGAGGTCGGATCGAACGCTGCACGCTTGCATTGTCTCGTTCATGATCTGCTCCCGGGCAGACGATAACCCCCGTTTTGTCGCGCCAATGGATTGGAGAAGGGCGCACCATAAGCAGAATAAAAAGCGCCCCGCAACACACACATCTGTAATGCCCACGCGATAGCTGAATTATTAACTTTTTTGGAGCGCGCGCCTCAGGGCGATTTATGTGGCGAGAAGCTCATCAGGAAATGTGTCGCGGTTTCTCCAGTGACGTAGAAGCCCAGGCGCTCGTAGAGCCGTCGCGCCGGATTTACGCGCAACACCTGGAGAGCGGCATCGAGCCCGCGCTTGTTTGCGTCGGCCAGAAAGAGGCGGACCGCGGCCGCTCCCACGCCTCGGCGCTGCACCTCAGGTATCACTTGTACACTCCGCAGGAACAGAATCCTCTCT
>DATFTC010000243.1:0-8191 GCA_035262305.1 Myxococcaceae bacterium | reverse complement strand
ATTGACGCGTGGATGATCCGCCGGACGACCGTCTGGTACACCGCGGCGCCCAGCGCGAAAAGCAACAGCGCGGTCAATGGCAGGGTGAAAAGCGGATCGAGTTTGTAGAGAGAGAACAGCCAGAAGCTGGCGTACATGCCGAACATCAAAAACTCGCCATGGGCGAAGTTGACGATGTCCATCACGCCGAAAATCATGGTGAGCCCTACTGCCACCAGCGCATAGACCAAGCCGATCAGCAGACCGGACAAAAGTGTTTGCAGCACAATCTCGACGCTCATTGCAGCGCGAACGCTGACCGGCCGGGAATCAGCGCTTGTCCCACGCGGGCATCGGCCAAATCACATCCGCACTGGCCAGCTCAAACGGCCAAACGGTCACGTATTTGCCGTCCTGCACCTGGACGATGATGCCAGAGCCCAGGGTGTTCTGGCCGGTGGCGTCGAACTTGATTCCTTGCCAAGGCATGATCAGCTTGTCGCCGCCGATGTTGGTTTCGGTGAGCGCCTTCCGCATTGCTTCCGGTTGCGTCGAGCCAGCGCGGTTGATCGCCTCCGCCAAAGTGTAGAGTCCCGTAAACGCGCGGGCCGAATTGCCGTTGAAATTCGTCTTAAACCGCTTGAAGTAGATGTCATTGACTTGCTTGATCAACGGATTGCGCGAGGTCAGGTCCAGCGCCCAGACCTCGCGCGAAAGGACGTAGTTTCCCGCCTTCCCCAGCGTCCTGAGGAATTCGCTGTCGTTGAAGCCGGCATCGTTCGCCAGGATCGCCTGCGGCGTGAACCCAAGCTCTTGGTAGCTCTTGATCGAGAGGATGGCGTCGCCGAGGTAAGAGGACTGCATCAGCAGATCTGGGCTCGAGGCCTTTAGACGCTGAACTTCCGAAGTGAGCTGAGTGCTTTTCGCTGGATAGATGACCGTCTCGACGATGTTGTACCCCTGCTCCTTGGCCAGCTTCTCTTCCAGCTTGGTGGTCTCGGTGCCCCAAAGAGTGTTCTCGTTCATCAGAGCGATGCGCTTCGGCCTGATGCCTCTCTTTGTCTCCAGTGCTTTGAGAAACACAAAAAAATTGCGCACGAAGAGCTCGTCGTGCGGGGTGGTGCGGAAAAACCACTTGAAGTTGCGTTGGGTGAGCGTCGCCGAGGAAGAGTCTGGATTGAGAAAGGGCACCCCGTAGCGCTCCGCCACTTGGCTGGCCGTGGCGGTGACGTTGCTGGCATAGCAACCGATCAGCGCCACCACTTTTTCCTGGGTGATCAAGCGCTCGGCCTCGGTGGCGCCGATCTGAGGATTGCTCTGATGGTCGCCGAACACCAGGCGAATCTTCGCGCCTTTGAGACCGGGTAGGCCAGCGTTTCCCGCCAATGGGAGATTCAAGCCTTGGGCGCCGTGGTTGATCATCTCGGCGGCGAGCTCCACAGCGTTCTTGAGCTCTAGGCCAGTCGAGGCGGCGGCACCGGTGAGCGGGTAGATTGCCCCGATTCTAACTTCCTCCCCGGCGGGTGCGGCCGGCGCGCCGCCGATGAACACAAGGATCGCGCTCAGCAATCGTCCCAGTCCGCGCTTCATCCCTTCCCTCCGTGGCTGGGCCAGGCCCGAGCTGCGCATCGTATTAGGCTCAACCTGCACGCCTGCCCCGCGGCGCGGGGAGCCTCGCTCAAAGCGCCCCTCGCGGCAAGCGTCATCCTCAAGCGCGAGCATGGCGCGTCAAAGGAGCACAACTGTCTGCGATCCCCCGGCACAGCGGTTGTTCCGCGCGCTTCACGTTCCAGCGGCTCGCTCGCGTCGGTGCCCGTCGCCTCCAACCCGCCAGCCGAGGTAGCCGAGGCTGGCAATCGCCGCGACGAAGACCAACGCCGTGGCAACAGTCGAGACCTGTGAAAGCAGCGCGACCGTGCCGCTCGACAGCCCCATGAACGCCAGCCCGAGAACTGGAATCACCGGAGCGCCGCACCCCATCACGCTGCATGGCGCGGTAGACAGCGCAAGCGTACTCACCAGCGCGCCCGCCACCCCGCCGCGCCGGCCGAGGTGCGCCGAGCTGCGAAACGATGGATCGGTTCGCGTCCGCTGCGCCCAAACTGCAAAGTACGCTCCAAAAATCACCGACATCACAAGGAAGCGAAGCAGGTCGCCGAAGGTCACAGCGTACCCCCACTCGATTCCAAAAACGCCGTCTGACGAGAACCAGAAAACCGCGAGACCCAGGAGAAAGTCGAGCTTGTGGCCAAGGGAAATGTCGCCCGAGGCAAGGAACGAAGGCAACGATTTGAGCCAGGGATTGAAAGTGAAAAAGTCAACACGCTTGCGTGCCACGGATAGGACCAATGGTGGCAATAAAACATTGAGCACAAGGAGGCTTGCTACGGCGGCCAGGAAGATCCCTGGCCTCGCCCGGATCGCTGCAGCGATCCCGGAAAGTGTTCTTCCAAGGGCACTGACCAGTCGGCGAATCATGGCGCACTACCTCCTTGTCGCGTGCGATCGAAGCGGCATGGCGCGGCCCGTCGAGTGCGCCAGCTTTCCACGGATGATTTCATTCCTTGAACGCTTCACGTTGACTTCCCTCTGACAGCATGTTACGCGGCGGCAAAATATACACGGCTTCAAAACGCCGAAGCAGGAGGTCGTTATGTCAAGTGGACCGACCCGACGTGATTTTCTCGCGCAACTCGGCGTCACCGCTGCTGCTACCGGGTTCGGAGCTTCCGTCGCGGGCCTTAGCGTTGCGGGCGTCGCCCACGCCCAGGACAAACCCAAGGGCAACATCCCGGACAAGCCGTTCCGCATCGGCCACATGACCTTCTTCACCGGCGCGGGCGCCGTGCTCGGTGAGCCGATGTACAAGGGCGGCATCCTCGCTGCGGAAGAGATCAACGCTCACGGCGGGCTGCTTGGGAAGCGGAAAATCGAGGTCCTCAAGGCGGACGAGAACGCGGGCACCGACGCCAACGTCAAGGAGATGCGACGGCTCAAGCTCTCCGAGAAGATCGACATGTTCATGGGGATTACCTCCAGCGGCAACACGCCCGCGCTCGGCCCGGTGGCGGAAGAGCTCAAGCTCCTCACCATCTTCGTCGACGGCTGCACCGACTTCCTGTTCGACAAGGCCGTCCCGAATCCGCGATACGTTTTCCGAATCACCAACATCCAGTCCGCCGACGGGGCGACCTGCGCGATCGCCGTGGCCCAGACATGGCCCACCGTCAAGAAGGTGGCGCACATTCATCCCGACTACGCCTACGGTCGCAACTGCTTCGATCACTTCTCCCTGGTGACAAAGAAGCTGATGCCAAACGCGCAAAAGGTCTCCGAGGCGTGGCCAAAGCTCGCGACCACTGACTTTACCGCTCACATCACCAACGCCGTTGCGGCGAAGCCAGACCTCCTCGTCACCTCGCTCTGGGGCGGCGACTACGTCGCCTTCTACAAGCAAGCGCTGCGGTACGGCGTCTACGACAAGATGAAGGTGGCGACGACCCTCGGGTTAGGCGCCACCCCCGCCGCCATCGGCAAGGATCATCCGGAGGGCATCATCGGCGGAGTTCACGCGAACTACCACTTCACCTATCCTCCGGCGAACCGCTGGCCGTTGAACAAGACCTTCGTGGAGAAGTACCACGCGAAGTTTAACGAGTACCCCAACTTCCAGGCCGAAGGTGCGTATACCGCGACTTACTTGCTGAAGATGGCGGTCGAGAAGGCAAACAAGTTGGCCGGCGGCTGGCCGGAGGACGACGCGATTATCGGCCTCATCGAGGGAATGATGATCGCCGGCCCCGGCGGCTACGTGTACATCCGCCCGGACAACCATCAGGGCTACAAAGACGCAATCACCGGTTTCACCAAGAACGTCGCCGAGTACCCGTTCCCGGTCCTCGACCCGAGCCGGATCATCACCATTCCTATCCGAAACATCACCGCGCCTCCGGGCTGGCCGAAGGGCGAGCCGACCTCAACCTATACCTGGATCGATCAGACCTGGCCGACGGTGAAGCCCGCATAAGTCATCGGTCGGAGCTTGAGCCATCCTCCAGAATTCCAGGTGAGCTGAAAGCTCCTCAGGGATGCGCGTATTCGCGAAAGACAGAATCGGTGGGCACGCCGATGACCTGTAGCGGACCGTGGACACCTTCGTAATCCACGTCCTCAACGCGATGCTCTACGCGTCGGTTCTCTTTCTCATCGCCGGAGGACTGAGTCTCATTTACGGCGTGATGCGGATCGTCAACCTCGCGCACGGAAATCTCTTTGCGCTGGGCGCCTTCGTCACTGCCTCAGTCGTTGGCCAATGGCTCGCCGGGGCCCCCACTGTCGTTCTCTACCTGCTTATCCCGTCCGGTGCATTCGCTGCGGCCGCGGTCGGAGCACTGGTGGAGCCGACGCTGCTTCGGACGTTCTATCGCCGCGCCGAGGAATACCAGCTGCTGGTGGGCTTCGGGCTCTTGTTGATCCTCGAGGATCTCATACGGCTCGCCTGGGGTCCCTACCCGCTTTCGGCGAGCGCGCTTTTCGAGAAGGCGGGCAGCATCACCGTCGGCGAGTTGCTGTACCCGACGTACAACATCTTGATCATCGCCACCGGCTTCGTGGCCGCCCTGTTCCTCTGGGCGTTCGTGTACAAGACGAGGTTCGGCGTAGTGCTCCGGGCGACTGCGCAAGACATGCGGAGGGCCTCCGCGCTCGGTGTCAACGTAAACCGGGTATACGTCCAGGCCTTCACCATTGGTTGCTTCATGGCCGGGCTTGGCGGGGCGATCGTGGTTCCCAGCCAGTCCGCAGTCCTCGGGATGGGCATCGACGCACTCGTTTTGTCATTCATCGTGGTCGTGATCGGCGGCCTCGGCAGCCTTGAGGGCGCGCTCGTCGGCGCCTTTATTGTTGGGGCCTTCAGGGAAATTGGAATCAGCTGGTTCCCGGAGCTCGAGTTGGCGGTTCTCTATCTGATCGCGGCGACCGTTCTGCTGATCCGGCCCGCGGGTCTGTTCGGCAGGGCGGCATGAGTACCGTCGCCGTTCCATTCGAGGTGCGCTCCCCGGTCAAGAACCTGGCGTGGTGGGTGCCGATCGCCCTGCTGTTGGTCGCGGTGCCGTACGCCATCCCTCCGTACCAAACCATCCTGCTCGCGTATGGGCTGATCATGGCGATTGCGGCCCTCGGCTTCAACTTGCTCCTCGGCTACACCGGGCTGCTCTCGTTCGGCCATTCCGCTTTCTTCGGCACCGGCGCCTACGTCGTCGCGTTGATGGTCAAGTACCTGCACGTCCAGTCGATGGAGCTGTTCATCCTCGGCACGCTCGTCGCGTCATTTATCCTCAGCTTGCTCTTCGGATTTGTCTGCGTGCGGTACACGCGCATCTTCTTCAGCATTCTTACCCTGGCCCTATCGCAGGTGCTGTGGAGCCTGGCATACAAGTTCTACTGGGTCACCGGCGGCAGCGATGGCCTTCGAGTTCCCACTCCGACGCTCCTTGGACGATCACTGGGGAGCGATGAAGACAAGGTCACTTATCTGGCGCACGGCTACTACTATTACGTGCTGGTCCTCTTCGTGGCGTGCGTGCTGCTGATGTGGCTTATCGTCCACTCGCCGTTCGGAAAGGCTCTGCAGGCGATTCGCGACAACGAAACGCGGGCCAGGTTCGTCGGCATCCAAATCCGAAAGTATCGGCTGGTCGCGTTCCTGGTTTCGGGCGTCTTCACCGGAATCGCCGGTGCGCTGTGGGTCCCGCTGAATGGCCTCACCACGCCCGACATACTCTACTGGCCGTTTTCGGGCGAGATCGTCTTCATGGCCGTGCTCGGCGGCTTCCACGCCTTTAGCGGACCGATCGTCGGCGCCGTCGCCTTCAATTATCTGAAGACCTTCGCCGTCGGCTACACGACCTACTGGCAGGGCTTGCTGGGCGTGGTCCTGGTCGTGCTCGTGTTGCTTCTTCCCTCGGGCATTGTGGGGACCTTGACGCAGCTGACTGCGATAATCAGGAAACGGCTCTCCAAGTGAATTTGCTCGAAACCACAAAGCTGACGAAGTACTTCGGGGAGACCCACGCGGTGGACCGCGTGGACTTCGCGGTGAGGGAGAACGAGGTCCTCGCGCTGATCGGCTCCAACGGCGCGGGCAAGACGAGCCTGGTGAATTTAATCAGCGGGCTTCTGACTCCGGACAGCGGCCGAATCCTTCTCCGCGGCGCCGACGTGACGACGCAATCGGTGCACGACCGCATCCAGGCCGGAGTCGCGCGCAGCTTTCAAATCGTGAACCTCTTCGATCAGCTGACGCTGCTGGACAACGTGGCGCTCTCGATCTTCTCGCGCCAGGGAAAGACCCGGAGGCTGCTGACCTTGGCCGATCATTACCAGCCCGTCTGGCAGGAGGCTCTGCAGATCCTCCACGACTTTGGGCTGGACCGCGTTCGGGCCATGCTCGCCGGCGGAATCTCACAAGGCGAGCGCAAGCTGCTCGACGTTGCCGTGGCCTGCGCTCTGCGGCCGAAGCTTCTCTTCCTCGACGAGCCCACCAGCGGCGTCAGCACCCGGGACAAAGCGACGATCATGGACATCATCACTTCCATCGTCCGCTCGGAGAAGATCACCGCGGTGATCATCGAGCACGACATGGACATCGTCTTCAAGTACTCGGACCGCATCGTTGTGATGCACCAGGGCACCATTTTGGCGGATGGCACGCCGGACGAGATCCGAAAGAACAACGCAGTCACCACCACGCTCATCGGGACCGCCGATGCTTGAGCTCGAGGCCGTCAACACCTATCGAGGACGCGCGCAGATCCTGCAGCAGGTGTCCCTCGCCGTCGGCCAAAAGGAATCGGTCTGCCTCGTCGGCCGCAACGGCGCGGGAAAAACCACTACCATCGACAGCATCATCGGGCTGTTGCCCGTTCGCTCCGGGAAAATCACCTTCCAAGGCCAGGTGATCAGCCGGCTTCCGCCGCACCTGCGCGCGCGGCATGGAATCGGTTATGCGCCCGAAGACGCCGGCCTCTTTCCCGACCTCACCGTCGAGGAGAACATCGAGATCTGCCGCTGGTTGGCTCAGGACTCAGGGCGTGCCGAGAAGGCCGGCGTATCGCCGGACGAACGGATCTTCGCAGTATTCCCCGAAGTCAAAGAGTTCATGAAGCGACGCGCGCTCAATTTGAGCGGCGGCCAGAAAAAAATGGTCGCCATCGCCCGGGCAATGGCGCTGCTGCCGACGATCCTGCTCCTGGATGAGCCGTTCGAGGGGCTCGCTCCAGTGGTGGTCAGCCGCTTCATCGAGGCGGTGAAAAAGATCAAGGAGCTGGGGATCTCGGTCCTGATCGCCGAATCGAACCTAACCAACGCCAGCAGGGTGGCCGACCGACTCTATGCCATCGACCGCGGCGAGATCATCTACGAAGGAGACCCGGCTCGGGTGTTCGAGAGCGAGGACGTGATGAAGACGATCCGCGGCTAAGCTCGAACGCTTGACGGCAATGAAGAACGTCACGGTTAAACGTTCCCTGCTCGGGCTTGCCTCGTTGGCGACCTTGGTGGCCGCGTACACGGTGGTCTCGAACGCCGAGCGCTTCGTCGACCCCGCTCGCTTTCCTCCCGTGCTGCGAGATGTTTTGCGGCCCGAGGTGATCCCCCCCACCCAGTCGATCGCCGAGGCACTCATAGCCCTGGTAACTGGACCCCGCTCGGATATGGCGAGCGATGAGCACGCGCACGCCGGTCATCACCACGCTCACTCTGACCACGTGGGAGTTCTCCTTCAGCAAGGCGTGACGCTCCAGCGGTCGCTGCTGATCACCGTCGGTCGCGTCCTGTTTGGACTCGTGGTTGGCGCGCCGCTGGGGATCCTGCTCGGCTTTTTCATGGGCTGGAACCGGCGAGCGGACGACTACGTGCATCCCCTCTACGTTCTGCTTCGGTCAGTGCCGCCACTCGCGTTAATCACTTACATCATGCTCTGGCTGGGCCACAGCGAGGCGCACCGGCTCATCCCGATTGTCTACGCGGTCGCGGCGACGCTCGTGATTCCCGCCTACCACGGCGTGCGCGACGTTGCCGGTACGTATGTGGTGGCCGCCCGCGCGCTGGGCGCTCGGGGTCGACTGCTGCTCACCAAGGTCCTCCTGCCCGCTGCCAGTCCAGACCTGCTCGCCGGCCTGCGCTACGCGCTGGCCATCGCTTGGATGACCGC
>DATFTC010000242.1:0-8467 GCA_035262305.1 Myxococcaceae bacterium | reverse complement strand
CCGATGACCGCAAGGCAGGCTCGACTGAACCCGATCGGCATCATTCGTTCACGCTTGAAGACGCGCGCCTCTGCACCAAAGCAGGGATCGGAGGGAGCACCCGACGCGTGGCTCGAGATTCGTGCGTCCGTGGCGGAGGGACTCGACGGGATCGCGGTCGGCGACGAGATCCTCGTGATCACTTGGCTGCACCGGGCGCGGCGCGACGTGCTCAAAGTTCACCCGCGCAGCGATCCTCGACGACCGCTCGCCGGCGTCTTCGCCACCCGCTCTCCCGACCGACCCAACCCGATCGGTATCCATCGCGTGACCGTGCGCAAGATCGTCCGGAACCGGCTTCGCATTGGCGCAATCGAAGCGATCGATGGCACGCCAGTCGTCGACATCAAGCCGGTGCTCACGTTCTCCGAACGGTGATCCAGCTCAGAGCGCTCTAGAGCTGTCGTTAGGCCGCTGCGCTTTTGGCAGCACCCGTCTTCCCGCGCTTCGGCGCTCGCTTGCAACTCTCTACCGGAACCCGGGGGCTATTTGCGCAGCGGCTTCCTCGGCTCGCGCAAGTGGATCCGATGCGAGGTCGCTTGGCGACTCAGCGCTTTGCGCTCTTTGCCGACCGAGCGCGATGCGAATCGGGCTGAAAGATCGGGGGCGCTTCGGGGAGCGCGGCGCCGTCCTTGCGAGGGTCCGAGGCTCCGAGGTTCACGCCTCGGCCGTCTCGCATCACCGCCTGCCCGCCGCCGACCTCGCCCGAGTAAGCCGCAATGACCTTTACCTCGTGCCCTAACCGCGCCAGCTCTGCGCGAACCGCTTCCGGGACGCGGGACTCGATCTGCACGTCGACGCCCTCGAAAGTCAGCTTGGTGAATCGCGGCGCCTCCAGGGCAGCCTGGATGTTCATCCCGTGGTCGACGACGTTCGACACGAATTGCACATGCGCTTGTGACTGATTCCAGCCGCCCATGATGCCAAAGCCGATCCGGACGTCGCCCTTCGAGAGGAACGCGGGAATGATCGTGTGCAGCGGCCGCTTGCGAGGCTTGAGCGCATTGGGATGCTGCGCATCGAGGCTGAACAGCGCGCCTCTGTTCTGCAGCCCGAAGCCCGTGCCCGGCGCGACCAGTCCCGATCCGAAGCCGCTGTAGTTGCTCTGGATGAGCGAGACGATGTTCCCCTGGCGATCGATGGCGGACATGTAAATGGTGTCGGCGCCGGGTTTTGACTTGAGGTCGTCCGCGGAGCTCGGGGAAACGGAGCTCTGCGCCTTGTCCGGTTGGATTTGGCGAGCGCGGGTGACGGCCAGATTCTTGGCGAGCAGGCCCTTCACCGGCACCTGCGCCTGGCGCGGGTCGGCCACGTAGCGCAACAGGTCCGCGTAGGCGAGCTTCTTCGCCTCGATCATTACGTGCAGCGCTTTAGCGCTGTTGTGCCCGTACTCGCCGAGCGGAAACTGCTCCATCATATTGAGCATCATCAGAGCCGCGATTCCCTGGCCGTTGGGCGGCAGCTCGGTGACGGTCCAGCCGCGATACGTGGTCGAGATCGGCTCTACCCACTCTGCTTCGAATTGCGCCAGGTCGTTCGCCTCGATCGCGCCGCCTGACTCGCGCGAGAGGCGGACGATGGCTTCCGCCGTGGGACCTTTGTAGAAACCGTCGCGCCCGTGGGCGGCAATTTGCTTGAGCGATTGCGCCAGGTCCGGGTTGCGGAAGATTTCGCCCGCGGCCGGAGTATGGCCGTTGGGGAAGAACGTCTTCGCGAAGGCGTCGTTGACCTTGAGTCGTCCTTCGGCAGCCGCGCGCTCGGTGGCTGCCCAGCCTCCGCTGATGATCTCGGTCACCGGGAAACCTTCCTCAGCGTAGTAGATGGCGGGCTTGAGCAGCGTCTGGAAGTCCTTGGTTCCGAATTTTTTCCGGAGCAGATCCCAACCAGAGACACAGCCAGGGACGGTCACGCTGAGAATGCCGCGCTGAGGCATTTTCTCGTTTCCCTTCGATTTGACGAAGTCGATGGTCATCTTGCTCGGAGCCCAGCCGCTGGCGTTGAGCCCGTACAACTTTCCGCTCTTCGCTTCGTAGACGATGGCGAAGAGATCGCCGCCGATTCCATTGCTGGTGGGTTCGACGAGCCCGAGCACGGCATTGGCGGCGATCGCCGCGTCCACCGCGTTTCCGCCCAGCTCGAGGATTTGCGCACCCGCGCGAGATGCGAGCGTCTGGCTGGTGGCGACGATCCCGAATTTCGTCATCACCATCGAGCGGGTCTCGAGCCCCGAGCTGCGGGGCTTGGGCAGCAGGTCAGCTTCGGGTGGAGCAGCGGCAGCTTTGGGCTGGGCCTCGGCGAGCGCGCAGGCGAGGACGGCGACCAGCGGGACTAGAAAGAGAACGGCTGCGCCGCGGAAAGACTGAGGACAAAGAAGCGTGCTGCCGAGAGAGAAAATCATCGCGACCTCCGGTGGAGCTACAGCGGAAACGTGATCTACCGTTGCTCGACGGCGGTTTCCGCAAAAATCAGCATCAACGCTGCGACTCAGGGCGCGCCCCGCGGAGACGACCGCCAAGAAGACTCTTGTCAAAGCTCAGCACCCGGAGGGCGCGGGGGGGTCTGCTCAAGTGCAATCTTGCTGATTGCCCGCTCGATCAGGCCCTTTTCAACTGTCGGCCACTGGTCGTACCCCTTGCCTCCCTTGGCCAGGTCGGCTGCGCTGAATCCAGTAGAGGCTAGGTCCTCGCCATAAATGATCATCAGCTCCTTGCGCTTCTGCTCATCCAGCAAGTGCACCAGGCGCACATACATCATTCCCGCCGGCGACGTGTAACCCTTCGCGCGAATAAGCGCCCGAACGTGTGCTCCATCTGAATCCGGTTTTGTCTCGGGGGCGCTCGCTCGGACCCAGGTGTCCACATAAAAATCCATGCCGCCGATAGTCGCGTGCCGAGGTGAATCGTACGTGTGTTTCAAGTTTGGCTGGGTGGGAAGATAGCCTTCAAACTGGACCCAGTAGAGCCGCCGAACGCTTTTGTGCTCCTCCGCGTCGACGAACGCGTGTAGCTCGCAATCGGCTATTCCGTACAGCACCCATCGGTCCGCGCCGACGTATTGCGCGGACGTCGGCAGACGGATCCGCACGCTGGGATCGCGCTTGGAGGTAATCACATTCCCTTCGACCTTGCGCTCGGGACTATTGGTCTGGACAGCAACAACTGCCCCAAAGACAACCGCGATGACGATCTGTTTGAGCAAACGGCACCTCTCAGCTCAGCGACTACCTCTGCCATCCCTCATTGCACCATCGAGCACGTTTTTTGCTGGCGATCAAGCCCTCTGTCGTCTTCCTCGCTTCCATTGCGATCTGAATAGGTAGACGCCGCAGATCAGCCCGAGATCCAAAGCTCGCAGCGAGGGGACCTCGACAGCACATGGCTCAGAAAGGAGCGCTGCGCAAGCATCGCAGGGAATCGGCAGTTCAGGCGGCCCGTGTTCCTGACAATCGACCCGGGAATGGGTCTATCTCAATGAATAACCAAATAAGGAGTAACGATGATTCGAAAAGTATTTTCGCTCGCGATCTTATTCGCGAGTTTTGGATATGCGCATGCACAGAATGGTATGTCGGTAACACCTGGAAAGATTGTCAAATGGCTTGATCCTTTCGGGGACCTTACGGATTCTCAGATCTACGAAGATCCGAGCAGCGGAAACATTGGCATTGGAACAACGAATCCAATTGGTGCCCTCGACGTTACTCGATATTCCGACGACGCCATGTTGTCGTTATCGTCGATAGGCGCACAACGTTGGCAATTGAGCTCACGCCCTTGGGGAAGCCTGGATATGATACGCCAAGGGGGAGGCACTCCTCTCTCGATAACCGCAGGCGAGAACGTCGGTATCGGGACGACAAACCCGCTGGCAAAGCTGAATGTTGTGACCGGTGGAGTCAACCAAGGCGTGCGCGCGGAGACCGACTTCCAGGATGCCGTGGTTGCAATCAGCAACAACCATATCGGCGTGCATGGCCTGACCAACAGCTTCTTTTATCCCGGCGTACGAGCAACCAGCTATCAGGGCGCAGCGGCAAATCTGGGCCTCGAGGTGCAAGGCAGATTCACAGCCACCGGGACAAAGAATGCGGTTGTGCCACTGGCAGATGGTCAGCGAATACTGATGGCCGCTGAAGAGAGCACAGAGGTATGGTTCTGTGACTATGGCAGTGCACAGCTGGTCAATGGCCGTGCCGCCGTCCGAATCGATCGCGACTTCTTGCAGACGGTGAATACGAACAAAGACTATCACGTGTTCGTGACCGCAATCGGAGATCCAGTCGGCTCTGTGTACGTCGACAATGAGACGCCAACTTCGTTTGAGATCAGAGAGAGCAGCGGCACCGCCAACATCAAAGTCAGCTATCGGATCGTGGCCAAGCGCAAAGACTTTGCCGATGAGAGGATGAAGAGGGTCGAGTGGGCCCAACCTTCCGAGGCGACGCTCCAACCAGCAGCAGTGCAGCAAAAATAACCCACCCCACCTGGGTTCACGCGCAACCATCGTCTACCGTGCCAGTCCGCGCGACTTGCACGCTAGACGGCTATCAACGTCAGTTTCGTTGCTCAATCCGTCGCCTCGCAGCGGGTCGTAGACCTTTACAGAGGCAGCGAGGCTACCGCTGCCTCGATCGAATTCTGGCTGTCGCCTTTTTCCATTTGTTTCCGATCTTGCTGGTAGGGGGCGTGTGTCCCCGGGGAAAACACACTCAAAAGGAGCAGACCAATGACGAATCACGTTTCCAAAACCATCTCTCTGTCAACTGTGCTGACCGCGCTGTTTGCGCTTTGTGCCTGCGGAGGCGCTCCGCGAGGCTCGAAGGTAGACGCGTTCGCTCCGCAAGGCGGCTCGGAGTCCCACGAACCCGACAACGGAAGGGGGGAGGATCTTCTCAGGCCATTCGCGACTCCCACGGGAAGGATCCAGACCTTCACGCTCAGCGGACAGATTGATACAAATAATCCCTTCTTTGCGAGCTTGGGCACCAACGGTCGGAGGTGCGACTCCTGCCACCAAGCCAGCGACGCATGGAGCATCACGCCTCGACATGTTCAGGCGAGGTTCGATGCCAGCCAGGGTTTAGATCCGCTCTTTCGCAAGAATGACGGAGCCAATTCGCCCAACATTGACGATTCGACTCTGCAAGCTCGCGAGAGCGGGTACAGCATGCTTCTCAACAAGGGCCTCATCCGCGTCGGTATGGGCATTCCGGACGATGCGGAGTTCGAGCTGGTTCAGGCGGATGATCCGTACCACTTTGCGAGCAGCCAAGAGTTGTCGCTCTTCCGACGGCCCTTGCCCTCGACAAATCTAAAGTTTCTCGCCACGGTGATGTGGGACGGGCGCGAGACATTTCGAGGCGAATCGATGGACTTTGATCTGCTTGACCAAGCGAACGCCGCAACGCGGGGTCACGCCGAGGCCATCGCCGATCTCACCCCAGAGCAGCGCCGCGAGATTGTCGATTTCGAGACGACGCTCTTCACCGCGTCGATCGACGACCACGCGGCGGGCGAACTCAACCAACAAGGAGCGCGCGGCGGCCCGGAATTTATCGAAAGTGAGCCGTTCTACATCGGCATCAATGACGTCCTCGGCGCCGACCCGACCGGTAGGCCATTCGACCCCCACGTGTTCACGATTTTCGACGCCTGGTCGGACCTCGTCGACGGAAGCCGTCACGAGGCTCGCGCTGCCGTCGCGCGAGGCCAGAGCTTGTTCAACACGCGGGAGATTCACATCAGAGGCGTGAAGGGGCTCAACGACGAGCTTCGGGTGGAAGACCTCGTCGGCGCCTGCTCCACCTGCCACGATACGCCCAACGGAGGAGACCACTCCGTCTCTTTGCCAATCGATATCGGTATGGCGGATGAATCGCGCAGGACGCCGGATCTGCCCCTGTATACACTACGCAACAAGACAACCGGCGAGCTGATCGTGACGACCGACCCCGGGCGCGCCCTGATCACCGGGCGATGGAAGGACATCTCCAAATTCAAGGGGCCGATCCTGCGCGCGCTGGCTGCACGACCGCCGTACTTCCACAACGGCTTTGCCAAAGATCTTTCAGCAGTGGTGGACTTCTATGACACTCGCTTTGATATGCATTTGACCGAGGGCGAAAAATCCGACCTGGTCGCTTTCCTTCGATCGCTGTAGGGCTAGGCGGTCGCTGATGCGAGTTCGAGCGCAAAAACCTGCGCAACAGGACTTCGCGCGTGGCCTGAGTTCAAAATAGCGCTGTTCGGAAATTTCTTCTCGACTCTGGCGATCGCCGCTCTATATCGTCCGTTTCTAAGCGCAGTACGAGGAATCTGCGCAAGCTCAAAGGGGGAATACCGTGAGATCCATCCAGACGTCATCGGCTGCAAGAACCTTCCTCTTTGCATTCCTTCTAGTCGGCGCGGCGAGCGTCGCCGTCGCTTCGCTCGGTCGCTCGGATCCTGCCGCTGGCCAATCGTCGTCCGCCCATCAGGATCCGGCTTTCTTCGCCGAGACCGGCGTCAGCGGCCTATCCTGTGCTCGCTGCCACGCCGATTATCCGCTGATCGTCGTTTCCGAATTGGGGGGCGACTTCACGATCGACGATTGCGGCGGGAACATGGGCCGTCAATGCGCCGGCCTCTTCGTCAATGGCTATACGCCCGGGCAGACTTATCAAATGCGCGCCATCATCGCGCACAAGGGCATGTCGAGTTGGGGCTTTGATCTGTGGGTAGTAGACAAGAATGGAAACACCGCCGGCACTCTGTCGGGACAGCAGTTTCGCAGCGCTATCCACACGCGCACGCAAGACGGTATCGTGGTCAGCGCGGTCGGCGACGAGGGCGTCGGCCATCGGCAGAACGGCCGCTTCGACGGCCCGGTCGGTTGGCGCTTCCGGTGGCGCGCTCCCGACACCGATATCGGCCCGGTCAGATTTTTCGCCGAAGGGACGGCCGCGGACAGGGACCGCACGGTGCACGGCGATTACAGCTACTTCCTGAACGGCATCGAGGTCCCGGCGGCCGCCGCCAAATGACTTGAAGACGGATCGCCTTGGATTCCTAGGGAAGTCTGGCGCGATCGCCTTCCACGCTTAACCACTTTGTCAGCCGTCACCGCGGTTAACGTGGAATGCGGCTCGATCGTCGCTGCTCTGGGGACGCTCGGAGCTGGAGTGTTCTGCGGCCGCACCCGCAGCCTGGTCACGCTTCGGCCTTGAAGCGCCTATTGGCAACGGAGCCGCGCTCACTTGTGCTCCAGGAGACAAGAAATGAAAGCTTGGAAGCGAAGGATTTTGGTGGCTGCAGTGTTGCTGATGCCTCTCGCCGCATTCGCCGCCGATGCGGCGGTGCATGGCGGATGCCCTTGCTGCCCGTGCCCTTTTTGTCCGTGAGAGCCTGACCTGTTAGGGAGGTCAGGTGAACAGCGCGGCACGGGCGGAGCTGCACCGGCAGATGGCGAGGCTCGCAGACGGCGACCGCTCTGCGTTCCCATCCGTCTTCAGAGCCCTCTGGCCCGTGTTGCGCGGATTTGTCCTGCGGCAGCTTCCCTCCTCCGATTCAGAAGACGTCGCCCAGGAGGCGCTGCTCAAAGTGTTTGCACGCGCAGCTGAGTTCGACGCGGACCGGGACGCACTGACGTGGGCGCTGGGAATTGCCGCGTTCGAGGTTCGCACTGCACGAAAGCGCGCGACGAGGCGGCGAGAGGACCTGGGCCAAGAGTTGCCGGTCGCTGTGAGTCAATCCGCCGAGCAGGAAATCATTTCTCGCAATCTGGAAGCCGCTGCTCTCGAGGTGCTCGGTACGCTGCGACCATCGGACATTGAAACGCTGCATTGCATGGCCAGCGGGAGATCGCCGTCGGTGTCTGGCGCCACTTTTCGAAAGCGCATCGAACGCGCGTTGAGAAGGCTCAAGCTCGCATGGAGGGCGAAACATGGAGCTGACTGAAGATCTCCTTTGGAGGCGAGCTCGAAGACAATATGAGCTGGGCAGGCTGCGCCACACGCTTCAGCACAGTTGGCCAGTTGCACCAATCATCGCCGTCGGTGCGCTTTACCATTCCGACACGGCGCTGATTGCCTCCGCGGGCGCAATTCTTTTCGCGCTGGCAACCCTTTTCTCCTGGCTTGGACAAACTTGGGGACGAGCGATCTTCGCTGGTTTCTTGGCGGGAGCGCCGCCTCTACTCATCCCGCGATTGGTTCCTGCAAATGCCTTCTGTTGGATTGGTGGACGCTGCTGGGAATGGTGCATGCTGCTCTGCCCGCTGAGCGGCCTGATCGCGGGCGCAGCGGTCGGTGTCTTGGCGACGCGGCATCAAGACCGCGGGTTGCATTTTCTTGCCGCGGTCGCGCTCATTGCGAGCGTCACAGGAACACTGGGCTGTAGCGTTGCAGGGATATTGGGAATTGTGGGCATGCTCGCCGGCGGCGCGGTCGGGC
>DATFTC010000241.1:0-10501 GCA_035262305.1 Myxococcaceae bacterium | reverse complement strand
CCAAACACCAGAGGAAGAAATTCTCCCCTTATGCCGCTGCCTTCGTCGCGCACCCTAATTTGCGCCTGGCCATCTTTGCGGTCGAGCGTGACCACGACTCGAGCACCGTCTGGGCTGAACTTGATTGCGTTGGCGAGCAGGTTCCAAAAGACTTGTTTCAGTCGCATCGGATCGCCTAACACCGGCCCAGTAGACTCGCCAACAATAGTCTCGATGCGGATGGACTTCGCCTCCGCGTCTCCGCGCAGCGCCTCGACAGCCGCCCGAATGACCGTCGTCAGCTCGACCTCCCCGGATGCGATTGGGAGTTTTCCCGCGATGATGCCTGAGACGTCGAGCAGATCGTCGATCAGCTGCGTTTGCAGCTTGATGGAGCGCTCGATAATTTCGCATGCACGCCCGATCTTGACATCTTCACGCTCCCGTTGGCGAAGGAGTTGTGCCTGAATCAGCATGGCGGAAAGCGGCGTACGAAGCTCGTGTGAAAGGGTCGCAAAAAAAACGTCTTTGCTGTGGTTGGCGTTTTCTGCCTCCGCGCGCGCTTTCGCAGCCTCATCTCGCGCCTTCTCTGCCATCTGCGCAGTTCGTTTGAGGACGTCGATGTCGATCAGAGACAGCACGCACCCATCGATTTTATTATCCGTCGTCTTGTAGGGTCGTATCTGAATTCGGTACCAATGGTCGTTGTGGTCTTGAACCTCCTCCTCCTTCGTCATCACGGTGACAAGCACTTCTGAGATCCATTTGTCCAGAAGGGGGATGTTGATGTTGGGCTTAATGTCATCGACAGGCCGGCCTAAATCGCCGGTGATAAGATTCATTATGCTCCGCGCCATGGGAGTGAATCGACGAACGCGCCGATCGCCCCCGATGATGAGGATGGGGATGTTGACGCTGGCGATGAGATTGAAGAGGTCGTCGTTGACCTGATGCAACTCTTGGTTTCGGTGTTGAAGCTCATCGTTGACAGTAGTTAGCTCCTCGTTGGAGGACTGTAGCTCCTCCTTTGCCATTTCAACTTCTTCATTGGTGCTCTGCAATTCTTCGTTGGTGGAGAGCAGTTCTTCGTTTGCGGACGTCAGTTCGTCAGTGGTCTTCTGCTGCTCCTCCAACAGTACTTGCATGTGCTCCTTAGTCGATGCCAATTCCTTTGTCAGCAGTCTGACCGATGCGCCCTTCTCGGGGCCTCCTTTGTTGTGACGCCGCGCCTCCGAACGCTTTTCTAACTCGAGGGAGGAACGGGCTTGGGCTTCCTCGAACAGCACGGAAAAGTAACGCTCTTGGGATTGAGAGATGCCTGCGACAGGGATGACTTCTATGTGGATACTCCTGGTTTGACCATTATCCTTGAGCGGAATGTTCTCCTTTCTGACCGTGGTCATTTCCTTTTTCGCGCGCGCGAGTAGCGAGCGCAGGTCCGGGAGCAGGCCTGCTCGCGCCATGTTCAAGATATTGAGCTGAGGTCGACCAGGGGGCGATTCCAGGTACGGGCCGGTACGTCCGCGGAAGTGAAGGATTTCCATCCGTTCATTAATCAGTACTCCCGCGGGCGCATAGCGCGCCAAGAGAAGGTTATCTGCCTGTCTCTGTATGTCGGCGGTGGACAACTGACTGTCAAGCGCCAAACCGGCAACTGCCCGCCGTCGAATTCCATGGTTTCCCATCACGAAGGGGAATGTCAAGTGGCTCTGCACGGCCGATCGGGAAAAAATCTTTTGCGCCTTGTCTACAGGCGAGAAGAGATGGCTAAACCCGTGAATGGCCTCCGCGTGGCCGAGCAAGAGAAAGCCGGGCAGGTTCAGTGAATAATGGAACAGTGGAAAGACTCTCTTTTGAAGAGCGGGACCGAAATAAATGAGGACGTTTCGACAACTGATTAGGTCCAGCTTCGAAAAGGGCGGATCTCGCGTTAGATCGTGCCTGATGAACACACAGCTGTCGCGGACAAGCTTGTTGATTCGATAGCGGTCGCCCTCGATCGGACTGAAGAAACGCGTCAGACGGTCCAGACCTATGTTGTGAAGCGCGCTCTCGGAGTAAATGCCGGCCCGCGCTTTGCCGATCGCATCATCGCTGAGGTCCGAACCGAAGATCTGAATCGGAAGGTTCCTCCCCGAATCTCCCAGGAACTCGATCAGGCTCATGCCGATGGAGTACGTCTCTTCGCCCGTGGCGCAGCCCGGCACCCAAATCCGGACGGGACCCTGCTCCTTGTGTTTAAGGATCTCAGGGAAGACGTGTTTCTTCAAGGATTCGAATGCCTGCGGATCCCTAAAAAAGCCAGTCACGCGGATTAGGACGTCCTCGCACAGAGCCTTCACTTCTGAAGCGTCGCCGGCGAGCGTCGTGAGGTACTCGTCGAGGCTTCCCACTCTGCGGAGTGCCATGCGCCGGGCGAGTCGTCGAAGGATGGTGGTGCTCTTGTAATCACTGAAGTCAACGCGCGCAGAGTCTCGCAAGAGTGCGAAGAGTTTCCCAAGGCGCTCATCTTCCTGCCACTCCTCCGTCGGTTCCGCACCGCGGGCAACCAAATAAGGATGGACACTCAGCCTGACCAGCTGTTCCGCAATCCCCTCTGGGGGGAGGCAGTAATCAACGACGCCCGCGGCGATGGCGCTTTCCGGCATGCTGCTGAATTTGGCTGATCGAGGGTCCTGGGCAAACGTGATGCCTCCTTCTGCCTTCAGTGCCCGTAGCCCTTCGGTGCCATCCGACGCTGTTCCCGATAGAACGATCCCGATTGCGCCACTTCCTCGCTCGGCGGCCAGGGCGCGGAAGAAATAGTCAATGGGCATGTGCGGCCTGGCGGTGCCCGCCCGTGGCACGAGGGCAATTTTCCCTTGGAGCAGCCCCAAGTCGGCAGTTGGCGGGATAACGTAAACGTGGCTTTTTTCGACTGCGACGCCGTTCCTGGCTTCTTCGACTGGCATCCTGGTGGCTCTTTTGAGCGCTTCGGTTAGCGTGCTGGGATGCGTGGGATCCAGGTGCTGAACGACGACCAAAGCTATTCCCGTGTTGCTGGGGAGGTGCGAGAGAAGCGAGGTAATGGCCTCCAGACCCCCGGCGGATGCGCCGATGCCGACGATTGGGATGGGAGTATCAGATTGGCCGCTGGCCGTTTCTGCGGGTGACGCTTGCTTCGGAAGTGACTGCTGTTCGCCAGGGCCTGTCTTTCGCTTCATAGCGAACCCCCTTGCGCTGCGTGCATTCACTGAGCGGTCCTTCTGCCACATCGCTTGAGCTGCGCGGTCGAGCTTTGAGGCTGCCCCGGAGAGAACCTCGATTGGGGAGCAATCGCCCCAGCGAGCCTCCTGACGAGCGCAGCCAGAACAGCGCTCGGGGTGCTGGTAGGTAACCCGCGTCCCCCTCTGATTCGTTCGTGAGGTGATGTCTCTTAGCGGTCAGCCATGCCGAGCGTTCCTTCCCGCCAGCGGTCGGGGTAATTTTACCGACCGCCGCGCGGTGCGGCTCACTCTCGCGCGCACCGCAGCAGACCACGCACTCGGCTGGCATTGATCCCCTCGCAAACTTGCAAGCATATACTCTTGGGATCAGCGTCAGTCAAACCGCAGCTTTGAGCGGCGGCGGCGTGAGCAGCAGGAGCGTCGCCACTCTTCGGCCGAAAGCACTGTTACAACTGTCACACGACGAGATCGTTCAAGCGATCGAGGCGGCGCGGGTCGAGTGGCTGCAAACCGGCGATGTTGAGGCGCTCCGGGGTGCTCTGCTGCAGGTCCTACGGCAATTGGAACAGAGGGAGAAATAACGTAGCCCACGGGCTTGAAAAACAATCAGTAAATCAAGATGTCGCACGGCGGAAAAAGAGAAGGAGCAGGGCGGAAGAAGGGAAGCCCGAACAGGGTAACGGCAGAGCTTCGCACGGTAGGCCGCAAAAGGTTCGATCGGCGATGGCGAAGAATAGGCAAAGCGATTGACGAGGTGATGGCCGAGGGCAAGCGCGCTGGCGTTGAGTTGACGTTGCGCTGGGTGGGGTTGATCCGCACGCGAGCGGAGCAGCACCTGACTTAGCGCGCGTCAGTGCGGTTTGTGCGCTCTCTCGCGTTTCTGCGTTTCCGAAGCGCTGCGTCCGACGCCGCCCTTGGCAAACGAGTAGACGATGGCCGTGCAGACCCTCCAGTGGGCCGCACGAACGACAGCCGAGCTCCTTTTATCGTAAGAAGGGCGGCTGCAGGCGTTTTCGCCACGAGGTCCGCCATGTCCAGTCGCCTCTTCGTTGGAAACCTCCCCTTCGATGCGACCGAGAAGGAAGTACGGGCGCTTTTCGAGTCAAGCGGGCACAGGGTCGTCTCTCTCAAGATCGTCTCCCACAAGGAAACGGGCCGCTCTCGCGGCTTCGCCTTCGCCGATCTCGAAGGCGAAGAAGCGGCGAAGGCGGCGATCGGCGCGCTGAACGGCAAGGACTTCAGGGGACGCCCATTGGTCGTGAACGAGGCACAGGAGCGCGGAGGGCCGGGCCGCCCCGGCGCGAGAGGCGGGCGCTTCAGCGGCGATGCTTCGGGCTTCGGTCGGGGGGAGAAGCCGCCCGGCGGCAGCTTCGGCAGCCGGGGGCCCGGACAGTCGCAACGGCGCGGCAGTCAGCGCGGGGGCGGCCGCGGCGGGGGGCGCGGGAGCTGAATTGTCTCCGCTGGCGTCGGGGAGCGCCTACACGATCTCGACGGGTAGTGTCCCTTCGACGTTGCGCCACGACCGTGCGTCAGTTCCCACCCATTACAACTCACGTCCCTTCAGTGAGAACAAACTCGTTGCCATCCAGATCAACGAATTGAGCGAAGGTTCCCCAAGGCATGCTCTTCGGCACTTGTGTGAACTTCACTCCGCGGCGCGACAGTTCTCGATAGGTTGTTTCTATGTCTTCGCAGCCGAACATGATTGAGGGCCTGCGGTGTTCCCAATCCTGCATCAGCGTGCGCGGATAAATGACGACGCGCGACAGCGCGCCTCGGGGAGCGACTTCAACCCAAGTACCGTCGGAACCCATCGATTCGGTCCGTCGCACCTCAAACCCGAGCTTCTCGGTGTAGAAACGGAGCGCCGCTGTCTGGTCGGACACATACACTGCAACAGTCTTGATGTTGGCAATCATATGCAGAACCGCCGCAAGGCAGAGTTCCCTGTCGATGCTCGTTGGGCGATTACTTGGGCCGGACTCGTCCAGCCGCGTCCGTTCGCGGCCGGCCCATGCGATAAACCCACCGCACGTGCTAGGCTAGCGCGGTTCTCACCGTCGGGTAAACGCGATAATTCACCCCATATTCGAGGCATTTTGCCTGCACAATCCTGGAGAGCCCTCGAAGGTGCAGGTGACACACAGACGGGAAGAGGTGCTCGCCCGTTCAAAAGACCCTTTGGAGTACGGGATAAGACAGGCTCGGAAGTTCCGGACACGGTGGTTGTCATTCATCGGATGTACCTGCCTCCGGACCGCTGCTAAATCCTGGTGATGGCGGAGAGCGCTTCGGGATTGTGTTCAGCCAACCACCAGACGACATCTAGGGCGGATAGAATACCGACAACTTTACCGTCCTGCCGGACCACAGGAAGATGATGCACGCCTCCCAGGGTGATTCGAGTCGCGGCCTCCGACAGCGGTGCATCTTCGGAAAGGGTAAGCGGAATCGGCGTCATGATCTCGCCCACCGTTGCTCGCGCGAGGCGGGTGATTTGAAAGCCCAGGCCTAACTCGACTCGTTCTTCCCGCCGCCCGACTCTGCGATCGGGAACGCGCTCCTCCGTGTCGGCACGATCCTGTACCTCGCGCAAGAGATCTGTCTTCGAGACGACGCCGACGGGCCTACCGTTGTCGTCCACGACCGGTGCGGCGCTAAACCCACGTTCCAGAAAAAGACTGGTTAGCGCTTCGACGCTTAGAGACTGTTCGACGCAAACGACGTTCCGGGTCATGACGTCCGCGACCCGGACGCGGGAAACTCGTTTAGACGTTGCGTACACGCCCTGGTTGGTCTGGAGCTCGTGGACGAGCGTCGGGCGCTGGGGCGGCAAGCACACCACGCAATTTTCCCCGGGCAGCGCGCCGTGTTTGCAGCACGCCTGCCCCAGCGCCGTGGTGCCTGTCCTTACGAGCTCTTCGTGCCCCGCGATGGCCTCCGCAGTGGTGGCGTAGCGCCGGCGGCTGACGAGCCCCCGGGCCGCGATGATTTCCGTCTCGTAGACGAGCGGCAATATGCCACACCAGAACGTGTATATCAGCGCGCCGTCGCGGCTCCCGGGCTCGCGAATGCGCAACGTCCGGTACGCCGGATCCCCAAAAAGTTCCTCCCGCCTGCGCAGCGAAATTTCGCGCCCGTCTTTGTCTGCGTACTCAGTCGTACTCCGCAGGATGTACGAGCCCATGACTCCCTTCTTTCGCCGGTATGATTCGGTTGCCTAGAAGGGGAGTCTGCCGGGAGGCCCCGGTTCGGAGCGCCTATACCACGCGCGACGATAGGAACGGAAGTCACGACATCCGAGAGGACTGCCGCTATCAACCATGCTGGAAGGCGACGGTCTGGTGCCAGGTTTGGCGCGAACTCCCGATCTCCCCTGGCACTCATAGCGGTGCCTTCAGATCGCTCGCGGCGCCAGAGGATGCTCTGAGGAATTGCTCGCGCCGAGCGTAAGCGATGATGGCAGCCAGGACCAGTAGGACCACGACCCTCCGGACGTGGTTCCATTCGTTGCCCCGGATATGGGTGAAAAATTGTTATCTCCCGCGTGAGACTGGCGCTAGGCAGGCTCGACTCGAGAGAGCGCTTGATCATTCTGCGAGGCGCTATGAACGAGCGCCCTCTGACCCCTGAAGGAACTCGGGGACCATTTGGGGTTTTCGCGAGAGCGCGCGCGACAACTGGAGATTCGTGCGAAGTGCAAGCTCAGAAATGAGCTCGTTTAGCTCATGATGGAGCTGCGGCCGGAACAACGCCTCCGCGTCGCTGCCGCAGCCCAATCGCAGTCGACCATGGTTTCAGATGATGGACAGCCTGGTGGTGAGTTCATGCTTGTTCTTGCGGTCGATAGCCCGCGAGCTCGTGAAATCCAGGATAGACCTTTCTAGGCCTCCCACAACCTGACGAGCTGCTTCAACCGCGAAGGATGGCGCAGTTTGCTGAGCGCCTTGGCTTCAATCTGCCGAATGCGCTCCCGCGTCACGTGGAACTCTTGCCCGACCTGCTCGAGGGTCCGGTCGATTCCATCTCCAATCCCAAATCTCATCTTCACCACTTTCTCCTCCCGCGGGGTAAGCGTTGCGAGCAATTTCCGGGTATTGTGGGCCAGGTCCATCTCGATCACCACCTCGGCCGGGGAGACTCCACTTTTGTCCTCGATGAAGTCTCCGAGCCTCGAGCTCTCGTCATCACCCATCGGCACCTCGAGGGAAATCGGCTCGCGCGCAATTCGGATGAGCTGGCGGATCTTGTCGACGGGCATCTCCATCTTCTCTGCGATTTCTTCCGATGTGGGTTCGCGGCCGATTTCCCGCATGAGATAGCGGCTGATGCGGATGAGCTTGCTGACTGACTCGCTGACATGGGCCGGCAGCCGGATGGTGCGGCACTGGTCGGCAATTCCTCTGGTGATTGCTTGACGGATCCACCACGTGGCGTAGGTGGAAAACTTGTACCCGCGCTGATAGTCGAATTTCTCAACCGCCTTCATCAATCCGATGTTTCCTTCTTGAATCGTGTCGAGAAATGGAACTCCGGCGCGCTTGAACTTCTTCGCGATGGATACAACTAAGCGAAGATTCGCGTGTATCATCTGTGACCTGGCTCGTTCCGCCTTGTGTTTTCCCAGCTCGATCGCCTTCACGCTCTCGCGCAACTCGTTGATCGGAACATTCGCTTCGTGCTCAGCATCACGGATGGTCCTCAATGCGATCTTCGCGACGCGGCGGAGCGCTTCCCCTTGCCGGCTCTTCGCCCCGGATCGATCTCCGAGTTTTTTGGCGAGGGAGCTACCAACCCGGCCGGCTTCCTTCAGCTCGGCCATCTTTGCGGCCGGGATGCCCAGGAAGAGGGCGCGCCTCTGAAGCTCAGCCTCCGCCTCATCCACGCGGGAAACCAGCGCGCGCACGCTGCAGATGATGTCGTCGATCGACTCAGTGCTGAGTCGAAGATCTTGAATCGTGTGGAGCATGCTCATGCGCAAGGCGGCGATTTCGCGGTGGTCCCTTGCCCTGCGCTGCGATGAGAGATTGCTGGTCCCTCCGAGCTTCTCCTGCAGTACTTGGGCGCGCTCCGAGTGGAGGCACAGTCGATCTATGTGACTGCAGATTTCATCCCTTCGATCAGCCAACGGACCATCGGGCCCGGGCCCACTAATCTTCATCACCTCGGTCTCATCCGGTCCTTCGTTCACCACGTCGCAGGGACGCAGGATTCCCGCTCTGAGCTTGTTCCCGAGCTCGGCGATTTTCCTTATCGCAGGTGCGCAAGCGACCAGCGCGCTGAGGACCTCCTGGTTTCCCTGCTCGAGAGCTTTGGCGGCCATGATCTCACCCTCGCGACTTAGGAGCGATATGGCGCGCATCTTGCGAAAATAGAGACTCGTCGGATCACTCGGGCCGACATCTTCCTCGGCGGGCCCCTCCTCGGGAGGGCTGTCGACGATGGGTTCGTCGGCGACACTGAATAGTAAGTCAGCATCTGTCGGAGGCGCGGCGGTGTCGATTGCGGAACGTTGAAACTCTTTTTCGGTAATCAGTCTCGACCCGTCGTCGAAGGATTCCGATGGCTCGTTCATCAAGGTCAAAGTGTCATTCTCGACGGAGGGAACCGAGGCCTCTGACTCTTCGGTCGTCTCATCTGACTCGACGTCCGCGTCCACTCCGACAGCGGCGGCGAGGTCATCCGCATCTTCTTCCGGATCTCGATCAATCGCTGTGCGCCCCGATGGCGCCCGACGGAGCCCTAGGCCCTTCGGACCACGCGGTTGATTGGCCGTCCCTGGCGGTTGACGCTTCGCTCTACATTTGCGCAATTCGAGGTACCTCCTACTCGAGCGATCTCCCCTTTACCAAAAGCCCTGTTCGTCGGGGAGCCTTCAACCGCGACCGGCGATTTCCGCCGATTCCATCGTCGCCGAGATCGAGGCGGATGTGGAGTTCCTGCCGACATTCCGCCCGAACGTCGAGTAGCAAGCCGGGCCGATCCTCAATGAATTTGGGACGAGGCATCGCGCTGCTTCCCACGCTGGCCCCAGGCAGGCTCCCTTCCGCGTGCGCCGCAACCCTTGGAGTCCCTTTCACTCATGTCGCCCGGCCACTCCTCGCGGCTTCGCCGTCCCTCTCTGCCCAGGCTACTCCGCACAAGCGGGATTCCTTCTACCTCTCCGGGAGCATGCGCAAGCAAGCCATCGCGGCTATCCCCCGCCTTCAGCCTTTCGTTTTTCAATGAAAGTTTTGGCCGCCTCGTAGGCCGTAGCTGCCGCCGCCTCTGCGTCTCGTGATGACAACTGATGACCCATTGCCGCAACAAATACCTCCAGCGCAATGTCGTGGACTGTCTTGGACCGAACCGCCGAAGGTAAATCGTACGCCATATCATTCACCCTTTTTCGAGACAGGAGGAGCCCTGGTCGGTGCTGTCCTAGCACGGACGTGAGGCAGCGCTGACTTTCCTCGCTAGCTCCTTCAAGTCTCCTCCATCAGAATGAACTCGTTCACGTCAGGATCGACGAACTGGGCGAAGGTTCCCGATGGCATCTTCTTCGGGGTTTGAGTGAACTTCACCCCGCGTCCTCACGTCGGGTGTTGCAAAGATGCGATGGTCCGATATAGGTGACTACGAGTTTGCCTCGTAGGCGGGTCGCGTCCGCTAACGCTACCTCGAGGGAACTCCCGACCTTGGCGACCAGCTCGAATTCCCGCTACCTCCCGCACGGCGCGTTCTACGCTGAGCTGAGGCGGCAAGTGGACCTTCATTTCACCATTACTGGCGGCGTGCCGAACGAGGCGCCCGGCATGCACGTCAAGACTGCAGTGATGCTCGGCTGGTTCGCCGGCTCCTACACGCTCCTAACATTTTGGGCGACGACTTGGTGGCAGGCCTCCGCGCTCGCCCTCTCGCTCGGGCTGGCCATGGCCGGGATCGGCTTCAACATTCAGCACGACGCCGGGCATGGCGGCTATTCACGCCGGGAAGGCGTGAACCTCATCATGGCACTCGCCCTCGACGTGCTGGGGGCCAGCTCGTACGTGTGGAGCTGGAAGCACAATGTGTTTCACCACAGCAACCCGAACATCGCCGGGCTCGACGCGGACATCGATATCCAGCCCTTCTGCAGGCTTGCCCCGGCGCAGCCGCGGCGTCCGGGACATCGTTTTCAGCACCTGTACATCTGGTTCCTCTATTCCCTCCTGACGGTGAAGTGGCAGCTCGTCGACGACTTCAAAGAACTGGCCAGCGGCCGAATCGGCGGGCAGCACTTTCCACCCCCGCGCGGTTGGAGGCTGTGGAGCTTGGTAGCCGGAAAGATCCTCTTC
>DATFTC010000240.1:0-3403 GCA_035262305.1 Myxococcaceae bacterium | reverse complement strand
TGATACCGCGCATCTGTTTGGCGTCTGGTTTCATCAGTATCTCTGGAATTCCGTATTCAGCAGCACGCGCGTCTGCGTCGTGTATTTCATCTCCTTGTCGTTTTCGTCCTTAGCGACGATGGTGATCCGCACGCGCGTGGGCAAATAGGACTTGCGATCCGGCTTGCGCGTGTCCCATTCGTTGATCCACTCTTTCTTGTCGCTGTCCCAGTAGCCAAACTCCACTCGCTGGATGCCCTCGAAGAGGACGTCCTCGGATCCGCCTCGGTCCATTCGCTCGTCGAGAATTGGATTTTCGCGGCGCATCAAGTCCCGGCGCCCGTTCGCGTTCCTCTCGGTCGATGTCTTTACCGAGTACTCGACGACCATCTGATCCGATTCCTTCGCGTCCGTGTACAAGCGCTGATGGGCCAATGAAGTGAAGAGCAGGTGGTCCGCCTGGCCGACGAAATTGGTCGGGCGATCGTACGAGTCGCGGTAGCGCTTGAGGTCGAATCGATCGCTCACGAAGGCGGCGCCGATTTCACGCGATATGCGGTTCATCGCGGTGCGAATCATTCGATAGCGCTCGGCCTCGCCTTCAATCACCTGCTTGGCTTTGAACGTGCTGTTGAAGGAGGAAGCGATGAGCGTGCCCATCAAGGCAGTGATCGCCACCGCGATCATCACCTCCATCAAGGTGAAGCCTTTGTGTTGCCGGGCGAGCTTCATGGCGTACCCGACCTATGGACTGGAGGATTGGGATTGGCCGCCGGATTCGTGGTCTGGCCTCCGGGGAACAGCGTTCCTCTCGCGCCGCCCTGGAACTGACTGCCGAGTACCACCAGATCACCGGTGAGTGGGTCGACCAGCTGACCATTCGGTCCCGGCCGCGGATTCGGTACCGGCGCGCCCGTCCGTGCGTTAACGTAACCCCCCGCCGCGTTGGTCGCGGCTTGTTGCGCCGCCGCGGCAAGATTGCCGTTGCGATCTCCCCCTTGTCCAAGCGAGACCACGTGGGTGACGAGATCGAGCGTCTCCACCTGCTTGCCGTCCTTCCACGTCACGGTCAAATGGACTTCCCGCACCGCCTTGGTGATCTGGTCGATCAGTTGAGTGAATTGGTTTTGCAACAGATTGGCGCTCATCCCGCCGAGCGCGGACGTAGCGCCGCTCAACGCGGTGGTCGTCGGTCCGGAAGTCGAGCTGCCGGCGGGGGTGCTGGTGGACGTCGATCCGCTCGTTGAGCTGCCGCCGCCAAGCAGAGCGTTCAAGGCGCCGAGCGCGCCATCCGAGCTGCCGCCCAGCGGAATATTGAAAATCGCGCTGAGCATCTGCTGGGGCGATACGCCATCCGTCCTTGGTGCGACGATCTTCGCGCGCCACTTGAAGCCGCTCCAACCCTCGTCCGTGAAATCGCCGGACTTCTCTTCGTCGTCGGCGGAGAATCCCTTGTCGTAAAGCTCCTGCTCGAGATCGGTCATCTTCGACCGCGCGAGCAGCGATGCGACGGTCAGCTTCTTGCTGTACGCGTGCATCGCGACGGCGCCCGCGTTGAGGTCGTAGATGGCCATCAGAGCGAGGCCCAGAATCGCCAGAGCAACGACGACCTCGAGGAGCGTGAACCCAGAGCGGTTCATCGGTTTCATCGCCGAGGTGCGAATCGTCGGTTTCATGACCGTGGTATCTCGAGCTGATCGCCGACCACGACAGCTTTTCCGGTGAGTGGTTGCACGGTGATGGTCCAGACGTTGTTCCCCTGGCCGACGAAGATCATCGCCTTCTCGGTGAATCCCTGGGGGAAGAAATACACGTAGGCCGTTCCCGATGAGACCGCCTGCCGCTGACTCTTCGTCCAAACGGAAATCCTCACCGAGGCCGGAAGCTGGCGCGGCTTTAGCTCGGGCGTGGTGTAGATCGAGAAACGAGCGGCGGCTTCCACGCGATCCTTTTCCTGGGCCATCAGGTCCTGCAGGCTGGGCTGGTATGCAGCAGAGCTGAATGGTTGCGCACCTGGAGGTGGAACCGACTGGCGCGAAGATCGATCCAGCGCTTTTTTCTGCTCCTGTCGGAGCGCTTCATCCCGATCGCGAGAGGTGGTGATGTTTCCCGCGGCGCATTCCGCCCAGTACCTCGTCGGCCCTTCCTCGCGGGAGGTCGGAAGTTGGAACGCGAGGCGGCAGGTTTTTCCGCTCAGAGCGGCTGTGTCGTAGAGATAGCGGATGACTCCAGCCAGTTCGCCTGCGGATGACTTTGCTTTCGTGCCGAGCAGCGCTCCGACGCCGATCGTTACGGCCGAGAAGAGGATGGCCACGATCGCAAGTGCGATCAACAGCTCGATCAGCGTCAGCCCTCGCTGATTCGGCGTTCGCTTCGACATTCCCGAAGGGTAGGGTTGTCGGTTTGTCTTTCGGCTCGGGCGGTCCACGGGAAGGGTCGGCTGCGCTATCTGCTCGGAGGAATATCTCGGTTGGAAATGTCGGCGTCCGGTCCTTCGCCGCCGGGAACGCCGTCGCGTCCGTAGGTGATGATCACCGGTTTGCCGGCCTCATACATGTAGACGTAGTCGCGGTTCCAGGGATCCTTCGGCATCGTTTCGAGGATCTGCGTGTCGACCAGGGCTTTGAGCCCGGCCGTCGTATCGGGGTAGACGCCTTTTTTGGCGTAGTACAACTTCAGCGCTCCCTCGATGTTCTTGATGTCGAGCACGGCTCGGTCGTGCCTGGCCTCTTCGAGGCGCGGGACCACGGCGATCGCCACCGCTGCCGCAATCAGGCCGAGAATGGTGATCACCACCATGATTTCAATCAGAGTCATGCCTCGCGCGAGGCTGCGCCTTCCGTTTCTCCCTCGTGAGTTCATTTTGCTTCCTCTCTAGAGTCAGTGGCCTCGTATCCGGCGGGGCAGCCATCGGGGCAAGAGACGATCGCTGCTCCCCCCGCTGCTCCTTCGGATAGAACGACAGGTTTGCCACTTTCCAATCTGTAAACATAGTCGTGGCCCCAGGGATCTCGGGTGTTCTTCAGTTTCAAAGGCGCGAGTCCCTTGGTCGGATCTGGATAGCTGCCTTTCTGGACCAAGTGCAAGCTGAGCGCGCTCTCGATGGCCTTGAGATCGAGCATCGCCGTTTGTCGTTGCGCCTGCTTGTATCTGTCGACGACGTTGACGGCGACCGCGGCCGCGATCATGCCGAGGATGGCGATGACGACCATGATCTCGATCAAGGTCATACCGCGGGGGATCTGATTTAGAGCTCTACGTTTCATGATGTTTCGCCTGCGTTGGGAAATGCCACCTCGGCGCCGCGAGCCGCGCTGCCAGCTCGCCTTGTTGGTCTGCGCGGCTGCAGGCCTGCGCGGGTGGTTCGCTGTGACGGCCGGGTCCGTACAGGGTGACGGCCATCACCAGCAGCGCCAGCGCCGCC
>DATFTC010000239.1:0-3658 GCA_035262305.1 Myxococcaceae bacterium | reverse complement strand
GGACGGGAGCTCCGAGAATTTGCGCGCGAGCGGCTGGCGAGGTTCAAGGTGCCCGGCTTGATTCGGATCGTGCCAGAAATCCCGAAAAGCCCGAGCGGAAAGATCAACCGTCGCGCGCTTGCCGCTGCGCTCGGGATGACCCAGCACAGGGCGCGAGCGAACCAAGCCGGCAGAATGCTTTCCCCGCGCTCGGAGCTGGAGCTCCAGCTGGCCGAGATTTGGGCGGAACTCCTGGAAATGAACGAGATCGGCGTCGATCAGGACGTCTTTGAACTCGGTGCGGACTCCCTGACCGTGACGCAGATTATTTCGCGTCTGCGAAGGCGGTTTGGCGTTGATCTGTCCTTCGAAGAGCTGTTCGACACGCCGACGGTCGCCGACCTCGCGGCTCGCGTGGAGTCCTCTCAAAGAGATTCCGCTGTCGTGCCGCCGAGCTTGAGCGCCATTTCCACAGACGGCTGCGGCGTCCGCCTCTCGTTCCAGCAACAAAGAATATACTTCCTCAGCAAGCTGGATCCGACTGGGTACAATTATCACGTCCTCCAGGTGGCACGTCTGTCTGGTCCGCTCGATTGCACCGCATTGGAAGCGAGCATTGCGAGCATCTGCAAACGCCACGAGATACTGAGATCGACGTTCGTCGAACGGGCAGGCGAACCGATGCAAATGGTGCAAAGTCATTTGCCGCGGCTCGAACGCGTGGACATGCCGCCCTGCGCGAAGAGCCAGACGCCCGCCGAAATCGAGCGACAGGCGAGGGAATCCATCCGTCAGCCGTTCGCTCTCGCCAAGCATCCAGCGTTTCGTGCCAAGCTGCTGCGGTTCGACGAACAAGACCATGCACTCGTGATCACGGTCCACCATGTGATCACGGATGGATGGTCGTGGCGGCTGTTTTGGGAAGAGCTTGAAACGCTCTATGCGAGCAAGCTGATTGGCACACCTCCCCGATTGCCTGAGCTTCCCATCCAGTATCGCCAATTTGCCGAGTGGCAGCACGGATGGCTATCCACGCCGGCCTTTGGAGCGCAGGTGAATTATTGGCAGACCCGGCTTGATGGCCTGAGTGAGCTGCCGCTGCGAACGGACCGACCCCGGTCGGAAATAAGGACAGGCCGCGGGGCACGGCATGAACTGAAGCTTTCGCGAGGCTTGTCTCGCGCCATCAAATCCGTCAGCCGAGCCCATCGCGCCACGCCCTTCATGACCCTGCTCACCGCATTTCAGTGCCTTCTGTACCGCTACACGGGGCATGAGGACATCGCGGTCGGATCATTGGTGGCTAACCGCAACAACATCCAGACGGAGCGTCTCATCGGGATGTTCGCAAATACGATCATCCTGCGAACCGACCTTTCGGGCGGTCCCACATTCAGTGAACTCCTGCGACGCGTCCGGCAAGTGACGCTGGAAGCCTACCGAAACCAGGATGTCCCGATCGAGCACATCCTGCAGGCTTTGCCGCATGCCCCGAGCCGCAATGCGCTGTCTCAGGTCGGGTTTATTTTGCAAAACTCGCGGTCGAAAGCGCCGGCGCTTAAGGGGTTATCCGTGAGCTTCATGGATATCGACCCCGGAATCGCACGTTTCGACTTCATGCTCGAACTCGCAGAGGCCGAGAAAAGTTTGCGCGGCTGGTTCGAGTACAGCACTGATCTTTTCGATTCCGACACGATCGGGCGAATGGCGGCGCATTTCCAGACTCTGCTCGAAGCGATCGTCGCCAATCCCGACGAGTCGATCTCGCGACTGTCCCTGCTGTCGGCGGCTGAACGCGGGCGGATCCTCTGCGATGGGAATCGCCCGACCAGCAAGGTCGACAGCCTTGGTACCTTCTGCCGACGGTTCCTGGCGCAAGCCGGGCGAACGCCAGAGGCCGTGGCAGTCTCCGCTGGAAATGTTCGGCTCACTTATCGCGAGCTTGGGTGTCGGAGCTCGGCCATTGCCAATAGGCTTGCCGAGGAGGGCGTCGGCCCGGAGGTCGTGGTGATCCTGCTGGCCGACCGCAGCATCGACCTGCTGGCGGCAACGATCGCGGTGTTGCAGGTCGGGGGAGCATTTCTCCCTCTCGACCCCCGCTCTCCGGCGGCCAGGCTGGCCCAAACCATCCGGCACAGCCGGACGCCGCTAGTCCTGGTCGGCCAAGGCTACGCCGCGCCGCTCGACGAGGCGCTATCCGGGATCCCGACGAGGGAGCGGCCGCGCGTCCTGCCCCTGGAAAAGCTCGGTGAGGGATTGCCTCGGGGGCGCGCCCGTTCATTTCGGGCGGCGGCATCCAGCTTGGCGTGCGTAATCTACACCTCCGGCTCTACCGGGATTCCGAAAGGAGCGATGATCGAGCAGCAGGGCCTCGTCAATCACCTGCTGTCCAAGGTTTCCGACCTTGGCCTGGCGAGTTCGGATGTCGTCGCTCACACTGCGCCGCAGAGTTTCGTCATCTCGCTCTGGCAGTTTCTCACTGCGCTGATGGTCGGGGCGCGCGTCCACATCTGCGCGGACGACACGGTCCGCGACCCAGCGCTGCTGGTACAGGAGATCAAGCGCGAGGGTGTAACGATTCTGCAGGTCGTACCGTCGCTGCTCCGCGTGATCCTCGAGCGGACGCCCGCCGAGCCGGCCTTTCGTGCGCTGGAGAGGCTTCGTTGGATGATCTCCACCGGGGAACCTCTTGCCCCGGATCTCTGTCGTGATTGGTTCCTGCACTTTCCCGATGTGCCGCTCATGAACGCCTATGGCTCGTCGGAGTGCTCCGACGACGTGGCGACGTACAGCCTCACGGCAGCTCCGGCGACCCTCGCAAACGTGCCGATCGGACACCCTATCGCCAATGCGCGCCTCTATGTGCTCGACGCTCACTTGCAACCGGTGCCGATCGGCGTTGCGGGGGAACTGTACGTTGGTGGCATTGGGGTGGGCCGCGGTTACCTCAATGATCCAGAACAGACCCGGCGACGCTTCCTGCGCGATCCATTTTCGAACGGCCGGGCGGCGCGCCTATACAGGACGGGCGATTTGGCGCGGTGGCGTGCCGACCTGACGCTGGAGTGCCTTGGCCGGCTCGACCATCAGGTGAAGATCCGCGGTTACCGAATTGAGCTGGGCGAGATCGAGCACGCTCTCGCAGAGCATCCGGACGTGCAAAGCGCCGTCGCGCTGGCGCGCGGTGATGCCGGCGGCGAGGCCCGGCTGATCGCCTATGTTGCAGTTGCCGCCGGTCGGCACCCGAAGGCCGCCGCCATGCGCGATTTCCTCAAGGCCAGGCTTCCGGGTTACATGATCCCTTCCGGCTTCGTCTTCCTCGAACGCATACCATTGACGCCGCATGGCAAGGTCGACCGTGCTGCATTGCTCGCCGTCCGCCAGGGGCTCAGGGTCGCCGGCAGGGAGTTCGTGGCGCCGCGCAATTCCACCGAGGAACTCCTCGCCAGCATCTGGGCAGAGCTTCTCGAGCTCGAGGAGATTGGCGTGTTGGATGATTTCTTCGACTTGGGCGGCCATTCGCTCCTGGTGGGCCAGGTGCTGAGCCGGATCAAAAACACCTTCAGAGTATCGCTGCCGATGTGGGCGTTTTTCGGGGCGCCGACCATCGACGCGCTCGCCCGGCGTGTGGACGAGGCGCGCGAGATGCAACTGAGAACGCGGGTGGTCGCTTGAACGC
>DATFTC010000238.1:0-10218 GCA_035262305.1 Myxococcaceae bacterium | reverse complement strand
CGGAGTCCGGCGAGCTCGTGCCAGCTTCGTCCGCCATCGGTGGTGCGAAACAGGGCGGCGTCTTCCACCCCAGCGTAGACGGTGTTCGGATCGGCCAGCGAGGGCTCGAGGTGCCACACGCGCTTGAACGCCCAGGGACGCTGAGTCCCGTCGTACCACTGATGGGTGGTGAGCGGATTGCCGGTTTGCGGGGAGTCGTCATACACGAACTTGTTACTTTCACCCTTGGGCATCCCGTCCGGCGTGGTGGTCGGTTCGCCGGGTGGGGTGCCCGGCTGATGCCAGGTTTTGCCGGCGTCATCGGATCGCTGAATGATCTGCCCGAACCAGCCGCTGGTCTGCGAGGCGTAGAGACGATTGGGGTCGGCGGGAGATCCCTTGACGTGGTAAATCTCCCAGCCCGCGAAATGCGGGCCTTCGACTGTCCACTGGCCGCGCTTGCCGTCCGACGTGAGGATGAATGCGCCTTTTTTCGTGCCGACCAGCACCCGAACCTTGCTCATGCGTTCACTCCCTTCTGAGGTTTGAGGACGGCCTTGCGGCCTGCTTTGCCCATTCGCCTACCACAGATGCGTGTAGATCTTGCTCTTCTAAATGGTAGACGAACGAGGCCGAGCCAGATCGACACGGTCGCGTCTTTTCCGCCTGGTGGCTTGGTGGAACAAGGATCAAGCTCGTTCGAAGAGGGTCACTGCAAGCTCGCCGGACGCCTTGACGCGAAGACCGGCGCCTGTTTCGACCTAGACGACAGACCGCTCGATTGCAAAGAGTTCAACCTGCGAGCATTTCAGTCTGCTCCCCCTCGCTAAGTGAGCTCTTGACACGTCTTTATACAAAAATTCGGATCGCGAAGCGTGCTACCCGCGGTACTGTCTCAGGTGTAGACGAATGGATCTTCGAGGCGAGCGACCACTCTTCTTCGCGACCGACCTGACGAACTTCCTCGCGTGCCGCCATCTCATGGCGCTCGAGCGGCTCAAGGCGCACGGGCTGGCGAAGCGGCCGTTCTTCGACGACCCGATGGTCGAGATTCTTCAGCAGCGCGGTCTGGATCACGAGCGGGCGTACGTCGAGCACCTCGCGCGATCGGGGAAGAGCGTCGTTGAGATCAAACGGACTCCGACGGCGCTCGATCAAACGCTCGCCGCGATGCGCGAAGGCGCAGACGTCATCGTTCAGGCTCGGCTCGAGCACGGCGCGTGGGCGGGATGGGCCGACGTCCTTCTTCGCGTCCCCGGCGAGAGTCGGTTCGGCGATTGGCGATACGAGCCGGTCGAGACGAAGCTGGCGAAAGAAACCCGCGGCGCGACGCTGATTCAGCTCTGTCTCTACGCTGAGCTCTTGGCCGAGCTGCAAGGCTCGCCTCCGGCGGAGCTTCAGGTGGTGGTTCCCGACAAAAATTTCGTGCCGGAGCGCTACCGGTTCGAGGAATTCCGCGCGTACTTCCGGCTCGTGAAGCGAAACTTCGAGGCGGAGCTCGCCAAGCCTCTGCCCGCCTCGGTCGAAGCGGCGCTCCCGTACCCCGACCCCGTCCCCCACTGCGACATCTGCAACTGGTACTCGGTCTGCGAGGCGCGGTGGCTCAAAGACGATCACCTCTCGCTCGTGGCCGGAATTCAGAAGTCGCAGCGCAAGGAGCTCGCGAGCTGGGGCGTGACGACGCTCGCGCAGCTCGCCCGGGTTCCTCTTCCGCTCCCGCGCAAACCCAGTCGCGGCACCGCCGCCGCATTCGAGCGCGTGCGAGAGCAAGCGCGCCTCCAGCTCGAATCGCGCACCACGGGTCGGCCGACCTACGAGCTTCTTCCCATCGAAGAAAAGCACGGCCTGGCCGCGCTTCCGGCGCCATCGGCCCTCGACATCTTCCTCGACCTCGAAGGGGATCGGCAGGCTGAGCACGGCGGGCTCGACTATCTCTTCGGGTACGCGCTCAAAGACGCTGACGGCATCGTGCAGTACCAGGCGCTCTGGGCGCTGGAGCCGACCGAGGAGAAACGCTCGTTCGAGCGCCTCATCGACCTCATCCTCGAGCGCCGCGGCCGAGATCCGTCGATGCACGTCTACCACTACGCGCCCTACGAGCCGACGGCGATGAAGCGGCTGATGGGAAGGTACGCCACGCGCGCGGATGAGCTCGATGAGCTTTTGCGCGCCGAAGTCTTCATCGACCTCTACAGCGTCGTCCGCCGCGGACTTCGCGCCGGAGTCGACAGCTACTCGATCAAGCGGCTGGAGCCGTTCTATGGGCTCGCGCGCGAGGTCGATCTGCGGCAAGCGTCTCGCCATCTTCGCGCCGTCGAGTACGCGATCGCGAAGAAGGCCTCGGGCGACTTGAGCCCAGAAATTCTCAACGCGGTCAGATCATACAATCGCGATGACTGCCTTTCTGCGCTCGGGCTGCGCAATTGGCTCGAGAAGCTGCGGCTCGAGGCGGAGAAGAGTCTCGGCGAGCCCGTCCCGCGCCCAAGCCCGCCGCTCTCCGAGCCGAGCGAGGAGCTCGAGGGCCGATTGGAGCGCATCCGAAAGGTGTCCAATGCGTTGACCTGGCATCTGCCGGTGCCGCGAAACGAGCTCGAGCAGGCGCAGTGGATTTTGGCGCAGCTGCTCGAGTGGCATCGGCGCGAGGACAAGGTCGACTGGTGGGAGTTCTTTCGACTGGATCAAATGCCGGACGACGAGCTGCTCGAGGAGCCGGCGGGGATCGCGGAGCTTCGCTTCGAGCGCCGCGTCGGTGTCACGAAGCGCGGCAACCCAATCGATCGCTACCAGTTCCCGGAGCAGGACACTGACGTCGATGAGGGCGATAGGGTTTTCGAGCCGGGGCAAGGCAAGCCGGACCAATTCGCGACGGTCGAGGCGATCGATTTCGAACACCGGACGATCGACTTGCGGAAGAAAAGCGCTTGCGCCGATCGGCACCCGACCGCGCTGTTCAAACACGATACGGTCGGCAACAAGGAATTGGTGGAGGCACTGCTGCGGCTCGGCGAATTCGTGCGCGATCGCGGGCTCGACGCCGCCGGAGCGCATCGAGCGGCTCGCGACCTTTTGCTCCGGCGCAACCCGCGGCTCGCCCGCGGCGAGCCCCTGCGCAAGCCCATTCTTCACGGTTCGCGTGCAACGAACCCCCTGCCAGGTGGTTATTTGCACGCGGAATCGGTGGGAGACTCCGCGCAGCGAGCCGTGGACAAGCCGGGCGAATCGACGGTCGAGTGCGCTCGCCGAGTCGTGCTGGCGCTCGACGGCGGAGTGCTCGCGATTCAAGGGCCGCCCGGCAGCGGCAAGACGTACGCCGGCGCGCGGATGATCATCGACCTCGTTCGCGCGGGGAAGAAAGTCGGAGTCACCGCGTGCAGCCACAAGGTGATTCGAAATCTGCTGGACGAGGTGGTCCGCGCCGCGGCCGAGGAGAAAATTTCCGTCCGCTGCTTGCAGCGCGTCCGCGAGAAGTCGAGCAAGCCGCCAGCGTCCCTCGACTCCGGTCAGCTGGCGCCGACCTACGCTCGAGCTGGAGGGAAGGGTCGGCTGGGGCCGACCTACGCTCGGGATGAACGGGGGTCGCAACCGCCGCTCGCGGGAATCGAGGAGGAGACGGACTCGGCGAAGGGCACCGAGAAGATTCTCAGCCGCGACTACGACGTCGTCGGCGGGACCGCGTGGGTCTGGGCGAAAGAGGACGTCGCCGAGGCCATCGACGTCCTCGTGGTCGACGAGGCCGGGCAGATGTCGCTCGCAAACGTGCTCGCCTGCGCGCAGGCGGCGAGGAATCTGGTGCTGCTCGGAGACCCGCAGCAGCTCGAGCAGCCGCAGCAGGCGAGCCACCCAGAGGGATCCGAGCTTTCAGCGCTTGAATATCTGCTCGAGGGCCACGAGACGATGCCGGAGGATCGCGGGCTCTTCCTGGGCGAGTCCTGGCGACTTCATCCGTCGATTTGTCAATTCACGTCGGAGATGTTTTACGAAGGCAAGCTCCATTCGCACCCGAGCCTCGCCGCGCAGGTCGTCTCCGGCCCGATCCCTGCCGCACGAGACGTCTCCGGCCCGAGCCTCGCCGCACAGGTCGTATGCGGCGAGAGTGAAACATCGCTCGGAAAGCGAGTTTTTCTTAACACTCGATGCGAAAGCCCCTTCACTGGCTCGGGCCTCTTCTTCGTTCCGGTGGAGCATGAGGGGAATCAGAACAGCTCAACCGAGGAAGCCGAGCGGGTCGCCGAAATCGTCGAGAGCCTCCTCGTGTCCGGGACCACGTGGACGAATCCTAAAGGCGAAACAAAACCGCTGACGCTCGACGACATTCTCATTGTCGCGCCCTACAACGCGCAGGTGTCCGAGATCGCCGAGCGCATCCCCGGCACGCGCGTCGGAACGGTTGATAAATTTCAAGGCCAGGAGGCGCCGGTCGTCATTTATTCAATGGCGACCTCCAGCCCCGAGGACGCGCCGCACGGCATGGAGTTCCTCTTCAGCCGCCACCGGCTGAACGTCGCCACCTCGCGCGCGCGATGCGTCTGCATCCTCGTCGGCAACCCGCAGCTCTTCGAACCCGAGTGCCGCACGCCCGATCAGATGCGAATGGCAAACGCTTTCTGCCGCTACCTCGAGCTCGCCCGAAGGATAAACACCGCAGGCTGAATCCGATGGGACCGCGCCCGAATCGCTCCTCAGGAGAAACCCGACGCAGCACTAATGCTGCACGAACAACGTCGCAGACAATAGCAGGACGTTGTGCGTAAAGTGTGCAACAATAGGCGGCCACAAGGAATGGCGCCAGAGATAAAGCGCCCCGAAGACCAATCCAAGCGCGAATCGTCCTAGCAACGCTTCAGCCTTGAAGCCGTGCACGATGGCGAAAAGCGCTGAGGAAATAACCAAGGCACCCACGGTTCCAAACCTCAGTAGGAACCGCAAAATTACTCCTCGAAATATCCACTCCTCCAGCGGAGCAAAAACCGCCGAGCCGACCAGGACGAACAGAAACCAGCTCGATGGAAAACCCAACGAGCGGGTGCCCCAAAGGCGATTGGATATCAGCGAGAGCGTTGCCGAAACCACGCCAATGGCAAACGCCAAGGCGAGCGGCCACCGGCCGGGTGAAAACCAATGACTGCGCGCCTTGGTTGTGCCATTCATTTCAGGCACTGGTTGTCGTTTGAAGGATGATCGTCACACAATCGGCGCCGTCTGTATTACCGCCAGTTTCCGGGCAGCGAGGCGTAATATGGTTCGTGGTGACGGCTGTAGTCGTCCATGCAATGCAATCGATAACTATTTCCGAAAACATAGTCCCACCACCCGCTACCTTGGTCAAATCCGGCATCTCTCGCAATGGTTGCCTGGACGCTTCTAATTGTCGCGCCATACAACGCGCAGGTGCCCGAGAGACGGAGGCAGCCATACGCATGGGGATCGACCAGCAGCGAGTCTCCAAACTAATCCGAGGGCACTTTGACGAATATTCCGTGGCGAGGCTGCTGGAGTTCCTCGCTGCGCTGGGCAATGACATAGAGATCCGGGTGAGCCGCCGAGCGAACGCGAAGCACGGAAACATTCGCGTACGGGCAGCGTAATTGGCGACGCTAGTAAACCAACCTGACCAAATGCGAATGGCAAACGCCTTCTGCCGCTGCCTCGGGCTCGCTTCGCCGAACGGCAAACGTGCTCTTTAGAAGTAGGAGCTGCGCGCTACGTCGAGCAGCATGGTACGGGGGAAGGATGGAGTAGTTGTCGATTATGGTCGGATCGCGTTCACCCTAAGCTCGTAGTTGCGCACGAAGGCCTCCTTTCCAACGAGGAACTCGTCGTCGCGCGGCAGGTCACGCGCGCGACGGACGTCGGCACCGGCATAGGCGTGAATGGAGTCGAGCGATTCCCAATACGAGATGACTTGAAACTCGACATACTCGTCGGCATCGAGCGAACTGTCGAGCCGCATCACCTGGTAGCCGAGGTTGCCCTTTATCGTGGGGAACTTCTTGATCGCGGCGGTCAGGTATTGCTCGTACTCGTCGGCCTTGGCCTTCCGCGTCTTGCCGTGCCACGCTCGCGCGATGACCGGCTTGCCCGGACGGGCAGACATCGCCATGAGCCCCGGCTCGTTCGCGCCGGCGCTCTGCGACGCGATACCGAGAGCGGCTCCGCACAACAGCACTGACAATGCCACTGCAAAGACCGCCTTCATGAAGCACCTCTCTACCTGGTATCGGTCGAGAAACTAGTGCTCAGGGTCCTGAGGGCACAAGCGCATTGAGAACTCGAAGGCGTCAGTGGCCGAGCCTCCGGCCACCGTTGGCGTGCATTCCACCACCCTCCAGGTGGTTCTTTGCACGCAAACTGCCGCTCTCGAAATGTGCCCCAAGGCGGACGACGCTGAGGAGCGGCGAATTGCAGTCGTCAACGCCCGTCGTCGCGGAGCGCCTCGAATCCGGTGCGGCCTCGCCCGGGAACGTGACGTTGTCCTTCGAAGTGGCGTAGCCATCCTCGTACAAACTCTTGAGCGGCAGGCCGCTGTGGCGTCTACGCATCTTAGAGGTTAGCTTCGTCCCCATGCGCTCGAACGAAGGCACCGACGAAGAAGTCGAGCCAGGAGTGATCGTGAAAGGTTGCCCAAGGCACGCCTTGGCGGCCGTTCAGCGTCGGAGACCTATCTTAGCCGAAGAACATAGCTGTCGAGGGCGTACATGGCACTCCGATTCCTAGTGGCAATCAGCCTGGCAGCGGCCGGTTGCGTGAGAAATCCGGCGACCGGGCACCAGCAGCTCAACCTCATCTCCGAATCCGAAGAAATCAAAATGGGCCAGCAGGCGGCCGAGGAGGTAACCCAGACGATCGGTTTGTACGACGACCCCAAGCTTGAGGCTTACGTGGGAGAGCTCGGCAAGAAGTTGGCCGCCGTTTCCGATCGGCCCAATGTCCCGTTTCAATTCCACGTTGTTGAGGACACATCGGTCAATGCATTTGCGTTGCCGGGCGGGCCGGTATTCGTCACCCGAGGAATCCTCGCGTACATGACTTCCGAGGCGGAGCTGGCCACGGTGATGGGCCACGAGATCGGGCACGTGGCGGCGCGTCACTCGGTGAATCAGCTCAGCAAACAGGAGCTGGCGCAGGTGGGGATCGGGATCGGCTCGGTGCTCAGTCCGGCTGTCGGGCAGCTCGCGCAGGCCGGCTTGTCGCTCCTGTTCTTGAAGTACAGCCGCGAAGACGAAAATCAGGCCGACGAGCTGGGCTTTCGTTACGCGCTTAAAGCCGGATACGACGTTCGGCTGATGAAGGACCTGTTCGTCACGCTCGAGAGAGTGAGCAATTCCGTCAAGGGCGGCAAGCTTCCGGAGTGGCGCGCCACCCACCCCGATCCAGAGAACCGGCTCAAAAGCACTGAGCAGCGCCTCGCGAAGGTAAACGTCGATTACTCTCGCTTGACTGTCAACCGCGATTCATACCTGGACCGGATCAACGGGCTCATCTACGGGGAGGATCCCCGCCACGGATTTTTCAAGGGCAATTCATTCCTCCATCCGCAGTTGAAATTGCGAATTGATTTTCCTCCGGACTGGAAGACGCAGAACCAGCCTCACGCCGTCGCCGGAATCAGCCCGAAGCAGGATGCCATCTTCGAGCTGGCGCCGGCGGGGGACGCGTCACCCGAGGCGGCGGCACAAAAGTTTTTTTCGAAGGGAATTGAGGCGCTGGACACCAAGCGGGTGACGATTAGCGGCTTTCCCGCCGTCGAGAGTTATTTCGAGGCGCAAACGAAGCAAGGAACTCTGGCTGGAACAGTCGCCTTTGTAGCGTACGACGGGAAAACATACGCGCTGCTCGGATATACGGTGCCGGAGAAGCTGTTTACCTACGATGCTACTTTCCAGCGAGCGATTTCGACCTTCAGCGCGCTGACCGAACCGGAGGCGCTGAACGTGCATCCCGCCCGTGTGGAAATCGTTACGGTCGGGCGAGCAATGACGTTGGCCGAATTTGTGGCGCAGCACCCTTCGTCTGTGCCTGTCGACGAGATTGCCCTGATCAACAGTGTCGACAAGAATGAAACAATTCCGGCCGGTACCAGGCTAAAGCGCGTTGTGGGTGGTATCCAGAAGCAGCGCGCAGTCAGCGCCTCGCGGTGATGCAAGTGCTGAGTTCCACGGGCGCAGCCTGTCTCGCGAGAGCTTTTGCAGAAAATCTACGGTTTTCGATAGGTTTTTTGCAAAAGCTGCGGATCGAACTTCGCCGGGCTGGGCGCGGGGCAGCGATTTGGCTCGACGGCTCGTGCCCCGCGACGGTCGTTGCCGCCGACAATCCCGTGCGCTCTTGCTCGCGCCGGCTGGTGCACGGCGGGCCGGGTTGGCCGTGACCCCGTGAGGTCAGGGCGCAATCGTGCCGTGACCCCGTGAGGTCGGGACGCAATCGTGCGATGCTCCGCCGTTCCTCGGACAACGCAGCAAGGCGAGGCAGCAAATGATTCAGCGAATTCATCTGCAGATCTTCCTGAGCTCGCTGGCATTGGCGAGCGCAGTCGCATGCGGCAACTCCTCTGCTCCGCAAGGGGCCGGTGGCACCCGCTCCGGATCGAGGGCTCGATCCGGCGAGCAGGCCGACGATGATTCAGGACGGTGTTGTCCCTTCCCGGTGGAAGTCGTCTTCTACACGCAGTCCGCCTGGAACCTGTTGGCCGATCCGCTGCAAGCCGACCCTTCTCCTTGCGCCAATTACTACATCTCGATCCCCGCCCCGACGAGCGACAAGACGTTTCCGCGCGCTGGCGTGGCAGCGCAGATGCGCGCTCGCGGCCCAGCCTTTCACGCGATGGCGGAGTTCCACTGGGCGAGCTGGTCGCAGGTGAGCTCGATCACTCCTTACGAGAAGGGCGTCGAGTTCCGGCGCCGCATGGCGGCGGCCGGCTACGACGTCGATGCCGGAGACACCTGGGCGATCAACGAGCTACCCTCTTCAGTGCGATTCAGCAGCGCGGTGCGACAAGACGTGCGCGACGTGGTGCGCGGCTTGTACGACGGACCGGGCGACCTCTCCCCCTCGAGCGGGGCGGTGTTCATCGTCGGCCTGGGCCAGGGCACCATCAACCTCTCCGTGTACAAGCCGAACCTCGAAAACTGGATCGAGGACGAGCCGTTCTGGCTGGACGTAGACGGCGCCGCGCGGTGGTGGGCTCAAGAGGTCTACTCCGATCCGCACTATGTCTGCGTGGGCTCGGAGAGCCTGGATACGCGCGCCTCCTTTATCAATGACTTTACCGAGCACGTCGCCAACCTGGCCGAGGTTTCGCCCGTCGCCAGGTCGGCCGCCTCGTATCTCGAACGCAGCTTCGTGCCGCTGATGAACGCCGTGTGGCTCTCGTCGTCCGGCTATGGGAATACCCGAATTCCGCTCGACGCGATGCAGGCTCATGTCTCAGCTCAGGTGTATGCCACGCGCGCGTTTGCCGACTCGTACCCGTATCCCACTGGTCGCCTCGGTTTTGCCTGGGCCCGGTTGCCCGACGCTCCGGATCCTGAGCTCTCCCTGCTAGCCCAGCGCCTCGCGTCGTCCATCCACTACGCTTACGATCGAGGCGGCGGATTCGCGCTCGGCGCCTGCAGTCCTGACGGCGACGAGGACGGTTGCTGGTGCGACGTCGACGGTGCTTACTTCAATCCAGCTTGGCAAACCTTCTACACCTGGTGACGGCATCTGCATCAAGAGCTCGAGCGCGAGGTCGATCTCAACCAATCTGGTTATTGTTGATCGAGCTCCGCCAACTTCCGGAAGCGCGGATCGTTGCGCAGCGGGGCCCATCTCGGGTCAATGCGCAGCAGGCCCGGAGAGAGCCAGGACGCGATTGATAACAAATGGCGGATGTGCTCGATCGCCGCGTCTGTCTCGCCGACTCGAGCTTCCACCGCGGTCCGTTCGATCTCAATATCGGCCCCAAGAAGCGCATCCTTCGAAATCGGCAGTTGCTCTACTGCGCGCCGTGCTTCCCTCAATGCATTCTCCTTGCGTCCAAGTCCCGCGTATGCGTAGGCCAAGAGACTGCGCTCGAAAACGCGTCTTGGAACTTTATTGACCAACGATTCAAGCAGCGACACCGCTGCTTGGTACTCCTCTCGTGCCCGCGTAGGCTCATCGAGTGCCTCGTGGATGCTATCGACCAAAGACTGGCACTGTTCCTCGGCCTGACTGAGAGCTGATTTGGCTCGAGAGCATCAAACTCGACTTTGAACGCAATTG
>DATFTC010000237.1:0-25775 GCA_035262305.1 Myxococcaceae bacterium | reverse complement strand
AGCCAGGGCACCAAGCTCTCCGGCGGGGAGCAGCAGATGCTCGCCATCGGCCGCATCTTGCGGACCGGGGCGCGCCTTCTTTTGCTTGACGAGCCGACCGAGGGGATTGCACCGGTGATCGTCCAGCAGATCGGCGGGACCGTCCGCCGGCTCAAGCAAGAGGGCTTCACCATCGTCCTGGTGGAGCAGAACTTCCGCTTTGCGCAGAGGATCGCCGACCGCCACTACGTAATGGAGCGCGGCAAGATGATCGACATGATTTTGAATTCGGAGCTCGAGGCAAATATGGGCAAGCTTCGAAGTTACCTCGGAGTGTAACAAGGATGTCCTTTCCATTTTAACTCACGAAAAGGAGACGCGAAGATGATTAACCAATGCAGCCTGAAAACAGTGCTCATTCTGTCCTGTTTTGCCGGCGCTGCGCAGGCGCAGATGAGCGACAACGTTATCAAGATAGGCGTCCTCAACGATCAATCCGGGCTCTACGCTGACCTGAGCGGACAGGGCTCGGTATTGGCAGCGAAGATGGCAGTCGAGGACTCCGGCGGGAAAGTGGATGGGACGCCCGTCGAGGTGATCTTCGCCGACCATCAGAATAAGGCCGACGTCGGTTCCAACATCGCCCGGCAATGGCTGGACGTAGACAAGGTCGATGTGATCGTCGATGTGCCGAACTCGGGCGTCGCGTTGTCCGTCAACGAGCTAGTAAAAACGAAGAACAAAGTGTTTCTAGTCTCGGGCGCGGCGACCTCGGACCTCACAGGCAAATCCTGCTCTCCCAACACCATCCATTGGACTTACGACACCTGGGCACTCGCGAATGGTACTGGGAAATACATCGTCAAGGCCGGGGGCGACACGTGGTTCTTCCTGACCGCGGATTACGCGTTCGGCACTGCACTCGAGCGCGACGTAACCACGGTGGTCAAGGCCAATGGCGGCAAAGTGCTCGGTTCGGTCAAGCACCCGCTGAATGCCTCTGATTTCTCATCGTTCCTTTTGCAGGCTCAATCGTCGAAGGCGAAGATTATCGGATTGGCGAACGCTGGCGGCGACACGATCAACTCCATCAAGGCGGCCTCGGAGTTTGGAATCGTAAAGGGCGGCCAGAAGCTCGCCGGCCTGTTGGTCTTTATCAACGACATACACGCGCTGGGGCTTCAAACTGCTCAGGGTCTGCAGCTCGCCGAATCCTTCTACTGGGACCGCGACGACAAAACACGCGCATGGTCGAAGCGCTTTGCAGATAAGAACAAAGGGCGCGAGCCGTCAATGGTTCAGGCGGGCGTGTACTCGGCGGTGTTGCACTATCTGAAGGCGGTGCAGAAGCTGAAGAGCGACGCAGACGGCAAGGCCGTGGTAGCAAAGATGAAGGAGTTGCCCACCGACGATCCGCTCTTTGGCAAGGGGACGGTCCGCATCGACGGGCGGAAGATTCATCCCATGTATCTCTATGAAGTGAAGAAGCCCTCCGAATCGAAGAAGCCCTGGGATTATTACAAGCTCATTCAGGAAATCCCGGCCAGTGACGCCTTCCGCCCGCTCGCCGGCAGCGAGTGCCCCCTCGCCAAGAGCTGATCGAGTGGGGGCGGCGTGACCACGGTGTTCGGCGTTCCTCTGCAGGCCTTGCTCGGGCAGCTGCTCGTCGGATTGATCAATGGCTCATTTTATGCACTGCTCAGCCTGGGCCTGGCAATCATTTTCGGCCTGCTCAACATCGTGAATTTTGCGCACGGCGCCTTTTATACAACGGGCGCGTTCGTTGGCTGGTTTCTCCTTCAATACGCCGGCATCCCTTACTGGGGAGCGCTGGTGATTTCGCCTTTGGTCGTCGGACTTCTCGGCATGGCGATCGAGCGAACAATGTTAAAGCGATTGTACGGCCTCGATCCGCTGTATGGCCTGCTGCTTACGTTCGGGCTCGCACTGATCATCCAGGGACTATTTCTCAACCAGTTTGGCTCGTCCGGCGAGGTGTACGACATCCCGGAGAAGCTGACAGGCGGCGTGAACCTGGGGTTCATGTTCCTCCCGAATTATCGCGCATGGGTGATCGGATTTTCGCTCATCCTCTGCCTCGTCACCTGGTACACGACCGAAAAGACCCGGCTCGGCTCGTACCTTCGAGCTGCGACCGAAAACCCGAACTTGGTCCAGGCATTCGGAATCAACGTCCCGCGGCTGGTGACGTTGACCTATGGGCTGGGGGTTGGTCTGGCGGCACTGGCTGGAGTGATGGCCGCGCCGATCTACCGAGTCAACCCGCTCATGGGCAGCGACATGATCATCGTCGTGTTCGCGGTGGTGGTGATCGGCGGCATGGGCTCGATCATGGGTTCGATCGTCACCGGCTTCGGTCTCGGCGTGATCGAAGGGCTCACCAAGGTGTTCTATCCCGAGGCGTCCAACGTGGTCGTCTTCGTCATCATGGCGCTGGTATTGCTCGTAAAGTCGGGCGGCCTCTTCGGAAGAGCGCAGTGAAATGACAACCGTGAAAGCGGCACCGCGCGCCGAGCTGAAGGCAACTACCTTTCGGGGCCAGAAAGCTCCGATCGCCGCGATGATCGCAATTTTCGCGGTGTTGCCCTTTGTCGTTTATCCCGTCTTCTTGATGAAGGCGCTCTGCTTCGCCCTGTTCGCCTGCGCCTTCAACCTCCTGATCGGCTACGTCGGCTTGCTCTCTTTTGGCCATGCTTTGTTTCTCGGGTCGGCGGGATACGCCGCTGCGCACGCCGCGAAGGTATGGGGAGCGCCTCCGGAGCTGGCGATCCTCTTCGGCACCGCAGTGGCGGCGGGGATCGGCACCGTCGTCGGTGTGCTCGCCATCCGTCGACAGGGCATCTACTTCGCGATGATCACGCTGGCCCTGGCGCAGATGGCTTACTTTGTCTATCTCCGAGCGCCCTTCACCGGCGGCGAGGACGGGATCCAGGCGGTGCCGCGCGGTCGGCTGTTTGGCATTCTCAATCTTCAGGATACGACCACGATGTATTTCGTGGTGCTCGCCATTTTCACCGCTGGCTTCCTGATCATTTATCGCACCATCCACTCGCCGTTCGGCCAAGTGCTGAAAGCGATTCGAGAGAACGAGCCGCGCGCGATTTCCCTGGGATACAAGCCGGACCACTACAAGCTCATCGTGTTTGTCCTCTCCGCCGCGCTCTCCGGGCTCGCCGGCGGAACGAAGGCGATTGTCTTTCAGCTTGCCTCGCTGACCGACGTGGACTGGAGAACCTCGGGAGAGGTCATCCTGATGACGCTGCTCGGCGGCATGGGCACCATCTTCGGGCCGGTAGCAGGCGCTTTGGTCATCATCACGCTGGAGAATTACCTGGCGCAGCTCGGGGCGTGGTTCACGGTAACCGAAGGCCTTATCTTCGTCGTCTGCGTGCTCACGTTCCGCCGCGGCATTGTCGGAGAACTGAGCCGCTGGCTCAAGCGACCCTTGTAATGGAGGCTGAAGATGCGAATGAAAGACAAAGTGGCAGTCGTCACCGGAGCCGCCAGCGGCATCGGCCGGGAGATCGCTCGAACGTTTGCCCGCGAAGGAGCGAAGGTTTGCATCGCCGATCTCTCGGTCGAGCAAGGCAAGACGGTCGCGAGCGAAATCGAACGCGCCGGCGGCGCGGCGATGGCGGTCGCGATGGATGTCACCAATGAGCAGCAGGTCGAGGCCGGGGTGGCCGCTGCCATCGACCGCTTCGGCTCCGCCGACGTGCTGGTAAGCAATGCTGGATATCAGCACATCTCGGCCATCGTCGACCTCTCACTGGAGGCTTGGCGCAAGCTCATCGCAGTTCATGTCGATGGCGCGTTTCTCACCACCCGCGCGTGCTTGCGACAGATGTACAAGGCGCGCAGAGGCGGGTCGATCATCTACATGGGCTCGGTGATGTCGAAGGACTCTGCACCGCTCAAGGCTCCGTACGTCACCGCGAAGCATGGCTTGATCGGCCTGTGCAAGGTGGTGGCGAAGGAGGGCGCCGCGCACGGCGTGCGCTCCAACGTGATCTGCCCCGGCTTCGTCCGGACGCCGTTGGTCGAGAAGCAGATTCCCGAGCAAGCGCGCGAGCTGGGCATTAGCGAAGCAGACGTGATCAAGAAAATGATGCTCAAGGACACGGTCGACGGAGAGTTCACGACCACGATGGACGTCGCCGAGTGTGCTCTCTTCCTTGCCTCGTTCCCCTCGAATGCGCTGACCGGGCAGTCGATCGTGGTCAGTCACGGCTTTCATATGCAATGAGCCCAGGCGGCATTTGGGAAAGGAAAACGCGTGCGTTTTACTCGAGTAGCGATCGTCACTTCTTCGGCGCTCGTTGCTTTAGCGGCGAATGGACAGGATGCCGCGAAGCCGGATGCCTCCGCACCTGCGCCAACGCCCCCGGCGGCACCCGAAGCCGCCGCACCGGCATCCGAGAGCTGGACCGAACGCTTCGATCGGCTGTGGCACCAGCGCGAAGATCCGAAGGTAATGCAAGAAATCTCCGCCCTGACAAAGGAGCAGCAGGCCAAACATCCGAAGGATTACGATGCGAACTGGCGGTTGGCCTCCGTTCTGGTTTGGGAGGCCGACGGGCTGCCCGACGGCGATCAGAAGGCCAGCGTCGCCAAACAGGCGTGGGAGATCGCCGAAAAGGCGGTGGAGGCTCGACCCAAGGAAGTCCAGGGCCAATACTATGCGGGTACCGGCCTGGGCCTCTACTCAGAGGGAGTCGGAATCCTCACTGCGCTTCGCCAGGGCCTCGAGGGGAAGTTTCGCAGCTATTCCCTCGCCGCGCTGAGAATCAACCGCGACTTTCTCGACGGAGGGCCGCTGGTCTTGTGGGGTCGCTACTTCTTTAAGTTGCCCTGGCCCAAGCGCGACGTCGGTCAATCGATCAAGGTGCTCACCAACACGCTGGTGAAGCACCCAACGAATTTACGCGCAAAGCTTTACCTGGCCGATGCGCTGCTGGCCGATGATAAAAAAGCGGAGGCAAGAAAACAGATCGACGAAATCGCTGCCGCCCCGACCGGCGTCGATCCCCCCGAGGATCACCGAATAAAGAGCCGAGCGGCTCAGTGGGTAAAGGAACACCAGAAGGACTTGATGTAGCGGCTACGACAACAGCGAAAAGCCTTTCGCAGAATCCCTCCGACTCAGTTTCGCGTTCATCGGCCAACTCCCAAAACCAACTGCCAGGCGCTGCGGCCGTGCGTGGAGGCAACCAGGACGCCGGTGACCGGGTTCAGCACCAGATCCTCGACCCGCACGTTGGGCAAGCCTGCGCTGAACCGCTCCCAGCTTCCGCCATCGTCCAGCGAGCGAAAAACGCCGAGATCGGTTCCAACGTAGAGAGTCGCGGGATCCGTTGAGGCGTCGATGAGCAGCGCGGGCGTGGGAAGATTTGGCAAGTTGCTGCTGATATCCTCCCAGCTGTCTCCGGCGTCGACGGAACGGAAGATGTGCCCGGTTCCGAAGCCGGAAAAGGTCGCGTAGACGATGTTCGAATCCAGGGGATTGACCGCGATATGCGTCACCACGCGGCTCGACGGAAGGCCGCCGTTGACGAGCGCCCAGTCCGCGCCGGTGTTTGTGGTTCGCCAGATTTCCCCTGCGCTGGTGCCGGCGTAGTACGTGGTACCAGATGCGCTGGGCGCGAACGCCAGGCTTCGAATCATGCCCGAAGTAAGCTCCGGGCTGTTCGCCACCCAATTGGCGGCGCCGTCTTCCGTCCGCCAGACCGTGCGCGTCCCTGCGATCAATACACTCGAGTTGTTCGGATCGATGATGTACGGCGCGATGAACGCCGAGCCAGCGGCTAGGTCGGTGATTCCACTCACCGCGCTAAAGGTGCTCTGCCCACCGTTGATCGTCTTTCGGATGGCGAGGTGCTGTGAGGAGCAGTACCAGACGTTGTCCGGATCGCCGTCGGCGCCCTCGATAACCTGAAACGCGCCGTCTCCCCCGCAGACTTCAACCCACTGCGCCGAGCCGGTGGTTCTTTCGGAGCCATTGTCCTGGGAGCCCGCCTGAACTACAGCCGGGTTCGTCGGATGAAGCGCCATTCCCGGATACAGTTGGGTTATCGAGACGCCATTGTTCAAAGTAAACAATTGATCGCTGGAGTTGAGGAAGAACACGCCGCCGTCGTTTGAGATATAAAGATTGTCAAGCTCATCGATTAACAGGTAGTGATAGTCGACGTGTCCTCCGGATCGCTGATTCCAGGTCGCGCCTCCGTCGAAGGAGCGATACATCGATACCGCAGCTTGATACACAATGTCGGGATTGTTTGGATCGACGGCGACCGCGAGATTGTAGGATCCCTGGCCACAGCCCGAGCCGGTGCAATCCGGCAACCGCGTCCAGCTCGCGCCTCCATCGGTTGTCTTCAGACGCTGGATGAAGTTTGAGCTGGCTGGGTTGTTGACCGCGGCGTAGAGAATTTGCGGATCAGAGCGCGAGATTCCCATGTTGACCCGACCGCGGTTGGCTGCCGGCAAGCCGGTGTCGAGCTCGGTCCAGGTCTCGCCGAAGTCGGTCGACTTGTAGATGCCCCTGTTGGGGGCGGTCGATGGAACACCCACGCCGGCGTAGAGGGTGCTTGAGTCCGAGGGATCCATCACCAGCTCCGTCACCGCCGCGAGCGGCGAGCGGCCACTGAGCTTCAGGTCCCAGGTGTCGCCGCGATCGGTCGACTTGAATAGGCCAAAGGTGCTCGCGACATAAACAATGTTCGGAGAAACAGGGTCGATCACCACTCGCGAAATCATCGCCCCGCCTCCGGTGGGCAAAACGAACTCTTGCTCTCCCAGGCGCGTCCAGGTCGCGCCGGCATCCATCGATCTCAATACCCCTGCCCCGTAATAGCTGTCGCCGGAGAAGTCCTGTTCTCCAGTTCCGGCGTAAATGATGTTCGGGTCGGTGGGATCGACGGCGATGGAACCCATGGCCAGTGAGGGCTGATCATCCGTCAGCGGCGTCCAGGTCAACCCGGCGTCGGTAGTCTTCCAGACGCCGCCCAGCGCCGCGCCGATGTAAATGGTGCCCGGACTCGAGGGATCCAGCGCAATCGACGGCGTCCGGCCGCCGAGCCGCGTCGTCCCGGCCAGCAGCGGTGCTGGCCCGATCTGCTGCCAGATCGCTCCCCCCGGCCCAGTAGCAACCGGCATCTTCTGGATCTCGCTCCAGGCCTCCAACAAGCTCCCCTGACCCTTGCCGGGCCCGAGGCGATCCTCGGTCAGCCATCCGAAGTATTCGAGCAGCGATCCTTCGTCGACCGTTTCGTCTTCTTCCGCCGCAATCGGCGCGGCCCGGAGCACAACCTGGGTGGTTATCAGCAAGGCGTGGATGATCATGGTGTCCCCTCATCGATGGCGTGTGAACTTCAGTCGAGGCTGAGCAGCGGGTGCGGACGCCGTGCTACACAGCCGCGGCGGGGCGGTCAAGCACCTCCGACGCCGAGCGGTTGTCGCCGCGGAGTTCAAGGTCCGCGCGTTTTCCTTGAACGGCGCGTGCGCCTATGGTCTAGGCTGTCGGCCGCTCAAAGCTCGGAGGAGGCAATGGCAAAATCACGTCGACTCTCCAGGCGGAGGTTTATCAAGGCGGCCGGGCTCGGCGCGGCGGGACTGAGCAGCGGCTTTTTGATTCCCAAGTATGCGCTGGGAGAGAAGAAGCCGCCGAAAAAGCTGACGATCGCCCAGTGGAGCCACTTCGTTCCCGGTTTCGACAAGTGGTTCAACACCCAGTACACCAAGGAATGGGGCGATAAGAACGACACCGAGGTCATTGTCGAGAACATCGCCGCCACTGCGATCAATCCGCGCGGTGCCGCCGAGGCCGCGGCGCGCAAGGGCCACGACCTCTACATGTTCACTTCGCCGCCCGCGATGCACGAAGAGAACGTCATTGATCATCGTGAGATCTACGAAGAGTGCGAGCGCAAATACGGCAAGCCGATCTCCCTGGCGATCAAAAGCACATACAATCCGAAGACCAAGAAGTACTTCGGCTTCTCGGACAGCTTCGCCCCTGATCCAATCAACTACCGAAGCGACCTGTGGGGGGACGTTGGCATCAAACCCGACAGCTGGGACGCCATCCGCGAGGGAGGCAAGAAAATCAAGGACAAGACCGGAATCCCGGTCGGCATTGGCCAATCCCCGGAGATCGACACCGCGATGGCGATGCGGGCCATCCTCTTCTCGTTCGGCGGCTCGGAGCAAGACGAGAACAACCGGCTCGTGCTCAACTCGAAGAACACGCTCGAGGCAATCAAGTTCGTCAAAGCGCTGTATCAAGAGACGATGACGCCCGAGGTGCTGGCGTGGGACCCATCGTCGAACAACCGCGCGATGCTGGCTGGAAAATCGTCGCTCGTTCTCAACGCAATTTCGATCACCCGCGAGGCGGAGAACAACAAGATGCCAATCGGAGACAAGATTCTGCTGGCCAAGGCCGCGCAAGGACCTGTCCGCCGAATAGGTTTGGAGCATTTGATGGGCGTCTACGTGATTTGGAAGTTCTCCGAGAACAAGGAGGGCGCCAAGAAATTCTTGGTCGATTACATTGGGAACTTCAGGCAGGCATTTGTCGCAAGCGAGTTCTACAATTTCCCCTGTTTTTGGAATCAGGTGCCGGAGCTCGCCAAGCTGCTCGCGAATGACGCGAAGGGCAAGCCGGCCGATAAGTACTCGGTGTTGGCGGACTCGCTGGACTGGGCCACCAACGTCGGCTATCCCGGCTACGCCACCGCGGCAATCGACGAGGTCTTCAGCACCTGGGTCATAAATACCATGTTTGCACAAGCGAGCACCGGCGCACTGTCCCCCGAGGATGCGCTCAAAGAAGCTGAGGGCAAGTGCAAGAGAATTTGGGCAAAATGGCAGGAGCGCAAGCTGATCTAACAACCCCCGCCGACGACCTTTGAAAGCGAATTCCGTGTCGTTGATTGCGAGACATGCACCCCCACAAAGCGCCGGGTGGTTACTCGTATCGCAGCTTCTAGCAGCAGGCGTTGCTCGCTATCATCCGCTGCGGGAAAGCGCTGCGTGGCTAAACCGACATTTACCTTGGCATTGCTCTGGGACTCCAACTCATCGCCGAGCGCTGTCAAAGAGTTGATCGAGAGCCTGGACCACCACTTTCCACCCACGGGTGTCTCCAATATCGGGCTCACGCTTTCAGATGCGATCGTGTGTCTTCACTTTGCCGCAGACTTCTCTCTTTACTCTAAAAAAACGTTGGCCGAGGTTGGGTCCGAAGTGGAAAAGTCTGGCGGGAAATTCATTGAGTTGGCGCGACTTCCCGAGAGCAAGCTCGAGTCGTTCAAGGCGCAATTCATGATACCAACACCGGGGGGCCGTTCGATTTTCAAGCAGCTGAGAGCTTGCGCTCGCGCCCTCCAAGAGCACCTCGCAAACTTGTCGAAAGGCAACGGGACACTGCCTCTGGCTCCGAGACCACGAGCAGCCGTTAACCACGCCTCCATCCGCCCCAAGCGCCAAGCGACCCGGTACCGCTGTAGCCTGGAGGTGGAAATCCAGACGGGGCACGGTTTCATTCGCGAGCAGGCAATGAACATCTCAATCGGGGGCGTCTTCGTCCGGACCAATGAGCGACCGGAGCTCGAGTCAAAGGTCGGTCTGAAGGTGCGGCTTCCTAACGGTCAGCCGCTACAAACGACGGCGCGCGTCGTGCATATTCTGGAACGATCGGATTCCGGCGGCGTGGGCCTCGAGTTCAACCGGAACGATCGGGTCTTCATGCGCTTGCTGGAGCGCTACTTCTCTTCGGTCGGGGGAAACAGCTGAACTCGACCTACGCCGTCTAGGGACTGCCAGACAGCTCGGGCCAGAGCCTCTCCGCGCCCCGCGGTCCTTGAGCTTTTACCCGCCTGGGGCAGGAATTCCCGGCGTGCTGAACGTAATCGAGACCGCCTCGATTCCCGGATTGATACGCCCGAGCATGGCGTTGGAAATGTGGTTGAAGCCGACCCCGATTCGAAAGCCCCGCGGGAATCGATAGCTCAGCTCGATCTGCGAGCGGAACTCGAGTGGCGAGCCGAGGTCCTTTCCACCCCCCGCGTGATACAGGCCAGGCGCAAAGCTGGGCGTAATCACCACGCAGCTCCAGAGGTAAAAATCGATCAGCACGCCGGCGAACACGTGCAATGTGCCGTTCGAATTCGCCATCCCTCCGCCGAAGGGCTTGAAAATCCAGAGCTGTAAGTTGGACCGGTATTCGACTCTGCCTTCGGTGGCGAATTCGCTCGGGCGGCGAATGCCGGTGTGAGCCAGCGAAACGGCGATCAGAGGTGCATCGTCCATCGCCGTGGTGACCACGAGCGGAGCGCCCACGGAATTCGACGAGGCCAAAACCAAACCGGCTATCACGCTGCCGCAACGCACGAGGGTTTCGCAATTAACGGGCGTGCCTCCGAAAAACCACAAGCGATGCGGCGAAAAGGAGCCCCAAGTCATGCCGGAGCACAGGGTTTGCTCAAGCGTTGCCCGGCGAACAGCTCGTTCGGTCCGACGTAGCAGAATCCCCGCGAACGGAACGACCAATCATGAAACAGTCGCGCCGGGACAGCTGGCGGCGACTTTGTCGGTCCGAGACTTCGCGGTCGCGACCGACCCGGCTACGACAGGATTCCCGGGAACGAACCGCAGGTCGGGGCGTCGCCGAAGCCGGGAACAGATTCGCCCATCGCGTTGAGGATGGTGCACCCGATTCGATTGAACACCTGATCGCCGATGTTGATCACTCGCCCGCCCTGTCGGATCGCCCCCGCGGCCTTGCCGATCAGCACGACCGGCACGTTTCTCTGGTTGTGGTCGCCGCGGCCAAGTTCGTTCGACCATACGATCAGCGTGTTGTCGAGCACCGTCCCATCGCCCTCGGGAACCGCCTCGAGAGCCTGAGCCATTCGGGCAACCTGGGAGGCGTAGTAGTGGTTCATCCGGACCACCCGATCCGTGTTTATCGGTGTGCTTCCTTGATCCGAAGTGTCGAGGTGCGCGACGTCGTCGTGGCAGTTCATGTCAATACCTTCCCAGGCGAACCGCCACTTTCCGCCGCCGTATCCGAACTGCACCGTGACGATCGGCACCAGGCCGCAGCGCAGCGCGGTGGCTCCGAGGTCGATCATGTCCGCCACGAGCTCGGGAAGCGCCGACTCGTTGTTCACCAAAAGCTCCGGCGCTTCATGGGTAAAGTCCCTCGGCCGGGTCGGGCGATTGCACTGAACCTGCGACTGCTCGAGAGATCTAGTCAGGCGCAGCTCGACCTGGCGAATCGAGGTGAGGTGTAGATCCAGTTTCTGCCTCTCCTGTGCGCCGAGCACCGAGGACAGATCGCCCAGGTTCCCCGCCACGGCGTCGAGGACGCTCCTTCGCAGCAGCAGGCGCTGGCGGGCGGCCTCGTCGGTTTCAACCGTGGGTAGGATTTGCTGGAAGACGACGAACGGATCGATCAGCGGGAGCTTGTGCTCGCCGGCGCTGAAGTAGCAAAACGACTTGCGATGATCGTACCCCGGCTTGGGGTGTGGCTCGACGGCCGAAGTCAGCACCGCCAGCGCGAGGGAGTCAATTCCCCAGCTTCGCGCGAGGATTTGATCGACCGAAGGACCTCCGCCCCAAGGCTTTCCACCGATCGAAAGGAGCCGCTCGCCGGTGAACATCCGCGCGAAGCCCATGTCGTGCTCGTTGCCGTCCGTTCCATGCGCGTCGCGCGGGATGTAGACGCCCTTCACCAGATTCGTCTTCTGGGCAATGCGCGGATCGCCGAGCAGCGGCGATAGTATCGACGAGGTGAAGCCGGAGGTTGGCCAGAAGTTCGCCTGTTGGGTGCCGTTGTTCTGCATGAACAGCACCAGGCGCTTCAGCGGCGGCGTCCCCGGACCGGCAAAAACGCGGTTTGCCAGCGGCCACAGGAACGTAGCCGCTCCGAACGCCTGAAGGAATCTGCGGCGGGCGATGGCTTGCGCGGGCATGTCAGTTCGCCTCCGGAATTCGCTGCAGGAACAGCGGGCTGTTGACGAATGACATGATCAGCTCGGATACAGGGCGATCGGATGAGAACTGATTCGAGATCTGCGAGAGAATCGCGCGGTCGTCCGATGTTTCGGCCTGTCCCATCGCGAACCGGAACATCTGCGTCACCGAGCAGTCCTGGAACTGCTTGCTGGTCACCAGCCGCTCCGACAGCTCAGAGGCGCCTTGGAAAACCCCATCGATGTCGTCGGTTCCAATCAGCTCGCCGCTGTCATCGATCGGCTTGCCGGCCTCGGTGGACCGGAATCTCCCCAACCCATCAAATTCCTCGAAGCCAAAGCCCACGGGATCGATCAAGCGGTGGCAAGTCGCGCAGAACGGGTCGGTCGAGTGAGCGGAGAACCTCTCGCGCGTAGTCTTCGTCGGGTCCGGTTGCTCCATCATCGCCCGCTGCAGCACGTCGGCCGGAGGCGGAGGCAATCGGGTGCACAGCAGCGCCTGCCGGAAGAAGACCCCGCGCTCCACGGGCGAGGAGTGCGACGTCGCTGAATGCACGGCGAGGTACCCAGCCCGCGTCAAGATCCCCTTCCTTTGGTCGGGATCGAGAACCACCGGGGCGAATCCAGGCGCGCCGCCCACGCCGTACAGGGCGCCGAGCGCCTCATCGGCAAACGAGGCGTTGGAGGTAAACAGCTCCCGGAGAGAGCCGGACTTGTTCCAAAGCACGTCGTCGTAGAAGCGGTCCAGCTCGCCCGTCATGCTCGCCGCGAGCGCCGGATTGAAGTCAGGATAGACGGCCGGGTCCTTGGTCAAAGTCGACAGTCGGTTGGTGGCCAGCCATTGGTGGAAAAACTGGCGGAGGTTCGCCTTTGCGCTGGACGTTTGCAGCAAGCGCTCGCCTTCGCGCCGGAGATCGTCGGCAGTGCGAAGCCGCCCCTCGCCCGCGGCCGCGAGCAACGCGTCGTCGGGCATCGTGCCGGTGAGGAAGAACGAGAGCTCGGAAGCGACCTCGTAGTCGGTCAGCGGCAACGGGTCGGCGACGTCCGCCGGACCCGCGCCGAGCTCCTCCCGATATAGAAATGCCGGGCTCTGAAGAATCGCCTCGAGCGCGGTCTGAATGCCAAGTGCGAATCCGCCAATGTCATACGCGGTCTGATAGACGCCTTTGAGGCGTTCGATTTCCGCCGACGTGGCCGGCCGCCGAAACGCGCGCTTTGAAAAAGTCTGCAAGAAGCGATTCGCGCACGGGTCCTCAGCCCCGCACGCCGGCATGCAACCGCCCAGGAGATCTGCCAGATGCCGCTCGACCGCGCGTTGCGCGAGCTGCTCCGCCGCGAGTTGGTAGCGCTCGGCTTGATCCGTCTGCACCGTCAGCAGGGACGAGCCGTTGTCATAACCGTTGGCGTAAGAGTCATCGAGAAACGCGCTCGCGGGCTGGCTGTTGTCCCACAGCAAATCGCGGACGACATTGTTGTACTCGCGATTGCTGAGCCGCCGGATCCGGCGGAAGATCCACGTCTCAGCCTGCTGCGCGGACGCCCCCCCGGGACCGCTCAAGGTCTCAGTCGAACGCCCGATGCAGCCGGCGCCGATTTCGACCGCTAGCGCGCTCAGCCCGAAACAAACAAAGGCGGATTTCATACGCCCCCTAGACCCCCTGATCCCGCGCTAACACGGGGATACCAACAAAGTTAAAGGAACCCCAATTGCGCGGCGGAGGCTATCTCGAATCAACGCCGAGCTCACCTTCTTTTGGCGCGGCATGCTTCGCGCTCTCCGGGGGCCTTGTCGTTGACTGACCGCGTTAACGCCGAAATGTCACATCGATGTTTCAGGAAGGCTCGTTCCCGACGCGGAAAGGTCGGTAATTCAATGGCCAGGGCCTCATTTCGGGGCTTTACCTGCGCGTCGATCGGCGTCATCTTGTCCTGCCCGGCGGGCCGCATCGCACCGGCAGCGCGGTCCCGCGAGGTTTCGGAGGTCGCGATGGACCGCCAGCTCAGCTTCGAACCGCTGACGCCGACCGCCTTTCTACGCCGGGCTGGCCGAGTCTTTTCGGATCGACTGGCGGTCGTCGACGGCGAACGGCGGTTTACCTATCGAGACTTGTGGTGGCGGGCGCAGCGCATGGCCGGAGCCTTGCGCGAGCTCGGCGTGGCACCCGGGGATCGGGTGGCCGTCCTCGCCAGCAACTCGCATTTGCTGCTCGAATCCCACTACGGCGTTCCGCTTTCGGGGGGAGTGCTCTTGACGCTCAACACCCGCCTGACTCCGGACGATTTGAGTTACATCGTCGGTCACGCCGGCGCCCGGGTGCTCCTGCACGACGAGGCCCTCGACGACTGCGCCCGCGCCGTGGCGGCGAAGATGCCGGGGCTGGAGCGCATCGACGTCAAAGCCTACGAAGAGCTTCTTCCGCGCGCCGCTCCAATCGCCGAGCCGGTGGCTGACGAACGAGGGTTGTTGTCGCTGAATTACACGAGCGGAACGACGGCGCGCCCCAAGGGCGTGATGTATCACCACCGGGGCGCCTATCTTCAGGCGCTGGCGATGGCGCTGCAGATGCGGCTCGACTCGGACAGCAAGTTCCTTTGGACCTTGCCCATGTTTCACTGCAATGGCTGGTGCTTCACCTGGGCTGTGACGGTGGCCGGCGGAACGCACCTCTGCTTGCGCGCGATCGATCCGGGGCAAATCTGGCAGCTGCTGCGAGAGGGCGGCGTCACCCATCTGTGCGCGGCGCCGACCGTTCTCACCATGCTGCTGTGGCATCCATCGGCGAGCCGCGGCAAGGCGGTTCGGTTCGGCACCGGCGGCGCGGCCCCGACCCCCGCGATCCTGGCCAGGGCGGCCGAGCTGGGCATCGAAGTCACGCACCTGTACGGCCTGACCGAAACCTTCGGACCCGCCGTTCTCTGCGACTGGCGCAGCAATTGGAACGAATTGCCGATCTCCGAGCAGGCGAGGCTCAAGGCGAGACAGGGCGTGGGAAACGTGGTGAGCGAGACAGTGCGCGTCGTCTCGCCGGACGGCGCCGATGTCCCCGCGGATGGCACCACCCTGGGCGAGATTGCGATGCGGGGCAACAATCTGATGCTCGGATACTACCGCGACGAAGAGGCGACGCGCCGAGCCGCGCCGGACGGTTGGTTTCGCACCGGCGACCTCGGGGTGCTCCATCCGGACGGCTATTTCGAGCTCAAGGACCGCGCGAAGGACATCATCATCTCCGGCGGCGAGAACATCCCGTCGCTGGAGGTCGAGAGCGCCCTGGCGAGTCATCCTTCGGTGCTGGAAGTCGCGGTCGTCGGCGCGCCCGATCCAAAGTGGGGCGAGGTGCCCGTGGCATTCGTCGTCCTCAAGGCTGGCCAGGTCATTTCCGGGCGCGCTCTCATCGAGCATGCCCGGTCCCGGTTGGCGCACTTCAAAGCGCCGAAGGAAGTCATCTTCAGCGAGCTGCCGAAGACGGCGAGCGGCAAGATTCAGAAGTTCGTCCTCCGCGAGCGGGCACGGCTGCTTCGGGACGAGCCCCTCGGCGGGCTCGGGACACGAAAAGGCGAGGCATGATCGACTTCGAGGTGGGCGAGTCGTTGACGGCGTTGCGGGATCGGGTACGCACGTTCGTCGAATCGGAGGTCATTCCCCGCGAGGACGAGGCGGCCAAATCGCCTGAGCTCGCGGGTCGAATCCGGCGGGAGCTGCAAGGGAAGGCGAAGCGAGCCGGGCTCTTCCTGCCCACCGGCTCCAAAGAGCTGGGCGGGCTTGGGCTCACGCTCCCGCCGTTTTGCCCCGCTGACTTTACTTGTCTACAGGCCGGCGTTGGCCACGCACCAGTCGAGATCGACGCTGACCCCGTCCGCGTTGATTTGGTCTCTCAGCGTCACCGGAACGCTGACGACATACACATCCCGATCCGACATGGTGATGACGCAGGTGCCGGTGTCCTGGCACGCCTGCTGCCACCCGCCTCCCCCGGCCCCACAATTGTCGCCCGCGCAAACCCACCAGTCCACCTGTGAGTTGTCCGTTCGGCGGGCGACGGCGGGCTGTCCACAGAGGAACGCTTTGCACGCCTGAGAGAGACCGTCTCTGGTGCACGGCAGCCGAGAGTCGTAACCAAATGCCGTGGCGTTGGAAGGCAGGAGTGTCCAGCTGTCGTCGTACGCGAGCAAGATTGCGCTGTGAGGTCCCATCTTCGTCGAGCCTTCGCAGAGATCCCAAGACGGGCAGCGCTGCGTTTCATTGCTTCCGCGCGCCACCGCGATCTTATACGGCGACGTCGGCAATCGGATCGGACGCAGCGTCGATGTCTGACCGTTGTACGGAGGAATGGCCCAGTCCACGATCCTTGCGTAGACGGAGGATTGAAGCTGCGGCAAGTTCCAGTCGGTCTGCCAGGAGCACACGCCCTGTTGTGCCATTAGGACGTACTGCGTGGAGACCATCAGATCGACGACCCCGTAGAAGTCTCCGTTCCCGGGTGAGGGACCGCTGCCGATGATGCCGTTGCTGAGCGTGTCCATGTACTGAAAATAGTCGAAGCACTTGCTGTTATCGCCGGTACCGCAGCTTCTCGTCTCAACCTCGCCTTGGTTCAATTCGGACGGGTGCAGCCGCGCTTGGGCGCGGGAGTCGATCCTCGAATAGCCGGGGTGGGCCGCCGCATAGTCTTGAATGTTCGTCGTGTTGAACGGCGAGATGTGGACGCCGTTGCGGTTCGTTTCCGTCTTCACGTTGACCGCCGCGATGTAGTCGAGGGCTTTCGACGCTCCGTCCGCGTGATAGTCATTGGGGTTGAGGTTCCACGCGTAGTCCTGAGCAAAACCGGTCTGCTCCGTCGGAGGGATGCGCTTGGAGATCGCGCCGAGGCCTTGCGGAAATTCCCAGTGGTGGTCCCAAACGTTGGGACCCCATCTCGATTTGTTGACAAGGTAGGTGCGAGGCGAGTTGTTCTTCATCGCAATGCCCACCAGGCCTTCGGCTAGGTTGCCGCCGCCGCAGAACCACTTCGACACGCCGTCGGCCGGATCGACAAACTTCAAACACATGTAGTCGAGGTCATTTTCGTAGGAGCGCAGCTCCGCGTTCCAGCTTGTCCATGCCACGGCGCTGATCGCCGGCCGCAGGAAAACCGGGCGTACGATGATGTTGCCGCAAGCGATGGAGAAGCCCACGTACACGCGGTGCGGCACCAGATGGCCCGCCCCGTCGTCGACCGGGATGATCAAATCGTCGCCGGGATTACCAGCCTGGTTCGCGTCGTAGTAAGGGCTGTCGGTATTCGGATAAACCACTTTCTCGAAAACGCTCATCAGCGCCGAGAACTTGGGCGTGACGTACTGGATCCACACGCCCTGCTGAAAGCTGTTGAGCGCGGTCACCGGGCACTGGGCATCGATCTCGGCGGGGGTGAGTTGGCTCAGGTCGTTGGTGGTCAGCGTGCTCACCGGTGCCACTGCGCTGCTGCCGATGGTGAAGCCATTGCCGAGCTGCGCGTTCATCGCATTCATTGCGTTCATCGCATTCATTGCGTTCATCGCGTTCATCGCGTTCATCGCGTTCATCGCATTCATCGCGTTCATTGCGTTCATCGCATTCATTGCGTTCATTGCGTTCATTGCGTTCATCGCGTTCATCGCATTCATCGCGTTCATCGCATTCATTGCGTTCATTGCGTTCATTGCGTTCATCGCATTCATCGCGTTCATCGCGCCCTGCCCCATCGAGCCGCCCTCTGGCCGAGCTGGCGGCGCATTTGGATCGAAGGCGCAGGCGGACAGAGTGAGCAGAGCGCTCGCGAGAGCAGCGTCCCCCCGCCGAGCGTTGATGAGAATTCGAGGTTTTTTCGACATTGCGCACTCCGGGGCAAACGGCTCGCTTGAAGTGCAATCGCAGCAAGACAGAGGCCAAAATGTCTCAGCCGTTTTAGTTCAAGAAAGTTAGGTGTCTACAATTACTGAAAACACAAACAGGTCTATTTCGTGCGCGATTCGTGCAGATTCAGGTCTGCACTCGTGCGCGATTCGCGCAGGTTCACGTATCTGTTCGTGCGCGACTCGCGCAGGTTCACGTATCTGTTCGTGCGCGACTCGCGCAGCTTCACGTCGCGGCGGAACAGGGCCACGAAGGGTATCGATCGGCCTTCGGGTGCAAATAACCACCTGGCAGGTGGGTGGCTGCCCGCGACTCCGTCGTTTTGCCGCCTGCCTGCTTCGGGTTCGCGAAACGAGCGCTGCGCCTGTCCCGAGCATAGTCGAGGGGCTCGGGATGATGGATTTAGTCGCGCATCGCGGCGACGGGGCTGACGCGCGAAGCGCGGATGGCGGGGAAGAATCCGCCCAGCAATCCCATCAAAGACGCAAACGCGAGCGATGCGATCAAGATCGAAGGCTTGGGTGCAAAGTTAAAGACGACCTCGCAAACGGATAATCCGCTTAGCCGTTGGGCACGTCGTCGCTTCGGTACAGTTGAAAGAAATAGTGCGCGGGGATCGGGCTGCTAGGCGGGGGAACCTCAGCTTGAAATGAAATGGCCCGCCCCATGCCGTTGGGGATGGGAACAACAACCGTGTCCCAGCCCGCTTCCACTGCATATGTATTATCAAAAATCACTGACAGCCGCCTTGATTGCTGCAAAGAAAGCGAAACGTCACCACCTGCCCGTGCGTAAAATACAAGCTGGCGGGTGGGTCATCGAAACGCGGTTTATCCACACGCAGCGTCACCGGGCGTTGCTTCCTTGCACTTTCCGTGAAGGATGTAAATAGACATTTGGCCTTGTGCGGCAGTCGAGATCTGAACACCACTGCACGACGCACAAAGGCAATCATTGGGCTGTGCCAAATTCGGCCCAGATGCCAAACCCTGCCCCACTGCACTTCGGAACGGCGGTTGGCGAAAGACGAAGGCTCCGTCGCCGAACGTCCCGACTAACGGGTGGCTTATCGCGTCGATCGCTACTGAACGGCCGCTGCCATTCGGCTAGAGGTTGTTACAGGCCTGACTTGGGTCCACTGCGTCTGGTCTGGCGGTCTCAGATGGTGGCTTGCCGCGGCACTGATGAGGCGCTGTAGCGCCGAGCCGGATTCGAGGGGTCTCAGTGCCCGGCGCTGCTCAAGGAGCACGAAGCGCTCGGCAGCGAGGGATTGCTCAATACCGCCCCGGCCACCCGACCCAGTCCGGCGGCGCTGATTGGACAGGTCGTTGCCCCATCCCGGGGCTTCGAAGGTAGAATAGAACCTTCATTCTACCCCTGCAGCGCCGGGGCATGGCCTGTCCGCTTCTCTGAAATTTCCCTCGCCGTCGCAAACCGAGCGCCCTTTCTCCGAAGCTCTTCCACGGCGCGCTCGCCATCGCCTCGGTGGAGCTCTACCGGGCGCGTGGCGTCCAGCAGGACCGTCGTCGCGAATCCTTTTCGGAGCGCATCCAAACCTGTTTCCTTGACGCAGTAATCCAGAGCCAATCCGGCCACCATTAGCTCCCGCACTCCACGCGCCCGCAAGAGCTTCTCCAGCCTGGTCTCGCCGACTTTGCCGCTGACCGGATCTCGAAAAGAAAAGGCCGAGTACCCGTCCTCGCCTCCCACGCCCTTTCGAACCGTCTCGCCCGGCACCTGGAGCAATGAGTCATGGAACTCTGCGCCCCAGCTGTTCCGGACGCAGTGGACCGGCCATATGCCGCCGTCCCTCTTGAAGTGCGGCGTTGAAAGCGGGTGCCAGTCCTGTGTGTACACCACGAGCGCGCCCGTGGAACGCGCCCATTCAATCGCCGCATTGACCACCGGAAATATTTCCTCGGCGCCGCGGACGTACAAAGAGCCCTCAGGATGGGCAAAGTCATTCTGGATGTCGGCAATGATAAGGGCGGTGGAAGATCCGTTCATGTGTGATCTCCTGACGGAAGCGGGCGGCCCGACAGCTCGGAGGCGAGCCTTTGACGCAGCGCCGCGAGCTTGGGGCTGAGCTCAACATGGAAAGGTCGCGAGGGTGTATCCAGGGAGCGGATCTCCTCTGGCAGCTGAGCCAACTCGCTCCGGACGCGCTCGCGCACGCCCTCGAGCGTGGCAGCAGGCGACAGCCGTCGACCCGCAGATAAGAACTGAACAAGTAGAGGCTTCCCCTCGAGCCGTTCTTCGTGACTGGCGAGGATGTCGCGCTCGGTTCGGCTTCCTCGGCTAACGCGAAAGACCTGCTTCTGCATCGGGAGGTTCTCCTTCTCGGGTGAGAGCTTCATCCTCCCCTGCCCTGCGTAGGCGACGAGCTTGTAAGCCATATCGAGGTTCGGCGCGTCGTGAGAGACGGCGAGCGATGCGCCCACGCCAAATCCAGCGATCGGTGCTTGCACTTCGGCGAATCGAAGAATCTCTTTTTCGTCGATTCCGCTGCTGGCGAATATCTCCACCTGGGTTAGCCCCGCGCTGTCCAAGAGCTGTCTTGCTTTGGCGGCGAGCACAACCAAGTCTCCCGAGTCCAGCCGCACTCCACTTACCTTGAAGTCTTTGCCCAGCTCCTTTGCTAAACGGATCACGTTTCGCACGCCACCGAGCGTGTCATAGGTGTCCACCAGCAACGTTGCGGTTGGAAACGCTCGCACGAAAGCCCGGAATGCAGAGAGCTCATCGCCATGGGCTAACACGTAGCTGTGCGCCATGGTTCCCACCACCGGGATTCCGTAGCGCTGGCCGGCGAGGACGTTGGACGTGCTGTCAAACCCGGCAAGGTAGGCGGCGCGCGCTACTTTGAGTCCAGCGTCGATTCCATGGGTGCGGCGCAGACCGAAGTCCCACAGGCGGCGAGCCCCCGCTGCCAAGACCATCCGCGCGGCCTTCGACGCCGCGACCGTGGGAACATGCAGCTGGTTCATCACCAGCGTCTCTACGAGCTGCGCCTGCGGCAACGGGGCGACCACTTCCAGGAGCGGCTCGTCGGGAAAGACGCAAGTCCCTTCCGGAATGGCAAACACGTCCCCCTGGAACCGAAACGCGCGCAGCCAGTCGAGGAGCGAGTCGGAGAAGAGGTTGAGCGACGACAGGTAGGAAATCGACTCGCCGGGAAACGAGAGGTTTTGCAGCGCTTCGAGAGCATCTTCCAGCCCGCACGCGACGAGGAAGTTGCGCCCCTGCGGCAGCCGGCGCACGAACAGGCTGAAGACCGAAGGCTCGGTAAGCCCTTCCCGGAGGTAAGCGTCGACCATCGTCAGCTCGTACAGGTCGACCGAAGGTGCGAAGTCGCGCGGCAACGAGATCATGGTGCTCTGTTTGAGACAGTACTTGCCTTTTTCCTCCCCAATGATGCGACTCTGCGCCTAGCCTTCCAGGGCAACAATGCCGGCGCTCTTGCGCTGGGTCTATCCTTGCTTCAATTTGAAGGGCATGACTCGATCTGCACGCATCGGAAAGTTACCTGTCGTCCTTTCTCTGTTCGAAACCTTGCTTTTGGGAACGGGTGTCGCTTGGGCGGATAAGAGCGTCGAGCCTCTGGCCGTCGATATCAAGGAGTACGCGCTCCCGACCCCAAATGCGCTGCCGCATGACCCCGCGCTAGGCCCAGAAAACTCGCTTTGGTTCACCGAACAGAAGGCGAACAAGATTGGAAGACTGGATCCGACGACGGGCCGCATTCGCGAGTTTCCCCTGCGGACTCCCGACTCCGGTCCCCATGGGCTGGTCGTAGACAAGCAAGGCAATGTCTGGTTCACGGCCAACAGCAGGGGTTACATCGGAAAGCTGAACCCGGAAAGCGGCGAGGTCACGGAGTATCCACTTAAAGATGAGCGCGCCAAGGACCCTCACACTCCGATATTCGATGCCAAAGGCACGCTGTGGTTTACCGTTCAAGAGGGAAATCTGATTGGGCGGCTGGACTCCAAAAGCGATGAAGTGCGGCTGAAGGAAGTTCCCACGCCGAAGGCGCGCCCGTACGGAATCGTCGTCGGAAAAGACGGCGCTCCTTATTTCTGTGAATTCGGGACCAACAAACTCGGGCGCGTCGACCCCGTCACCCTCGAAATCCGAGAGTATGCGCTTCCTTCGGGTGCTCGCCCGCGCAGAATCGCGCTCGCGTTGGATGGAACCTTGTTCTACTCCGACTACGCGCGCGGAATGCTCGGGCACTTCTTCCCGCAGGATGGCCGAGTCGAGGAGTGGGCTTCTCCGGGCGGTCCGACCTCAAAGCCCTACGGGATTGCCGTCACTCCGGACGGCCAGGTCTGGTACAGCGAGTCGGGGGTGAGCCCCAACACGCTCGTCAGATTCAACCCGCTCACTCAGCGCTTTGCGGAAGCCAGCATCCCATCCGGTGGCGGCGTAGTGCGAAACATGGCTTCGACATCGCAAGGACGACTTTACCTCGCGTGCAGCGGCGTCAATGGCGTCGCCATCGCCACGCCGCGGCAGGAGCGCGGATGAATTATCCGTCGACGAGGCCGCCTTCTACATCCCCCAGTACATGCCTTCCGGCGGCGGCCGCGTCGGACCAGCTTCGTTGCCTGACTCGTGCGACTCCGGGGCGCTTTGCTTTATGCGCAGCTGCGCGCGGAAATAGACACTAGCTCGGGCACTTCGCCTTCGGATCCTGTGCGGGCAGAAGAGTGAATTCTTCGACCCGCCCCGACGAATCGATGCGAATGCGCGCCTCCAGCGGGTCGCTTCTGCAGCTGAGCTCGGTTCGTGCGAATGTCTCGCCGTCGCTGTCCATCCACCGTTTGAGCCGGCAGGCGCCGTAGCGAGCACTGGTTGCCGATAGCAGCTCTTTGGTTTTTTGTTTGTCCATCGATGGCGCGAGCAGCTCATCGACGGATGCCGGCGGCGCCGGCTGGATCGCATCGGTGAGTCGAGCCAAGATGCTGAGGAGCCGCTCGTTCGGCGGTAAGCGGCTGCGCAGCTGCACCCATTGAATCAGCGGAGGATTGTCAGGAGTGAGGGCAATCTCCCCAGCAATCTCGCCGCGTTCGCAAGTCAACCTCAGCTTGCCGCGCAGAGAGTTCTCCGGCTCGAGAGCGCCAACCGGTTTGCACTGGCCGTGGCGCGCTCGCAGCTCCTCGAGCGCCGATTTAATTTGGCTCGGCGGGTTGTATTGAAAAAAAGTTCGATCGAAGAGGCGCGAAGCGCGCTGGTCGTCCCAGTGCTCGAAAAGCTCCAGCACATTGCGTTCAGCAGCGCTGAGTGACTTGGACGCCGGGATTCGCCGTTTCTCCATCGCGCCATTCGCCTTGAGCGTTCGCGCTACGTCCGCCACCAACCCTCCCGGACCCGAGTAGGTCGCGTTGGCGAAAGCAAAAATGGCAACTCCCTGCTCAGGAAAGAGAGAGACGAAGGATCCGAATCCCGGCAGCCCTCCGCCGTGCGTCACCACTCGATCGAAGTCGCAGTTCTCCGAAACCCCGAAGCCGAATCCGTATCCTCCAGCGCTCACGCCAAGCTGGCCGCTCGGTAGACGCCCGATGCTCATCCCGTTGAATCGCGCCATTTGTTGCATCTCGCGCACGGAGCTGCGACGCACCGGACCACGGTCGGGCTCATCCCGCGGCGGCGACGCGGAAAGCTGGAACGAGGTATAGCGGGCGAAATCGCGAATCGATGTGTAGAGCCCGCCCATGGAGGCAAACGCTCCATCTGCAAGCTGCTTCTCGGTGCGATCGGTCGGCGGAGGAGGTCCGACCTTGACGAACATTTGAAACGGCCCGGTGCTTCGCCCGTAACCAACCGCGAGGCGGTCTTCCCGGACGTTTTTACGATCCCAGGTCGTCGAGGCCATTCCCAGCGGCCGCAGGATCTGGCGAGTCACGTACTCTTGACATGACATCCCCGAGACGCGCTGAACAATCCGCCCCAGCAGCGCGAAGCCCAAGTTCGAATACTCGAATTGCGTCCCCGGCGACGTGGAGAGCGAGAGGCCGCGCCGAAGGAGTGCGGAAAGCTCCCGCTCCGACAGGTCCAGGCGCGGGTCGCCCCAGGCGTTGTCCTCGGGGAATCCTGCCGAATGGGTGAGAAGCTGTCGGATCGTCATCGGCGCCGAATCGCGAGTCGAATAGGCGAGCTTGGCAGCGTCCGGGATGTACGTCGCCACGAGATCTTCGAGAGAGAGCTTACCTTGGTCCCGCAATTTCAAGATGGCCAGCGCGGTGAAGCTCTTGGTCATCGACGCGATGCGAAACACCGTGTCCGCGTCCACCGGCGCCTTTGCCTCCAGATCGCGGAAGCCAAAGCCCTTGGCGTAGACGATCTCGTCTCGCACCACGATTCCGACTGCCATTCCAGGAAGGTTCTGCTTTTCCACGTAGGCTTCAAATTGCTTCTCCAGCTCGGGGACGGATTCGAGGATTTTTGCCTTGCGCATCGCATCGGTCAGCTCCGGAGTGCTCGGAGCGAGCACCGGTCCCTCGAGATTCGCCGGAGCCTCGGCGGGTGAAGGAGAAGGAGGCGCGACACGGTGCGTGCAGGAGCCTACGGCCAACAAAGTCCAAACCAACGCGCGCGTCTGGATGCGATTGAGGCGATGCCGCATGGGGCGCCTCATATAAGCTTTCTTGTCTCGAGTTGAGCACTTTTCATGACGGCATACGCGACCGCCCGTCCCAACAAGACTGTTCCGAAGATCACCCCGGCCCACACGCTTACTCGCCAGCTCGAGTTGCCATAGAATGTGGCAATGAGCGAGAAGCAGCAGCCCGTACTGGCCTACGTTCAGCGCATCGTCGAAGTTGCGGTGAGGACGGCCGCGGGCCTATTGGCAGTGCCGACCAAGGTACCTCTCCGTCGACGCCGCCGTCGCCGCCGAGCTCGTGCCGCCGTCGTCGCTCACCGACGCGTTCGCCGCGGTGCTCGCGCTGCCGGCGCTCCCAGACGACGCGTTCGCCGCCGTGCTCGCGCTGCCGGCGATCCCAGACGACGCGGTCCTGGCCCGGGTCGCATCACCAACGTCTCGCGACGACGAGGTCGCCGCCTCGTTCGCACTGACAGCCTTCCTCGTCGACGCGGCCGCCGACCGGGTCGCGCCAGTAGCGTCTCTGGCCGGCGCGGTCGCCGCCCCGGTCACGCTGCCAGCCTTCCTCGTCGACGCGGCCGTCGTCGCACCGCCAGGGTCTTTCGTCGACGCGGTCGCCGCCCGGGTCGGGCCGCCAGTGTCGCTCGCCGGCGCGTTCGCCGCCGGTCTCGCGGTAGCGCGGCGCGAAAGCGCTAAGTCACCATCCGAAACTGGCGAGGCCTATGGAAAGCTGCCGCGCGCTTTGATCGCGGTGTTCATGTCAATGTCTCCGTTCCACGACACCGGCGCTGGCGCGTTTCCCGTCGCCTTGGCGATGATCCTGACTGTCTTGTTATTCCCGCTCGCGAAATCGAGAAGATTTGCACCGACACCGTTGATCACCAGCGTTCGAATGGCAGGTCCGTCGCGCGTTGAATCGTAGCTCGCGACGCTCTTGCAGTTATCGCCGATCTGAGCGCAGTTGTTGCCGTTCAGCGCCGCACGGAGATCGACCGACGTGATTCCGCTGAAGTCGGCCGTTTGCGGCGTCGTCACCGTGATCGTGATGGTCACCTTGTTGAGTATCAAGCTGCCATTGAAAGTAATCGGTCCCTGCTTTGACTCGCTGCTGGTAAGGACGCCTGAGTCGCCGAGATTGACGTTCACTGCCGGAATGAAAACGCTGTCTAGAGTCAGCGGCGCGCCGTTCCCGGTGCACGCAGAGGGGGTGCCGCAGACATCGGTCTGGCGATACGAGACACTGCTGTCCTCAATTTCCGCGTAGCAGCCCACGAACGCAGTGGAGGCTAGGAGGATCCACGCTTGGGGGACG
>DATFTC010000236.1:0-43981 GCA_035262305.1 Myxococcaceae bacterium | reverse complement strand
AATCCCAGCCCATCCGCCCGAAGCCCAAGCGCGGTCGGGCTGTTGCCCTGGAGGGTAAAGGTCATCCCGTCCGCAACCGCCGGATTGATCAGGAACTTGAATGTGGTGGCGGATGTTTTGATCGGCACCCTGTTGTTCAGGAAGAAGCTTCCGGCGGCGCCATGGGCAGGGCTGGTCGTGATCCGGGCCGAGCTGCCCACGTAGGTCGCGTTGCCATTGGCGGTGAGGTCACCGTGATCGGCAAACCCCGTGGAGTGATCGACGATCGTGGGCTGATCTCCGCCGCCGATGATGACGCTGTCTTCGCTCGAGGGAGCGGACGCGCTCGTGTTATTGACGGAGCGCGCTCGATAGTAATAGATGCCGCCGGCGAGCGCCTGGTCGGTGAAGCTCGTGTCAGGGGGATTGACGCTCCCGACCTCGGTGAAATCGATCCCGTCGCTGGACCGCTCGATCGAAAATCCTGTGATGGCGGTGTATGCATTGCACAGCCAGCCAATGGTGATGTTGGAATGATCGGCGTCGTAGCGGTCGACGCTTGTCACCCGGAGATTGGCCGGCTGTCGGGGCGAAATGTCTTCGCCCTCATTCTCCTGGTAGCTCCAGGTGAGAATATCCTGGATTGACCACTGAGATCCGGTCGCACCGGTGAAACCGACAAATGCGGTGTCTGCGCCCACGAAGCTTGGGATGTCGACCAAATAAGACGTAGTGAAGACCAACGTCGGATCTTCCAGATCGGTAATCGTTTCGGTGAGCGTGGTTCCGTCGTAGGTCAAGTTCACCTCCTTGACGCTCTGGCTTTGGAGATCGATACCGGTTCCCCGCAGGTCAACCGAGCGGTCTGGGATTTCCGCGGGAAGCTCTGGTGTACGGATCGTCGGGGACCGCCCATCGGTGAATATGCCTGTCGAGTTGGGGCCCTCTCCGGAGTTGTCGTGCAGGTCGAACTTGATTGCGACGCTGTTGCGGATGCCTCTCTCAGTCGCCAATCCCTGTCCTGGCGTCTCCGGAATTCTGTCCGGACCGTAGCCGAGCCCGCCGCCCGCAGGTCCCAGTGCCGTCGGATTCACACCCTGAATCGCAAAGGTCAAACCGTCAGCCCTGGGGTCAGTCCCTTCGTGAAGCCGGATGGTAAAGCTGGTGCTGAAACGCCTGATGCCCACGCGCTGCGTGGTGAAAAAGCTCCCTGTTTGGTTGCTCAGATTGTTCAGGCTGGCAACGCCTTCACTGGTAAAACGCGCGCTGCCGTTCTCGTTGAGCTCAGAGTGGCTGTCAAACCCGATGGAATGATCGACCAGAATGGGGCCGAGCGTGATGGTGAGGGAATTGGAGAGGCTAGAGTCGCCGCCGACGGCGAATGCCTCTACTCGATACACGTAGGTCCCCAAGGCAAGTCCGATGTCCTGGAAGCTGGTGGTGCTGGCATCAACGCTGCGGATGGTCGTGAAGCTGATCCCATCCGGCGATCGCTCGATGTCGTAATGACCGTCCGCTGTGGCGTTCCAGGCCAGACTGACGAGCCCAACACAAGTGTCGGCGGTTAGCGTAGGCGGCTGAACCCGCGTGTTCGCAACAGCCACGTTGGAATAGTCGGAATCGCCGACCTGATTGGTGGCGCGCACTCGATAGAAGTAGGCGGTGCTTCCTCTTAGACCACCATCGGTATAGATGGTCGAATCGCGAGGAACGGTGTTGACTTGGACGAAGCTCTTCCCGTCCGTGGAGCGCTCGATCTTGATCCCGGTGGCGTTGGTCGCGTGGTTCGTCCAGGACAGAGTTACTTGCGAGAACAAGGGGCTCGTACCGGACAGGTCCGAAGGATCTCCGTTCGGAGGCGTGTTGTTCGGAGGAAACAGTCCAAACACGTTGAGGTGCGTTGCGGTGCCGACATAGACATTGCCGTTCGCGATCGTCGGTATCGTGAATTTGGTGGCGCCACCCGCTTGATCACGAAGACCTGTTTGGCCGCTGTTGTAGACCTCATTCGTTAAATTCACCGCGTCGTATGCGTGCAGGATAGCCGCCCCGCGGCTCCCGTAAGCATCGGTCTGTAGGGTCCAAGCGATCGCATTGCTGGTGCCTAGAGCCGAGATGCTCGCCGTCGCACCGGGGAAGCCGAATCGGGTATTCGATTGATCTGGAGGCGTCTGCAACAATCCGTCGACCACTCGAAAGGCTTTCAGCACGTCGCCCGACCCTTGGTAATACACCCGATTGTCAAAAAACGCGGGCGTGCTGTGGACGCCGGTGATCCCGTTGTTGACAATTTGTACAACGTCGTCGCAGAACAAGCCGCAACGGCGGTACCCCCCCATATCGTCGCGGTCAATCAGATAGATGCGCCCCTGCTTGCCCGTTTCCACCATCAGATGCGGGTGCTCCCCCGGCTGGTCCGGAAGCAACATCGTCCCGCCGGAACCCAAATCCTGGTCGACTGATTCAAGGGCGGCCTGGTTATTCGGGGTGAAGTAGTCGGCAACGGTCAAATCCGAGGTAATTTTGACGACGCTGTCTCCGTAGGCGGGATCACAGGGCGATGGCACAAATTGGCAAAGATCCGCCGCATCTCTGGAAAACGTTCCGTTGCCCGTCGAAAAATACAGATTCGCTTGCGAATCGACGGCGAGCCCAGCCCCGCTCTGCCAGATGCCGCCCCACCGACCGTTCGGCGAAGTGTTGAAGGACGCTTGTAGCTCCAAGGTTGTCTTATCAAACGCGGCGATCCAGCCATGGTAAGGACGGTTGTCGCCGTGGGATGCCCAAGCGATGTAAAGGCGATCGCCGGACAGGGTTAGCGCGGATCGGTTGAGCTGCCGCAGAGCATTGAACCTCACCACCCTACCGTCTGGACATTCCGCGCTCGGTTCACTGCCGTCGCCCCTACCGCACACTAAGATCGGGGTGACGTTTGTATACGCCCCAGAAACAAAGGTCGTGTCTCCGATAACGACCGGCGGAAGGACATCGAGCCCGGTCGCGACGTCGATGGCGTGCAACCGCTGAATGTAGTGAGCGACGCCCTGCACCATTTCCTTGGTCTTGGGCACGGCGTAGAGGACGCCGGTACTGCCGTCGATCACCGGGCTTCCGGTGATGCCGACCTCCGGCACGATGTCGCGAGAAATGACGTCTGCGGTTGGAACAGTGGCAATGCCCGCGTTCGGGTCGATGAAGCTGCGCTGCCAGAGAATGCCCGGCGGCACGCCGTCTGCATCAAACGCGTAAATGCTGTCGCGCTCCGTGGCCGCGAAGACAACATTTCGCGTACCTTGATCCGGAATGGGAAGAGCCGACATGTAGAGCGGCTGAGCGTAGACATAGCCGTCCACCGGGTAGGAGAAGAGCTGACCAAAATCGTTCGCATTGACGTTCGCTGGAGTGAGAATCGCCTCATTCGGATTCAGTCCGGTAAGCGCATTGTCGTTGTGCCAAGTCAAGACGTTGACTTGAATCCCGCTGACTTGTGAGGCGAGCTTCTGCCCGGGCACCGGCGCCGAACATCCAGCCGACGCTACCATCAGGACCAGGGCCAATTGACATACGATGCGAGGCAGGCCGCTAAAAGGCGACTCGCGAGTGACGTTGCGTTGCATTGGATTCCCCCTCAAGGAATCCGACGTTGCTACTGAGAGGGTGAATGCCTGTCAAGCACGATTCAACTGGTGGCGCTCGCGTTTTATCTAGCGAAACGCCTTGTGTCAGGTGCTTGACTCGGCGCGACATGCACCAGGTGAATCCCCGCCCGAGTGAAGCGGGACCGGTTAACTTTGCACGCGACGTGTGTTAGACGGCTGGTCCCCTCGAACCGGAGCCAACGATGCCTAACGCTTCCGCTTCCATTCGCCTTCTGCTGTCCGCCGCGCTGTGCTGTGCTCTCTCGTGCAGCAAGTCTCATTCTCCGACGAGTTTCCTGCGATCGAGCGAGATAAACTCCAGCGGGCCCATTCAGTTCGCGAAGACCTCGATCGAAGTCATCCCAGGGCGCTTCCGCTCGGAGGGTGTTACGGCTTTCGACGTCAACAACAGGGGTACCGGGCAGCTGGATATCGTAACGCGCCAGTACTGGTATCCGTATCCGCCAGACGTGAGCACGCGACATCGAATCTCGCCCCCGACGGACTATGCATTCACCGACTACAGCGACAGTTACGCGAATTGGGGAGGGGACGTCGATGGCGATGGTTTCACCGATTTGATCGTGCTGCCTAGACAGAACGGAGCCCAGGGAACTTTCCGCTGGTACCAGAACCCCGCCGGCGAGGATCGGGACTGGAACGCGTATTTGATCATTCCGCCTGGAGAGGTCACGCGCGGCGAGAGGCCTGTCTACGAGGACCTCTTCGGAGACGGAAATCAGAAGGAGCTCGTCTTTACTTTGGGAAGCACGAACACGCTCGTCTGGGCCGTTCCCGGCGATGACCCCACCCAGCCCTGGGTGACCACCGCGATCAGCGAGCCAGGCTCGCCCGATGTCGGGACAGATCATCATGGCATGGGCGTGGGCGACATCAACGGAGATGGACGCATCGACATCATCGTCGCGACTGGCTGGTACGAGGGCCCCGCCGATCGTTTTCAGAGCCCCTGGGTCTTCCATCGTGAAAACTGGCTACCGGCTTTCTGTTACACCAATCCGCCGATGGACCCGGAGAGCTGTTGTTCGGATATGTTCGCGACCGACGTGAACGGTGACGGGCTCGTGGACATCCTCTGCGCGCGCCCGCACAACCGCGGTCGCTGGTGGATCGAGCAGCTCGCCGACGGCGGCTGGTTGGAGCATCCGATGGATCCCGAACCGTTCACCTCGACGATGCCGTACTCCGAGAGTCACGCCGCGCGGTTCGAGGACCTCGATGGCGATGGTTTGAAGGAATTCATTACCGGCAAGCGCAAGTGGGCGCATGGCACCGGCGGCGAGGGCGCGAGCGAACCCGGAGTACTCGTTTATTACAAGCTCCGCTCCGACGGGAGCGCCATCTGGGACCGCTACGACATCGATCTCGAACAGGCGTCGGGCGTTGGAACGCAATTCGAGGTCATGGACGTCAATGGTGACGGCTTCCTCGACGTGATCATCTCCAACAAATTGGGCCTGTTCTACTTTGAGCAGATCCCTCCGCAGTAAGCTCGACGCACTCGAGACTGAAGTCGGCGCCTTTTGAAAACTGATTGCCGAGGGGGGAACGATGAGGGGCTCTGCCGACAGCTGGGCCAAGTTGATCTGTCGCCAGGTGGCATTTGCTACCGTCGCGCCGGCGCTGGCGCTGGTTTTCTGCGCATGTTCCTCCGTGCGAAGAGACGCAGTACCCGGCGCGCCCTCCCCGGCTACCCAAACGAATGTCGACAGAGTAGCGCAGACCCTCGAGGCTGTCGCCAGCAGTTCCCGAGACGATTGGAAGATTAGTCCCGCCTTCCAGCGCACGATGCCTGACGGCGGCAACCCACACTGGTCTGCTTTCACCGGAGATCCAACCGGGCGGGACTTCAACGACTCAAGCTGGAAGAGCTTTAAGCTCGGAGATCCAATCGATCTCGAATCCTGCTGGTTTCGGAAGGAGATCGCGCTGCCACAACGCGTGCTCGGCCACTCTGTGAGCGGCTCGGTGAAGCTGCGCTTGTCGTTTTCCGGGAGCGGCGAGCTTTGGGTCGATGGGGTGAGCAAGGGACCCCCCGGTGCTCACGACGTTGAGCTGACCAACGACGCCAAGCCAGGTCAAACATTTATGATTGCGATTCGAGCATCTCAATCTCCAGGTCAGGGCGGCGTCGGCCGTTCCGGACCGGTTCGCCTCTCCAAGGCCGACCTGTTGCTCGGAAAGGCCGAGCAAACTCAAAAGCAATTAGAAGATTTCGCGCTCTCGTTGCGTGTCGCCCAGAAACTGCTGAGCTTCGACACCTACCAGACCAACGCCCGCACCAAGACTGACCCGCACGTCGACAATTCCGAGATAGACAAAGCCGAGCGCACGCGGTTGAACGATTTGCTGCAAAAGCTGGGGGCCCAAGTTGATACCACTGCGCTGGCAGAAGGCTCGCTCGAGAGGTTCGATCTTTCGCTGAAGGCGGTGCGAGCTCAACTGGGACCGATCCGCGACTTCGTGCAGCGCTTCACCCTCTATTTCGATGCCAACGCGCACATCGACGCGGCCTGGCTGTGGCGCGATGTGGAAACGGTCGAAGTAGTGAAAAACACCTTCAGCTCGGTCCTCAACATGATGAACGCTCGGCCGGACTTCACCTATACACAGAGCTCCGCTGTGTATTACGAGTGGATGGAGCGATTCTTTCCCGATCTATTCAAGTCCATTCAACAACGCGTCAAGGATCGCCGCTGGGAGGTTCTCGGCGGGATGTGGGTCGAGCCCGATTGCAATTTGCCCAGCGGCGAATCGTGGGCGCGCCATCTGCTTTATTCCAAGCGCTATTTCCAAAAGAAGCTGGGCACCGAGGTGAAGATCGGCTGGAACCCGGATTCCTTCGGCTACACCCGTAATATACCGATGTTTTACACAAACGCCGGCATCGATTCATTTGTCACCCAAAAAATTTCGTGGAACGAGACCAACGTCTTTCCACACCGAGTGTTTTGGTGGGAGGCGGCGGATGGCTCCCGGGTGCTCACCTTCTTCCCGTTCAGCTATGTCAACCGAGTCGACAACCCGTTCCGCCTGGTGGATTGGCTGCGACAATTCGAGGCGAACACTGGATTCCGCAAGCTGATGATCCTTTTCGGGGTGGGGGATCATGGCGGGGGCCCTTCGCTGGAAATGATCGATCGGATCGAGCACCTGAAGACGATCGACCTGTTTCCCCGCATCGAGTACGGCACCACTGGCACTTATCTCGATTGGCTCAAGCAACAGGATTTGACCAAGCTCCCGAAATGGTCTGACGAGCTCTACCTTGAGTACCACCAGGGCACCTTCACCACCCAGGCGAAGGTCAAGGAATACAACCGCCTTAGCGAAATGCTGCTGACCAATGCCGAGATTTTCTCCTCGCTGGCATCCACCTTGGGCCGAGAATACAACTCCGCCGCGCTGGAAGAAGCGTGGCGGGGCGTTTTGTTCAATCAGTTCCATGACATTTTGCCGGGATCGGGAATTCACGAGAATTACATCGATTCCGCTGGGAAATACGTTCACAGCGAAGAGCTCGGCCGCCGCGAGCTCGTTCAGTCTCTCAACCGCATCGCAAAAGACGTGGACACTTCATTCGTCCGAGCTGGCACGCCGCTGGTCGTATTCAATGCGCTATCATGGGTGCGCACCGACTTGGTGGCGGTTCCGCTACCGGAAGGCGAATCCAGTAATTATCGAATCTTCGATCGAAGCGGACGGGAGGTCCCTTCGCAGGTCGCGCAGCGAGAAGGTCGACGGTCAATCATCTTCGTGGCGAGGGATATTCCATCGGTCGGTTACAGCGTCTTTCAGATGCGCAAAGAGACCGGGCGCGCGTCGCAAGGCACGCTCGCAGCTTTGCCACCGGCGATGGAGAACAGTCTTTTTCGACTCAACGTTGATCAGAATTCCGGTTGGGTGAAGAGCATTGTCGACAAACGCGTCGGCAAAGAGATTCTCAGTGGACCTGGAAATGAGCTACAGCTGCTCGAGGATACGCCCGCGCAGTGGGACGCGTGGAACGTCGGTTTGACCGGGGTTAAGTACCCGTCGCGGCTACGCAAGGTCGAGCTCGTCGAGCAAGGCCCGGTGCGGACGACGATTCGCACCACGCGAGACTACCTCAAGCCAGGGGTCAAAAAGAGCTTTCCCACCGAGGATTTCCCCAGCACGTTCTTCACTCAGGACATCAGCTTGTACGCAGAGCTCGATCGCATCGACTTCAGAACCGAGGTTGACTGGTGGGAGGAACATACGATGCTCAAGGTAGCCTTTCCGGTCGCGATCAAGGACGAGGCCGCCACCTACGAGGTCCCCTACGGCTCCATTCGACGCTCGACCCTGTTGAACGACACCTGGCAGAAGGCCAAGGTTGAAGTCCCTGCGGAGCGCTGGGCTGACCTCTCGGACGAGGGCTATGGGGTGAGCCTTTTGAACAAAGCCAAGTATGGCTACGACATCAAAGGGAATGTCATCAGGCTGTCGCTGCTGCGCTCGCCGAAATGGCCCGACCCGCTCGCCGACCGCGGAAAGCATTCGATTGAGTATTCTCTCTATCCGCACCAGGCCCGCGTCGATGAGTCAAACACCATCCAACGCGGGTACGAGTACAACAACCCCTTGATTGCGATCGTCGGGGAAATTCATAAAGGTCGTCGGCCGGCCTCCTACTCTTTCGTGCAACTGAAGCCGAAGAATCTGATTTTGACGACGATCAAAAAGGCGGAAGACGATGAGGCTTGGATAGTCCAGTGGTACGACGCCAAGGGTTTGGACTCGCAGTCCACCCTCATCTTGCCAACCACTCCGGTCAAGGTCGTCCGGTCGGACTTTCTCGAAGCGGACGGTGTTCCTGAGGACTTCAAGGGTGTGGAAGCGCACGCGCAGACAAAGAAGAGCTCAATCACAACGCTGAAGATTTATTTCGGGAAGCGTCGCTGAAAACATGAACACGAATTTTTGGGGACTTGGGCTGCTGCTTCTCGCCGGGGGGATGAATGGCAGCTTCACCCTGCCGATGAAATTTACGCGCCGTTGGGCATGGGAGAACACCTGGCTGGTGTACACAATCTTTGCGCTGGGCCTCTTCCCGCCGTTGCTTACCTTGGCCACCGTCCCAGCGATCCGGGCGGTCTATGCGAAAGCAGGCGCTGGACCTGTAGCGATGGTGGCGCTCTTCGGTGCTGGATGGGGCATCTCGCAGATTTTTTTTGGCTTGGCGGTCGAGGCGGTCGGTATTGCTCTCGCATTCTCCATCATCCTCGGGATTGCCGCGGCGGTCGGGAGCCTGATCCCGCTCATCCGCCTGCATCCAGAGAGGGTGCTGACACCCGGAGGCATCGCTGTCCTTTTGGGCATTTGCCTGGTGCTGGTAGGGATTGGCATTTGCGCTGTCGCCGGTCGTCGTCGCGAGGAAGCGCTGGGTCAGAGACCGGGGAGCAATCGCTCGATTGGAAAGGGTCTACTCTTTTGTCTCATCTCGGGCCTGGGCTCTGCACTGGTGAATTTTGGGGTGGCATTCGGGACCCCCCTGATCGATGCCGCCCGTAGCACGGAGACCGCGACGCTCTGGGCGCCAAACGCCATCTGGCTTCCCCTGATGTGGGCCGGCGGTATTCCCAACCTCGTCTATTGCGTGTATTTGATGAGAAAGAACAAGACGAGCGACCGATTCTCCATCACTGGCACAGGCTCATACTGGGTCCTGGCGGCGGCGATGGCGGTGTTCTGGTTTGGGAGCACAGTGATGTACGGAGCGGCTGTCGTGGAGCTGGGCGACCTCGGTGCGGTCTTGGGCTGGCCACTGTTCATGTCTTTGATTGTCATCACTGCCAGCGTCTGGGGGATTGTCACCGGCGAGTGGAGGAATACCGGAAAGCAACCATTGCGCATTATGAGCGCCGGCGTCGCGGTTCTGGTGTTGGCCGTTTTCGTCCTCTCCGCAGCAAGCCATTGGGTATGAACAGAAATCGGGCAATGCCATGTCTAAATCCGTAGTGCTGGGCGTTGACATCGGAGGAACGAAGGTCGCTGCAGGGTTGGTGAGCTCGGACGGAGCAGTGCAGTCCAAGGCGCGCGTCCCAATGGTGGCAGCCGCTGACGCCGCGACGGGATTCGCTGCAGTGAAGAGCGCGATCGATGCGGTGCTCGAAGCCAACCCGGGAGCCAGGAACCGGCTGGGAGGAATTGGCATCTGCTCGCCCGGCCCGCTGGATCCGCGCACCGGGGTGGTGATCAATCCTCCCAACCTGCCGTGCTGGCGCAACTTTGCTTTGGCCGCCGAAGTCGAGCGGGCGTTCGGGGTTGCGGCCCGAGTGGACAACGACGCAAATGCCGCTGGATTGGCAGAGGCGATCTGGGGCGCCGCTCGCGGATATCAAAACATTTTCTACGCGACGATTGGAACGGGAATTGGGACAGGAATCGTTTTCGGCGAGCACATTTATCATGGGCGCACGGGGAGCGCTGCGGAAGGCGGGCATATTACGATCGACTATCGCGGGCCGCGGTGTGCATGCGGCAAACAAGGTTGCGTCGAGGCAATGTGCTCCGGACCGGCCATCGCCCAGCGTGCGCGGGCAAGGCTCCTCGAAGAAAACAACCGCGGATCCATCCTGCGTGAATTAACCCAAGGCAATTTAGCGAAGCTCAACGCGGAGCAGGTGGGGGACGCATTTCGCGCGGGCGATGCGTTGGCCGCTGAGGTTCTCCGAGAAACAGCTGACCTGTTAACGGTGTGGCTGGGCAACGTGATCGATTTTCTCGAGCCGGACGTGATTGTCATCGGCGGCGGCGCAGGGGAGCTGATCAACTCATTTTTCGGCCGAATCCAAGAGCAGCTACCGCGATGGTCGATTAATCAGCGCTGTGGTGAGATTCCTCTGCTCAAGGCCAGCTATGGAGCCGACGCAGGCATTGCCGGAGCAGCGGCACTGTGCGCGGTGAGCTGATCCACCCTTTGTCGTTAAAGGACTCGTGCAGCCGAGAGCCGGGAGCTGATATGAAGATGACCGGATTGGAAGCTCACTCGATGATGGAACTCTCTTCTTGAAAGCAATTAAACCGAAGAGCGAGTGCCGCTGGGACCTGCTCAGCCTGGGGGAGGTCATGCTGCGCTTCGATCCCGGCGACAAGCGGATCTGGACCGCGCGCAGCTTCGACGTTTACGAAGGTGGCGGCGAATACAACGTGGCGCGCGGACTTAAGCGTTGCTTCGGCCTGGAGACCGCGATCGCCACCGCGCTGTCGGACAACCCTATCGGACGATTGATACAGGACTTGATTTATCAGGGCGGGGTGGACCAGTCGCTGATTCGCTGGGTTGAATTCGACGGCGTGGGCCGCGCGGTCCGCAACGGGTTGAACTTCACCGAGCGCGGCTTCGGGGTGCGCGCGCCTCTGGGCTGCTACGATCGCGGCCACACCGCGGTATCACAACTCAAACCGGGAGACGTCGACTGGAACGATGTCTTCGGCAGACTTGGTTCGCGGTGGTTTCATACCGGCGGCATCTTTTGCGGCCTCTCCGAGTCCGCGCCGGAGGTTGCCTGGGAGGCAATGAAGGCAGCGAGGCGCTACGGGACCGTCGTGTCCTATGACCTGAATTACCGCGACTCGCTCTGGCGGGCCGCCGGCGGAAGGAGGCGAGCCGAGGAGGTTAATCGCCGGCTTGCTCCGCTGGTGGACGTCATCCTCGGCGATTTTTCCGCGCTTGGCTTTGAAATGCCACGGGGCGAAGAGCATTCCTTGGATGTTTACGTCGCACGACTGAAGGAAGCCATCCTGGCGATGCTGAAAGAATTTCCGTTCCAGATGGTCGCCACCAATCTGCGCAAACCGAAGACAGCGACAAACAGCGATTGCGGCGCCCTCTGCTGGTGCGATGGCCAATTCTACGAGGCAACCTCTCGCAACCTGGAGATCTTTGATTGCGTCGGCGGCGGAGACTCGTTCGCTTCGGGGTTGATCTATGGAGCTCTGACCGGCCACGACCCACAGTGGTCTGTGGAGTCCGGCGCAGCCCATTGCGCGCTGACGATGACGACGCCCGGCGACACATCGATGGCGACCTTGAACGAGGTGCTACAAGTGATGGACGGAGCCGCCGCGCGCATCGCCCGATGAAGCGCAATTCGCCGAGGTGAAAAGCGATGGATAAGGCGCAGGTTCTGCAGCGGATTGTTGAGATCGGCATCGTCCCAGTGATTCGCGTTGCATCCAGCGAGGACGCACTTGCGGCCGCCGAAGCAGTCTCTCAAGGAGGAATTCCGATCGTCGAGATCACGATGACGGTCCCGGGAGCAATCGAGGTGATTCAATCCTTAAATCAGAGAGGGAAAGACTTGCTGATTGGCGCGGGGACGGTGCTCGACGCTGCGACGGCGCGCCAATGTATCGCGGCAGGCGCGCAGTTTCTCGCCAGCCCGGGATTGGATCTCGAAACGGTCGGGGTAGCCCGCTCGCAAGGCAAGGTGATGTTCGCCGGCGCGCTCAGCCCCACGGAGGTAATCGCTGCCTGGAAGGCAAAGGCTGATTTCGTGAAAGTTTTTCCCTGCACCGCCGTTGGGGGACCCAAATACATCGCCTCGCTGAAGGGACTATTTCCCGAGGCTCAGTTAGTGCCCTCGGGTGGCGTTTCCCTGGAAACGGCGCCGGAGTTCATTCTGGCGGGTGCCTCGGCCCTGGCGGCCGGCGGAGAGCTGATCGAAGCAAGCGCATTGAGGGCGCACAAGCCGGCGACGATTGCTCAGAAGGCGCGCAGCTTCGTCGAGCTGGTGCGCCAGGCGCGGCGACAGCTGAACGGGCCCGCAGCCTCCTGACTGTTTGCCCATGCGCTATACCGGCGCGGGCTCGCGGGCGCTTTTCCCCATGTGCCGAAGGAAAAACGCCCGCGCCGGTTCCACTTGATGGCGGGTCGTCCGTCCGTCGTCGCTCAGCGCGCCCCGATTACCCGGTCGCATTGGCGTGTCGGCGTCTCGGCTATCTGCCCCACCGCGGCGAGCTGTGCGACCGGTCCGAGCAGCAGCGCTCATCGTTTGGCCGCCTCAGTCGCCCCGAGGTGCCGTTTGCGACTTGCGCTCTCGCCGAACGGCGCTTCGCTTTGTCGTTTCAAGCAATGACCTCAGCGCTTCGAAGAATGAATCCGGGTCCTCGTCGAGCTGCAGATGCGTCGCTTTGAGCAACTTCCAGCCGGCTCGAACCAAGTTGTTTTCCCGGCGCTGGTCGTTTTCCCAGACCCGCTTGAGCGAATGGACCCCATGTCCATGGACCTCAATCGCGATTCGCGCTTGTGGATAGGCGAGGTCGACTTCCCCCAGCCATTGGTCGCCATCGACCACGTTGTAGTGGACAACTGGCAGCGGCAGCCGCCGTCTGCGAATGAGTCGCAGCAACTCGTCTTCCAGCTCGCTGTCCGTCCTTTCCCCGTTGCTCTCCCTAGCCTTAATCAATCGGCGCAAAACCCGTGTGCCTCGCCGGTTGCCGCCAACGCGGCGCAGCTCACCCTTGAGCCGGCCAAGGTCGGTCATGCGTCGGCGAATCGCTTCATCCAGGAGTTGCTCCAGGGATTTCGTCGGAAGCGACGCGGAGAGGTCTATCAAAGTACGGGTGACGCTCGTCGCGGGAATCCCTCTCATCACCACCGGTCGAAAGTCCGAAAAGCGCGTGCGATGTGCCGCGATGTTTGCGTGCCGTAGCTGCCTCGGCGATTTTAGGTGGACCCTTCGACCGCCGAAGGCACTCAAGCCGTGAAGCGACGCCGCGGTCTCGTGCGACACCACGCTCTTGTCGCCGCCCCAGAGGGTTGCCGCTTTGAGCGACTGTTCCCACGAGGTGGGTGAACCCGCCAAGCGGTAAACTCCCGGCAGAGCTTGGAGCCAGCGCCGCGTGGCGAGCCGCCTTGCTATTCCGGCGGCCGACATCCCCGCTCGAACCGCCTGTTGACGCGCAATCAGTCCAAACTGCTTCTCGGCGATTGCGCTGCAAAGCTCATCCGCTGTCCGCATCGCACGACCCCTCCTGTCGCTGCTTCATAATCGCCCGGTCTGACATCGAGTGGTAAATTTAAGTCGGAAATCGAGTTTAATCTACCACTCAATGCACAAAAGAGGCATTTCGCGTCGCCTTGATGTACGCGCAGCCTGGAGCTTGAGGTTTCAGACGACCACGGGCCGCTTCGAAGCACGCTCCCATAATTCGAGCTCCCATAAATGACTGCGCTTTGCTGGGAGTCAAATCGCGGTGGCGGCAGGCAGGCTGCGCCGGCAGAGGCCGCCGGCGCGGACGATTCAGGGGGCCTCGCCACCTTCGGGCCCATAGAACATCACCCAAATCATCACGTCGTCGCTGAACTCTTCGAACCGATGTGGCAGGCCCGCCGGCGCAAACAGGACATCATTTGGGCCGAACCGATCTCGCCGATCGCCGTGCACAAAGAAACCCATCCCCTGCGCCACCACGTACAGCTCGTCCTGCAAGTGCGGCTGTTGCGGATCCGTCCTGCGAGGTGCGTACAGCTTGACACTGAGCGTCCCGTGTTTGAAGACAGGCGCCGACCGCTCGCCGCTCGGCCCGGGCAACCGGGTCTCGTTCAGAGTGACTCGCCTGCCGGACTTTTCCATGCCGTTGGGCTCACCACAGCTTGGCGCGCGGACCGGTCAAGATTAGGGGAAATGCCCAGTGGCGGAGAGCAAGTCGAGCCGCGCCTGGCGAACCGCGTCCTCCGCCACGACCGCGCCCGTCTCGGCGTCTTTGGCGCGGCGCTGGGCATCAATGACCTCGAGGTTGCCCGTCGCACCTGCTTCATAAGCGCGGATGGCCAGTTTCAGCGCTTCTTCGCCTCGGTCGGAGGCGCGGCGAGCCTGCGCCAGCGCAGCGTCTGCCTGCTGCAAGAAATCAAAGGCGACTCTCACCTCCGAGCGCGCCTGCCGAAGGAGCCCATCGAGCTGCGCGTGCGCTTCATTCGCCAGCGCGTCCCGCTCTTTTGCTTGTCCGCTTCGAATCCCGCCGTCGTAGATGTTGATCGATAGGAGCAACTGCGCCGTCCAGCCGGTCCGCGGCGTGGTGGTGGTCGGCGGCGCTTGGTAGAAAGGTTGAAACGTCCCGAGCAACGTCGGCAAGTAATCCAGCCAGCTGTCGCGGCTGACGTGATCTGCGGCCGAGGCTCGCAAGTGCGCCGCGCGAACATCTTCCCTGCGCTGCTCTGCGTCGCGGATGGCGTCCGCTGCGCTCGGTGGCGCGGCAAATACGGGGTCTTCCGCGGCATCGAGCGCCGTGTTGTCTCCGGTGATCACCCCAAGCGCTTCTTGCGTCCGAAACAGATTGTTCAATGCGCCGTGGACCTGCGCTTCGTCGCTGGCCAGCTCCTGTTCGGCGCGGGCTTCATCCACGCGGTTCCCCAGCCCTCCTTCGCGTCGAGTGCGCGCGTAAACGTAGTGCTCTCGCGCTGTGTCGCGGGCGCGGATGGTTACGTCGAGCTGGCGCTTCTGCGCCACGATTGCCAGATATGCTCGCGCCGCGGTGATCGCCGTCTGACGACGCACGTCGGCATCGCTCGCCTTTGCCACATCGAGGTTGTCCGCGCCGTGCGACCACTGCGCCCAGCGCGAAGGCACCAAGAGGGGGACAGTCACAACAGCGTTCAAGTTGAGCTGATCCGCCCTCAAAAAGGGAGTGGTGCTCCCCGGGAAGGTGCGGTCCGCGTCGAGGCGGGTGTAGGTCCCGTTTCCCACCAACGTCGGCAGCGAGCCCGAGCGCGCTTCGCTGAGCAGGCCCTCGGCCCGGCGTATCTCGGAGACCGAAACCAGGGTGGCCACGTTTTTGGCGAGCGACCTGCGCACCGCCTCTTCGAGGGTGATGCGCGGCAGCCCTTGAGCGGGTGCTGGCGCCCCGCTGGGTTGAGCCAGGATGACGAGCGCCACGAGCGCGCTATGCATGCTGCACCGTCCCTTGCGTGCCGGACGGCTCCTCGTCGTCCTCGGTTCCCTTCTTCGCGAAGCGATCGAGGAGCGTGTAAAGCGCGGGGATCAAAAACAGCGTGAATATCGTCGAGACGGTGAGCCCGCCGATCACCGCGCGGGCCAAGGGCAGGTTTGTCTCGCTCCCTTCGCCGATTCCAAGCGCCATCGGGAACAGCCCGAAGATGGTGGCGATGGTGGTCATCAAGATCGGACGCAACCGCGTGCGCCCCGCTTCGATCGTCGCCTCGACCAGCGGCTTGCCCCGGCGCCGGAGCACGTTTGCGAAGTCCACCAGCAAGACTCCGTTTGATACGACAATGCCGACCATCATGATGATCCCCATGAAGCTGTTGACACTGAGCGTCGTTCCGGTGAGGTACAGCGCTGCGAACACTCCGGTAATACCCAGAGGCACGCTGAACATAATCACCAGCGGATCGACGAGCGACTTAAATTGCGACGCTAAAATCATGTAGACGAGCGCAATGGCCATCAAAGCTGCGAAGCTCAGCCCGGTGAACGCTTCCTTCTGCGCCGCCGTCTGACCTCCCAGCTGCGCGGTGAAGCCCTGAGGCAGCTGCGTCTCCCGCAGCGCTTGCCCAACCGCCGCGCTTGCCGTGCCGAGGTCCTTGCCCGGAGCCACATTGGCGGTGACGTCGATAATTCGCTGCAGGTATTTCCGGGAAATAAGCACCGGCCCGCTGGAACGCTTGATCTCGGCCAGGTTCGCCAATGAGACCATCGACCCGGCCGGGGTGCGAAGGAACACATCGCTCAAGTCGGTCACGTGCGACCGGTAGGGATCATCCATCCGGACGTTGATGTAGTACTCGTTCCCGGTGGTCTGGTCGGTGAATTGAATCGGCTCGAACTGAGTGTTGCCGACGAGAGTCGTGAGGACGCTCTGGGCGATCTGCTGCTCGGTCAGGCCGAGCGTTCCCGCCTTCTCGCGGTCCACGATGACGTCCAGCTCGGGGTAATTCTCCTCGCGCGATATCTGCAGGTCGGTGAGCAGGGGCTTCCCCTCGGCGTCGGAGAGACTGCGCATTTTGGCGGAAAGCTGTTTCGCATACTCGCCCCCGGTGTCCAGGTCGTACCCGAGAATCTCGACATCGATCGGCGCGGGCGCCCCGAAGTTCAAGATGCGTTTCACAATGCCGCCGATGAAGTAGTAGGTCTGCGTTCCCGGCAGCGCATCCCTCAGAACGGCGCGAACGCGCTCCGCCGCAATGACATCCGAAATGGATCGCTGCGTCCGTGGCATGAGGTTGACCGAGATATTCCCGGAGTGCGGACCGGTGTTCGCGGTGAACAGCGCGGTGCGGCCGAGCGGCAAACCGGTGTCTGAAATCATCGTGGTAAACAGCGGCTCCTTGAGGTTTTTCCCGGCGCCGGAGCCAAGCGCGCTCGCGACTCCCCGCTCAATCCGCTCGGTGACTTGCTCGGTCTTCTCAACCCGCGTCCCGATCGGCGTCTTGTAGCTGATCTGAAACTGGCTCTCGTCGGTGTCGGGGAAGAACTCGGTGCCGATCCGCTTCCCGAGGAGCAGCGAAGCGGCAAAGGCGACGAGGATTCCGCCGATCACCAGCCCGCGATGACCGAGCACCCAGTGCAGCGCCGCCGCGTAGCTGTGATCGAGCTGATCGAGCGCGCGAAGGACCCTGGCGCGCACGCCCCGTTCAGCCCCGCCGCCATGCGGCTCGGCGCGCAGAAATCGAAGGCAGAGCAGCGGCGTGACGGTGCGCGAGACGAAGAAGCTCATCGTCAGGGAAAAGGCGATGGTGAGCGCCAAGGGAAGAAACAAATTCTTCGCCACGCCGCTCAAGAACACGACCGGAAAGAAAACCACAATCGTGGTGATGGTGGAGACCAGGATCGGCATCGCGACTTCTTGGGCCGCGTTGAGAACTGCCGATTTTCGTTGCTGGCCAAGCGCAAGGTGTCGGTGGATGTTCTCCAACTCCACAATCGAGTCATCCACCAGCCGCCCCACGCCGAGCGCCAATCCTCCCAGGGTAAAGACGTTCAGCGTCTGGCCGGTGAAAAACAACAAGGTGAAGGTGGCGATGATCGACAGAGGAATCGCCACCGCGATGATGCCGGTGGCGCGCAAGCTGAGCAAAAAGATGAGAATCACCACCACCGCCAGAAGGCCGCCCTGCACCGCCTCGTGCTCGAGCGACTTGATCGCTTCGCGGATGTAGTGGGATTGGTCGAAGGAGATCGCCAGCTTCACATTGTCTGGAACGCCGCGCAGATTCGGCATCGCCGCCTGGACGGCGTCTACTACCTCGACCGTATTGGCTCCCGGTTGCTTCAGCACGCGGATGTAGACGCCGCGCTCGCCGTTGATGCGAACAATCTCCTGCTGGTCGGCGGAGGAGTCTTCGATCTTCGCCACATCGGACAGCCTGACCGGGGCGCTGGACGTTCCCAGTTGGGCGGCGCCCGGTCTCACCACGACGTCGCTCAGCGGGCGCGCCTCGCCAAACTGGGTGTTGGAGAAGACGTTGTAATCGCGGTCGCCCGCCTTCAGATCGCCGCTGGGCAGCAATAGGTTCGAGGACTTCACCGCATTGACCACGTCCAGCACGCCAAGGCCGCGCGCCCGCAGGGCGTCCCTCTGCACTTTGATCTCGATCTCGCGAACTCTTCCCCCTCCCACGTTCGCGCTGGCCACCCCTTTGATTCGCTCGAGCTGCGGTTCGATGGTGTTGTACGCCAGATCGTACAACTGCCGCTCGTCGAGACCTTCTCCGGAGATCGCAATCTGGACGACGGGGATGTTGGTCACATCGAATTTGATCACGAAGGGCTGCTGCAATCCGGGCGGCAAAGTATTGAGGATCTGCGCGATGCGCTGCGAGACCTCGAATTGAGCATTGTCGAGATTGGTTCCGTAATTGAACCAGACGCTCAGCGATGAGAAGCCTTGCTTCGAGACGCTCTCCACGCGATCCACGCCGGGTGCCGCGCTCACCGCCCGCTCGAGCGGAACGGTGATCGTCTTCTCCACGTCCACCGGTCCGGCGCCGGGGTAAAACGTCGCTACTCGGATGACCGGGATGTTGATCTCGGGGAAAAGATCAACGCTCAGCCGCTGAAGGGACACCACGCCGAGCGCGATGGTCATCAGCGAGAGCATCAGGATCAGCACCGGATTCCTGAGCGCCAGACGGGTGAGCCACATCCTTCGTCTCCTTGCGAAAGATCAGTTGCTGCCGCTGGGAATCGTGGTTTCCCGCGAAGCCGCACCGGTATAAGGGTTGATGTTGCGCACCGCCTTGACCACGGCGTTGTCGGAGAGAATGTCCGAGCCAGCGATGACGATCTCCGCGTCCGCCTCCAGCCCCGAGGTCACCTCCAGCCATTCGCCCCCGTCGATCCCGACCTCAACCTCGACGCGCTTGACGCGATCGCCTTTGAGCACGAAGACAAATCGGTGTTCGTTGCTGATTTGAACGGCGCTCGCCGGGACGACGATGCTGCCCCGGTGGACGCCGGTAACGACTGAACCTCGGCCGTACATCCCCGGCTTGAGACTCAGCGCTGGATTGGCGATCTGAATCTCGGCGTCGACAGTGCGCGTGAGGGGATCGAGCGCGGGCGTGATGCGCACCACCTGACCGTGAAAGCTGGTTCCCGGGGCCGCATCCAACTCCACGTGCGCGTCCTGACCCACTTTGAGCATTCGGATGTCCCGCTCATTGACTGGAATGAAGACGCGGAGAATATCGATCCGCGCGACGGTGAGGATCGAGCCGGTGCCTGCGGTGGGGCCGACCAGCGCACCGGGGTCCAAACGCCGCAGGATCACCACGCCGTCCAGCGGAGAGTCGATCCGCGTCTCGCCGAGGCGAACGGCGATCCCGCCAACCTGCGCCTTGGCCGAAGCGAGGTTGGCTTCCGACGCTGCCGCTGCGGTGGTCGCCTGCTGCAGCTCCTGCTGCGAGACGATGCCGTCCGGCGCAAGCATCTCAGCCCGCTGCAGGTTGGCTCGCGCCAGCGAAGCAGCGGCTTCGGCCTGAGCGAGAGCGCTTCGCGCAGCCGAAAGCTGATCCGGGAGATCGCTGGGACGTACAAGCGCGACGATCTGCCCGCGCTTCACCGGGTCGCCCCGGTCAACCAGCACCGCATCCAGGTAACCGAGCGTCTTCGATCCCACCTCCGCCTGCATCAGCGGACGCAGGTCGACTGGCGATCGAACCTCCACGGGCACGTCGCGAACTTGAACTCGAGCGACGCTCACTTGAGGCGGAGGCCGCGCCTGCGGTCCCTTTTGCCCCCGGCCGCAGCCCAGCGCGGCGCCGGTTAGGCATGCCGCGAGGGCAATTCGCTGAGAGGGAAATTGGGGACACATCGCACCTAAATACCTTGCGGCGCGCGCCCTTGCACCCTGAAACACGACCGCCGGCGCTGTTCCGACACCCGGAAGGACAGCGCGCAGACTGCGCAAGATGACCACCTGGATCGACCGGCGTGCTATCGTTGCCCTGTCCCGCCATCCGAGGGAGCAGCGGGTGTGCGCTTGTCCATCGCGGGTGCGCGCTTGTCCAACGTATGACGCTCGCTCTTCCAGTGCTTCTCCAGCTCGCGCTCGGTTTGGGAAGCGATCCGTATGTGCGAAGTCGGGTTCAATCAAACGGCGATCCGGCGCTCTGGCCGTGTCTTTGGTGGGGAACCTCCGGCGTGCAATTCGACCAGAGCGACCTCGGAAATCCAGTCACCGGCGAGGCTTCGTTCGCCGCGGTGTCGAGCGCATTGGCCAGCTGGCAGGCGGTGATGAGCAGCTGCGGCAGCTTGAATCTCTCCGAGGGAGCTCGCCTGGCGAGCCGATCGATCGGATATGACCCCGGCTCGTCGGCCAACCCGAATCTCATCCTGTTCAGGACGCGCTCGTGCTCGTCGGTGGTGCCACCCGACGATCCATGTCTGTCGAACGGCGACTGCGGCAACCAGTACGACTGCTGGCCATACGGGGCAAACGTCATCGCCCTTACCACCACCCATTTCAAGATCGAGTCGGGACAGATTCTCCACGCCGACATCGAGCTGAACGCGGCGCCGCGTCCCTACGGGTACTACTTCACCACCGCGGACGCGCCTCCCTGCACCACGACCTTTAGTCAGTCGTGCGTCGCGTGGGACATTCAAGCCACCATGACCCACGAGTTCGGACACTCCCTTGGGCTCGACCACACCAGCTATCCGACTTCGATCATGACGCCCACCAGCAATATGGGCGACACATGGAAACGGACCATCGACGCCGGGTCTCGCCAATTCGTCTGCGATATCTATCCCGCCGGACTTCCGCCCCGCGACTGCCACAAGCTCGTGCAGCTCGAAGGTTCGACCACTTGCCCCAGCGCTTCGCAGGAGAATCCCGACACCTGTCATCACACTCCGTTCGGTTGCAGCGCTCCAGGAAGCGATCGCTCGAGCATCGCCGCTTTGCTCGGCGTTCTGTTGTGGCTCCTCAGTCGTTCGGCTGCCTTTCCCAAGCGCCGGGCAACCGAATAATTTTTGAAAACATGCGACCCTACCCTAGGCTACGCCCCTCGCGCGAACCGGACGCCGCGGCGCTTGGCTGGATACAATGCGACGAGTCGATTCATCTCTTGTGGTTTGCTGCGCGGCGGCAGTTCCAGCGCTCGTCGTCCGCGCCGCCTTCGCTCAGGAAGGCGAGCCGCGCAACGAGACCGTCGTTCAGGCGCCAAGCCGACTTCCGGAGAATCCGCTGTCGGCGGGCGAGTTCCCCGCCAACATCCAGGTCCTGACCCACGCGGATATCGTCGAGTCTGGGGCGGCCACGGTCCAAGAGGTGCTGCAACGCCTGCCGGGGGTAAGTCTCAACGATGAGCAGGGCAATCCGCTCCAACCGGACATCACCGTTCGAGGCATGACTGCAAGCTCGGTCACCGGCCTGTCGCAAGGGATAAGCGTCTTCGTGGATGGCGTTCGCGTGAATGAGCCCGACGTCGACGAAATCAATTTCGACCTCATTCCCCTCGACGAGGTGGAGCGCATCGAATTGATACGAGGCCCCAGCGCCGCCTTCGGCCGTAACAGCCTGGCCGGGACAATCAACATCGTCACTCGCCGTGGGCATGGTCCGCTGTCGGCGGAAGGAGAGGTATTGGCCGGCAGCTTCGGGCGCGAGAGCTACCGCATCCAGGTCGGCGGAGCCTGGGAGTCTGTGGACTATTACTTCGCCGCCAGTCAGTTTTCAGAGTATGGCTTTCGGGCGAACTCCGACAGCCGGACTGGCCAGGTTTTTGGGAAGCTCGGCTATCAGACAGAGTCCGTCGATCTCACCCTTTCCTACCAGTACCACAACGACCGCATTCACCAGGCGGGTTCGCTTCCGCAGAGCATTCTGGAAGTCGATCGGCGCGCAAATTTCACCTCCGGCGACTTCTTCGCGCCACAGGCTCATCAAGCGAGCCTCAACGCGAGCTGGCGGTTTGCATCAGGATGGTCGCTCAGCGGCAACGCGTTCCTTCGGGCGCTCGACGCCGAGCAATTCAATGCCAGCATGCTCGCGCCCAACACGCGCTTGTTCAACAGGACGCGCTCCGCCGGAGGAATCTTGCAGCTGTCACATCGCGCCCGGTTCGGCCCATTTCGAAACCATCTCCTGATCGGCGGGGAGTACACGCACGACGACGTGCGAATTCGCGTCTCCGAGGAGCAGAATGAAAACAGCCTGGCCAGTTGCCAGGCGACCAGCGATGATTGTCCGCTCAGTCGACCGGTCGCCGATCTCTCCGACAGCTCGAACCCTTACGCCTTTTATATTTTTGATACACTGCGCCTCGCGGCGGGAATCTTCTTCCCTAGCGATTCGCTCACCCTTTCGGCCGGCGTCAGAGCGGATCGGGTGGACCACAGCATTACGGACAACAGCCCCGAGCAGCCGGGGCGCGCCAGCGGCAATTCGGTCTTCACGCGTTGGGTTCCGACGGCTGGGCTCAACTATGGTTTCTCTGAACAGTACAATGTCTACGTCGCATACAAAGAAGGGTTTCGCACCCCCGCCTTTCTAGAGCTGACTTGCGCTGACCCCAACGCTCCTTGCGTCGGCCTTCAGGCTGGCGTCGCTCCCGATGCTACATTTTCGCCGCTGCGACCGGTGAAGGCGAGAAGCTACGAGGCCGGCGCGCGTGCGAAGCCGCGCAATTGGCTCGAGGTTACCGCGGCCGTTTTTCGAACCGACCTGATCGACGATATCTATTCCGTGTCCCCGATGCCGACGGCGGTGTATTTTCAGAACGTCGGGAATACGCGCCGGCAAGGTATTGAGATATCGATTGCGGCGGCTTTACCGAAGTGGGGCGCATTCCTAAATTACACGTACACTCGCGCTACATTCGAGAGCAATTTCTCGATTGCTTCGCCCCGGACGCCGGGAGACGACGAGGAAGTCCGGGTCGGCGATCAATTGCCCCTCGTACCCAACCATCGCCTGAATGCAGGGGTCCAATTCTCGCCAGTGCCGTGGCTCACGCTCTCGCTCAACGGCACATACGTGGGCGACCAGTTCTTCCGAGGAGACGAACAAAACAGCCAGCCCAAGCTCAGCGCTTATTTTCTTCTCGGAGCCGGAGTCGACGTCCGCTGGAGGTCGCTCACCGGCTTCGTCCGTGCGAGCAATCTGCTGAACACAAATTACGAGACGTTCGGCACCTACGCCAACAGCGGTTCGATGATCGAGCCATTTCTCACCCCCGGCACCCCATTTCGGCTCGTGGTGGGCGCGATTTTTCGGACCTGAACGAGACTGCTCGAGCAATCCGAGGCGGCTGCATCGGCTCGGCGATTTGTTTGATCCGTAACTGACCGCTCCCATCAACTTGCGCTTGCTTGAGGCATCCCGTAAAGGGCTCCGCGAAGTCGGAAAGCTGGAACAATCCCGGCCTAGGAGGGGCAATGAAGAAGAGCGAGAAGAAGCTGAAGTTCACCAAGGAAATGGTGCGCGAGCTCACCGAGCCGCAGCTGAGCGAGGTTGCCGGCGGGCTCACCACGAGGCTGAGCTGCGGCGGCACCTGCGAGAGCGAGTGCTTCAGCTGCGGACTCGAGTGCGGTTGACCTCTTCCCCGAGTTCTCATCCCGCGGCGAAAGGTCCAGGCGCTGATGCTGGCGCCTGGACTGTGGAACCGGGTATGAATCGGTTCCATGATCGCGCGCGACAAGTCGGAAAAAGCTCGAGCTGAAGCTGTCCCAGTGTCAGATCGGATCGCGGGATTCTCCTACGCAATTCGAAACATCGTCGTTGAGGCGCAAAAAGTCGAGCAAGCGGGGCGCCGCGTCCGATACCTGAATATCGGAGATCCCGTTCCGTTCGGGTTCTCCACTCCTCCCCATCTTCTCGAGGCGGTGGAGCGCGCCATCCGGGATGGGCACAACGGGTATGGCCCTTCTCCTGGAATTTTGTCCGCCCGCGAGGCGGTCGCCGCGGATTACACGCGCAAGGGACTTCCGTTGGCCGCCGACCGCGTGCTGCTTACTTCCGGAGCCTCCGAGGGAATCGAGCTTTCCCTCACCGCGTTGGTCAATCCCGGCGAGGAAGTGCTGGTCCCGGTGCCGACGTACCCGCTGTATACCGCGGTGCTCGCCAAGATCGGCGCTGTAGCAGTTTATTACCGGCTCGACCCAAACCGAGGTTGGCTGCCGGACCTCGAGCATCTGAGAGCGTCGACCACCCAGAAGACGCGCGCAATCGTCGTCATCGATCCGAACAATCCAACCGGCGCCGTGTACCCCGACGAGATTCGGCGCGCACTGCTCCGCTTTTCCGAGGAGCGCGGTCTGGTCATGCTCACCGATGAGGTATATGCGGAGCTTGCTTTCGATCGACCGGTCCCTCCGCTGGCGAGCCTTGCTCCCAAAGCGCCGGTCATTTCATTTGGCAGCTTGTCCAAGGGCTATCTCGCGCCGGGTTGGCGAGCGGGATGGCTCGCGGTGAGCGACACGAAGCGACTCGACCCGCTGCTGGCGGCGATCAAGAAGTTGGCGGACGGAAGGCTGTGCAGCCCGGTGCCGATGCAGTATGCGATTAGCGCAGCCTTGAATGGCAGCAGTGCCCATCAAGAGAAATTCGTCGCCGCGCTGCGCCAGCGCGCGAGCTTTACGGTGAGCCGGCTGAGTGCGATCAAGGGCATCTCATGCGTCGCGCCATCCGCCGCGTTTTACGTCATGCCGCGGGTGGCGCTCCCCCCGGGCCGGACCGACGAGGACTACGTGCTGGGTTTGCTGCGCTCGAAGGGCTTACTTTGCGTCCACGGCTCCGGCTTTGGCACCGATCCCAGCGCGGGCTTCTTCCGAATCGTTTTCCTGCCCCCGATGGCTGAGCTTTCGGCCGCGTACGACGACCTCGCAGCCTTCACTTCGGAGTTCCTCGGCTCGGCTTCTGGCGGGCGCGCAAGTTGAGCGCGGAGCCGAGCCCCGTAACAACAATCCGGTGACTCACTGCTCCCTGATTGGGCCGCGAGCCGTCGCGACATTGACGCCGCTGACCACGAGCGCGTAGTCGGCGTCAACAATATCCGGAGTGTCCGGATGGCTGTCCTGATTGATCTCCGTGGCGATGACGGTGATGTTCCAAAAGCCAGCCTCTGGGTTTTGGACGAACACGTTTTCGACGGTGTCCTTGCTGTCCGGGCTGCCGTCCGGCGAAGACCACATTGCGGCAAGCAGCCCGTTGTTTCCCCAATAAACAATTCCGGACGGGGAAGTGAGCATCAGGTCGAGGTCGTTGATCCGATGCACCGTCGAGGAGGTCGTTCCCATCGGATCCTTGTAGACCATGGTGGCTTTCAGAGCGGGAGTCCCGTCCAGTACCTCGAGTTGATAAGTGGTGCTTTGAAATTGCTGTAGCACGTCGGTTTCATTGACGAAGAAAATCTTGCTGCTCAAGTCGTAGAGGTTTTGAACGCTGGGCAAGCCCCAGCCTTGATGAGTCCGCGTGCGGTCGTCGGACGTCCCGCTGAAAGTCCATTGGATCGCCGTATTGATCAGAAACGCGCGGGCGGTGCTCTGGTGAGGCCGACTGTCGAAAACGGTAGCCGAGGTTGGGTTGCCAAAAAGACCGTTGTGCCACATCTGGAAGAAGAGGCCGAAATGGCCGGCCACGATCGGCGTCGCCGCGCTGGTGCCGCCGAAACCGGAGTCGTAGCTGTTCGCATTTGGCGTGGTGGGCGCGAAGACGCCGTCGTAGAAATGAGCGAGGTCGGGCTTGATGCGTCCGTCGGCCGCCGGTCCGATGCTGCCGCTGTTGCGCCAGACGTGTTGAGACATATCCGTAGTGCAGGTCGGATTGCAGTGCCTCATACCACCGACGGAGACGATGTTCTTCGCCCAGGCCTGCGGGCGCGAAAGCTGGCTGCCCGCGTTGCTCTGGGATTGTGTAATCAAAAAATCATCGAGAAAAATAATATCGTCCATCTGGGCCGATTCGGTCGTGTAGATGGTAGTGAGATTGCCTCCCCAGCTGTTCGACTGATACACGGCAAAATAAGGATCCTGAACCAGCTCCGCGGTGTGCTGATATCGATTCGTTAGGAACTGCTCCGCGGCGGATATACCCTGCGCCTCCGGAACCACGCCTTTTGCCTGTGGATTGATACCTCGAGCGAAGTTGATGCCGGTGGTGCTGGTACCGTGGCCGGCCACGCTCTGCTGGCCATGCGGGATAAGCGGCGTATCAGCGAACTCCTGATGCGTCGCCAGCACACCGAGGTCGAGGACCTCCGCGCGAACGCCTAGCCCGGTGAACCCGGTTTGATCTTCGAGGTAGTCCGAGCCTCCGATCTGCCTCACCTGGACATCGTCCGCCTCGGCGGGGCTCCATTCGTCGACGTGCGCGACTTGATCCATGCTGGCCACTTGCAGGAGTTGATCTGGGCTGAGCGTCGCGTCCATGAAGAAGCCTTCAGGAATTGTCACCTCCACCCGTCCACCTAATTCTGCGATGCGCTCCCCGACGATGTTTTGCTGAGCGAGCCCGCGCTCGAAGACCTCGATGTGGTATCGCGCCGACGGTCCGCCGGTGTTCGCCGAAAGCTTGGCCAGCAAAGGAGGATCGATCTTATATTCCCGCCGATACGCCCCCATCCAACGCACTTGGGGTTGCTGCGAAATCTGATTGGCGACGTAGGCAGGCGCCTCCACGATGAGCGCGTTGTTCGCCAGGAATCGATAGATGCGCGCACCGGCGTCCTCGAGTTGCGATCGGTATTCGGAAAGCACTTGGGTTTTGAATTGGACGATTTGAACGTCCGTGAGGGGCTCGCGGTCGGCAGCAAATCCGTCTGGCTGCTCAAGAGGATCGAACTGGGCGTAGCGCAACAGCAGCTGGTCGGAGGTTTGACGGCTGGCGGAGATCTTGCGGCCATTCAGGCTGATCGCAAAGAAGGGCGACCACCGGCTACCGTCGTTCTGCTCCTGCCAGGTGGTGACGACGACCGTTGTGTCGCGCACTCGGAATGCGTTCAGGTTGCGAACTTCATTTTGAGTGATGCGAAACGTTCCGATTCCATCCAGCGAAAGGGCATTGCCGGCCCCCTGTTTCCGAGAGTCAACCGACGGCGGGAGCCCCCGGGTGTCGCTGCATCCAGCGACGATCGAGGAAACGATTGCAATCAACGAAGATGAGCGAAGCAAAGATGCTCGCATGGCGTCCTCCCACCCCCAAGGGCGGCGAAAAGAGAATGCTCGAACGGCAAACCCACCTCCCCAGCGGCGTCAATCTAGGGCGCGTATCACGCGCAAAGCAAGAAGTGAGTGCACGCCGGTGGAAGCCAGCGGGTCAGGGACTCACTCGGCTCCGGGCGAGCCTGCCGCCGGTGAGCGTTCCGCGGGTGTGCGGTGGTCGAAAGGCGAAGTTAGGGCGGTCGAAAGTCAAACGTTGAAAGTCGAAATCCCGTTCTGCCCCTTTCGACTTTGAACTTTCAACTTTCGACCCTTTCGACTTTGAACTTTCAACTTTCGACTTCCCAGAAGGAACGCGATCCATTATTCGATTCCCGCCATGTGGTTCGAATCCAAGAAACTGAAGATGCCTTCGCCGGGCGAGGCCCTCCCCGGTCGATCCGAGCAGATGCCAGTACCCGCCAAACACTTTGTCTCCGGCGCTCCGCTGAAAGGGCCATTTCCGCCGGGAATGAAAATGGCGATGTTCGGCATGGGGTGCTTTTGGGGCGCCGAGCGAAAGTTCTGGGAGACGCCCGGCGTCTTCAGCACCGCCGTCGGCTATGCGGGCGGTTACACGCCCAATCCGACCTACCGCGAGGTCTGCACGGGAGGAACCGGGCACGCCGAGGTCGTCAGGGTCGTGTTCGATCCAAAGGTCGTGAGCTACGAGTCGCTGCTGAAGATCTTCTGGGAAAATCACGACCCCACGCAAGGAATGCGGCAGGGCAACGACGTGGGCACGCAATATCGCTCCGCGATTTACGCCTTCGACTCTGCGCAGAGAGCTGCGGCTGAACAATCGCGAGACGCCTATCAGAAGGTGCTCACAGCGGCGAAGCATGGGCGCATTACCACCGAAATTCGCGAGGCTCCGGAGTTCTATTTCGCCGAGGATTATCACCAACAATATTTGGCCAAGAACCCGGAAGGGTACTGCGGTATGGGCGGCACGGGCGTGAGTTGCCCGATCGGCGTCGCTAAGACGTGATTTCTTTTTTTTCCCTTCGGTACCTCTCGCTCAACTTGAGCGCGAATGTCATCTCCTCGGTGACCGAGCGAAGCGCCAGCCGCGCCTCCGCAATCAAAAGGACGCAGCCGTAGAAGAGGACCAACGTTCCGGCGATGCCAAGCGTGCTGGGAAGCCATCCGATCGAAGGAATCAATACCACGATGCCGATAGCCATCGTCGTAGCGACGAATGCCCCCAGTGCCGCGTAGAAGCTGGTGAGAGCGCGCTGGATGAGCTGGGTGCGAAAGGCATGCGACGAAAGCTGGCGGTCGAATTCGCGTCGGCGTTCCTCCTTGAACTCGACCTCGTCGCTGGTGGCGAGTTGCTGGAGCAAACGGCCCAGCTCGCGAACGCGATCGACGATCCGCCCCAAGCGGTTCGAGGTTGAGAAAATCAGCGTCCCACACGCGGAGATCAACACCGCCGGCGTAATCATTGCGCTGAGAAGCGCCAAGCCTCCGTAGCGCTCAGCCATCGCGCCTCACCGAACGGTTGAAGAGTCTGCACCGGACATCAAAGGCCAAAGGGCCGTAGCACAGTCGCTTCGACGCTGCGAGCGCATTTCTCGCCCCAGCGCCGAAGCGACAAGTCTCACCGGCAAAGGGTGAGGTCCGCCAACAATCCGAGCGAGAGCGCAGCGATGCACGTACCGGCCACCCCGGTCCAGCCCCAGGACTGCAGAGCGTAACCGGGCAGGGCCGAGCCGAGGCTGGCTCCGAAATAGTAGAAGCTGGTGTACAGCGAACCGGCGCCGCCCTTCGCCCCTCGAGCGTTGGAGTTGACGAACGCGGGCGCGGTCGACTGGACAGTGAACATTCCAATGCAGAGGACGACCAGCCCGAGCAGGACAAAAGGGAGCAGCCTCACCTCGGTGACCAGCACCCCCAGGGCTGCGATCGAAAGACCCAGGCCCATCACCATTCGTCCGCTGGCGTTGCGCGCCAGCCGGCCCGTAATCAACGAGGTCGCCACGCCGGCGAAGTAGACGAAGTAAATGCTCGAGACAACCGCGGTCGAAAGCTGAAAGGGCGGCGCGGTCAAGTAGTAGGGCAAATAAGTGAACACGCCGATGGTGGCGAAAAAAACGCAGGCGCCGATGATGAAGGAGCCAACGAGCCGCCGATTCCGGAAATGGCTGAACATCCCTTGGTACGCAAGCCTCAGTTGCACCCGCTGGACGACCTGCTGCCGCGGCAGACTCTTGGCCATGGCAACGGCCGCCACCAGCGTCCACGCTCCGAAGAAGACGAACGGCGCTCGCCAGTGAATCCAAGAGGCGATCAAGCCGCTTCCGACGCGCCCGGTGAGCCCGCCCGCGACCGAGGCGGCAATCCACCCGCCGACCTTCGGCCCGAGCTCCGCTCCGGCGTAGTAGTCGCCCAGATAGGCCACCGCCACCGCGGTGACCCCGGGCATCAGCAGCCCTTGCAGAGCGCGAAACACGAGCAGAGCTTTGAATGTGGGCGCGGCCGCGCAGAGAAAGGTGGGCACCGCGAGGAGCGCGCAGGCGGCGACCATCACCGGCTTTCGCCCGAGGATGTCGCTGAGGAATCCATACGCCGCGGAGATGAACGCGATCATCAAAACAACGACCGAGATGGTCAGCCCCGCCGTCCCCGCCGAGACGCCGAAGCGCTGCGAGAGGATGGGGAGGATGGGCTGGGTCGTATAGAGGTCAGCGAAGACGGCGATTGCAGCGAAGTTCAGCGCGAGAACAATTCGATGCGCCGGCGCTTCGCCTGTCTGCTGCGAGGGCACCGGCGCTTGGTCTTCCCGGTCTGAAAGAACATGCATCTTGAGGTCGCGTCCTCAGAGCCCAAGATAAGCGCGACGGATGCGCGGATCCTCAAGAAGTTCGCTGGCGGAGCTGCCCTGGACGATTCGACCCGTCTCGAGGACGTAGCCGCGGTGGGCGTGCTCGAGAGCGACCTGCACATCCTGTTCAACCAAAAGGATGGTGATTCCTTGTTTATTAATTGCCGTCATCAGGTCGAGAAGACTGTCGACCACGACCGGAGCCAGTCCGAGCGAAAGCTCGTCGATCGCAAGCAACCTGGGTTCGCTCATCAAGCCGCGACCGATCGCGCACATTTGCTGCTCGCCGCCGGAGAGAAGACCGGCCGCTTGATTGAGCCTCTCCTTGAGCCTGGGCAGCGTCTGCAGAACCCAGTCGAGCTTGGACTGGATCGCCGCTTTGTCCCGCCGCAGGTAGGCTCCCTGCACAAGGTTGTCTTTGACCGACAGGCCGGCGAACAATCGTCGACCCTGCGGGACGTGGACGATTCCGGCGCCGACCACCTCATCGGTGCGGGCGTGCGTCAGGTCGACGCCATCGAAGCGGATCTCGCCGGACCACGGCTGGACGAGCTGCGAAAGGGTCCAAAGCAGCGTCGTCTTGCCTGCGCCGTTCGCGCCGATGAGCGCCACGACCTCGCCCTGGCGAACTTCGAGCGAGACATCCCAGAGAACCTGCACATCTCCATACCCGGACGAAAGATTCCGGATCTCCAGCAGAGGCTTTCCGTTCGCGGCGGGACCGGCGGCGCTCACGGGCTCTTCCGCTCGCCGCGCACCCGCTTGGCGAAACGCTCTCCCAGATAGGCCTCAACGACCTCCGGCTTCTCGATCACCTCTTGCGGATTGCCCTCGGCGATCTTCTTTCCGAAGTGGAGAACCACCACGCGATCCGAGATGCCCATGATCGCCTTCATCACGTGCTCGATCACGAAGAGCGTGATGCCGCTGCGGTTGACGCCGCGGATGAGCTCCATCGCCCGCTCGATCTCCGTTTGGTTGAGCCCTGCCATCACCTCGTCGAGGAAGAGGAGCTCTGGATTCATCGCCAACGCCTTGGCGAGCTCCAGGCGCTTGAGATCTGGAAGCGTGAGCTCGGCGGCCTTGTGACCTTGGCGGTGTTGAAGGCCGATTCGCTCGAGAATCTCCTCGGCGTAGGCGCGGGCCTGCGCGGTCGTTCGCGTCGCTCCCTTTGCGCCGAACATCGCGCCGACCGCGACATTGTCGCGAACCGTCAGCTGCTTGAGAGGCTTCACCACCTGGAACGTCCGAGCGAGCCCGAGCCGCCCGATGGCGTAGCTCGGCATCTTGGTGATGTCCACGCCCTTGAACAGAATCTCCCCCGAGGTGGGCTTGTCCAAGCCGCTGATGCAGTTCACGAAGGTCGTCTTACCTGCGCCGTTGGGTCCAATTACGCCGAGAATCTCGCCGCGGAAGATTTTCAGATCGATTCCCTGAAGGGCGGCGAGGCCACCGAAGCGCTTGCTGATCTGCCGCGCCTCGAGCAGCACCTCCGCCGTGCCATTTCCGCCCGAGGCAACCATCACGTCACGCGGTGGGCGCGCACGTTGGCGAGCAGACCCTGCCAGCGGAATCGTTTCTGCCCGCGCACCACTTTGAGCCCTTCGCTGACCAGCGACATCAACCCGCGCGGAGCGAAGATGATGAAGAAGATGATGATCAGCCCAAGCACCGTGGGGTGAAGCTCGATAAACTTGGTCCAGACGTATGTCGACAAGAGTTGATACACGCCCGCCCCGAGCACCGGGCCGAAGATGGTCCCGGTGCCGCCGATGATGGTGGCGATGATCATCTGCAGCGTGTACTCGAGCTTGAAGAAATCGCCCGGCGTGACGTGGATGTTTTGGTAGGCGGTGAGACCGCCCGCCAGCGCGGCGAACACCGCGGACAGAGCGAAGGCGAGCACCTTCAGCGGAGTCGTATTGATCCCGAGCATTCGGGCTGCGTCCTGGTCCTCGCGGATGGCCACCCAGGCGTAGCCGAGCTTCGATCGCACCAGGAGCGCAGTGGCGATCACGCCCAGGACCACCAGCGCGAGCGCGCTGTAGTAGAAGAACTCGCCTTCGCTGCGCACCGGAAGATCGATCCCGGTGGACCCCTGGGTGACGCTGTCCCAGGTATCGGCGATCTCGCGCGTCGCCTCCGCGACACCGAGCGTGGCGATGGCGAAGTAATGGCCCTTGAGCCGAAGCACGGGCAGTCCGATCACCACCGCGACCAGCGCTGCGAGGATCGCCCCGCAAAACATCGCAGGGAAAAATGGCACCGCCCACTTTGAAATCATCAAAAGCCCGGTGGTGTACGCGCCGATCCCGAAGAACGCCACGTTGCCGAACGCGGCGTATCCGGTGTAGCCGCCGATCAGGTTCCACCCCTGAGCCATCAAGGCCAGAATGAGGAATCGCGTGTAGTTCAACAGCTCGTACTCGCTTCTGAACTTGGGGACGAAGAGCAGCGCGACCAACAGCACCAAGATGCTCGCCGCCGCGATCACCTGCCGTCGGCTGAGCTTGCGCTCAGGCATAGAACTTCTTCCCGGCGATGCCTTCCGGCCTGAGCACCAAAAGGATCACCAACGCTGCGAAGGTGAAAGCTTGGGACAACTCCGGCAACCGGGCGCCGACGAATACGTCAACGAACGCGTACAGAAGCGCCCCGAGCACGACGTTGGCGACCTCGCCGAGCCCGCCCAGCACGGAGATGACGAAAGCGCGCTGCGTGTAAGGGCCGCCGATATTGGGATCGAACGGTACGATCATCGACAGCAGGGACCCGGCCGCCCCGGCCAGAGCCGCGCCGATGGCGTAAGTGAGCGAGTAGATCGTCCCCACTTTGACTCCCGTGAGCCGGGCCGCGTCGATGTCCATCCCCGTCGCCCGGATCGCCCTCCCCTGGCGCGTCGCCCTCAAAAACCAGGCCGTGAGCGCCACCAGGACGAGCGCGATTCCGAGCGCAGCGAGCCGGATGTACGGGACGCGCACCACGCCCACCGTCCAACCGGTTCCGCTGTAACGCGTCGTCACGGAACGCAGGTCCGCCTTGAAGAAGTAGTTGACCAGGTTGACGATCAAGATCTCCAGGCCGAAAGTGAGCAGGAACGTCGCCAGGAGGGGCGCCCGGACGACCTGGTTGATCAGCACCCGCTGAACGATGAACCCGATGATGAAGAGCGTCACCATCGAGAGTGGGATCGAGACGAACGGATCAACCCCGGCAAGCTCGTTTAGGTAGAACGTGAAGTAGGCGCCCAGCACCACGAATGCGCCGTGCGCCAGATTCACGATGTTCATGATGCCCCAGACGAGCGAGAACCCGAGCGCAACGAGCGCCAGGATCCCGCTGAGCAGGATGGCGTTCACCGCGATCTGGGCAAACTCCGCCGAGCTCATGCGTCAGCGCGAAGCCCTCCGGTTCCACGGCGGCATTGGGTAGAGCGCTTCCTTCTCCGCCACTTCCGTGGGATAGACCGTGTATTTGTTGCCGTCGGGCTGAAGCTGTTCCACCGCCATTGGCTTGTAGATATTGACGCCGCGCGAGTCGAACTTGATTTGGCCATAGAAGCTCGTGAAGTCCAGCGCCGCGATCACATCGCGCACCTTCTTCGGATCGAGCGTCCCCGCCTTCTCGAGCGCCTTTTGGTAGACGATCACTGCCGCTGAAGACTCCGCCACCTGATAGGGGATGACGCCGTACTTCGGATATTTAGCCTTGAACGCTTTGGCATACGCTTCAGGCGTCTTCCATACGTCCTCTCCGACGTATTTGAGGGCGCTCGTCCACTGCGTCGCTCCAAAGAGGTAGTCCGCATCCTGCTTCAGATTGGCGCGGAACTCCGGTGACGACGGTCCAACGCTAAAACCCATCGCTCGGGGCGAGACCCCCAGGTCCTTCGCTTGTTTTACGATCAGCAGAGAATCCTGAAGGTGACCGGCGCCCAACACGATGTCCGGGTTTTTCGCCTTCACATTGGTGAGCAGTGAGCTGACGTCCTGGGTGTTGGACGGATACAGCTCGTGATACACGACGTTCATTCCGAGCTGCTTCGCGTACTCGGCGACTCCCTGTGCCACCTCCTTGGAGAATGGCTCGTTCTCTCCGAGAATCGCGACGGTCTTTGCGCTCGGGTCCTTCTTTCGCACGACGTCGATGATGCCGCGCAAATAGAGTTTGGCCGGGCTCAAGACCATGAACGAATACTTGTATCCTTTGGTGAAGATGCTCTCGGCCGAGCCGTTCGCCTCGACCATGGGGATTTTGTATTTCTCGGCGATGGGAGCGGCGGTCCCGGTGGGCGCCGAGGCGTACGGGCCGAGAAGAAAATTGACCTTGTCCTCGTTCACCAGCTTTTCGAAGAGCTGGGCGGTGCGCTCCGACTTCGTTTCGTCGTCATAATATTTGAGCTGGAGCTGGTAGGACTTGCCGCCCACCTTGATTCCGCCGTTTTGATTCAAGGTATCAATCGCGAATTGATAACCATCTCGCGTGTACTCGCCCTCCTTGGCGGTCTTGCCGGTGATCGAGATGGCCGCGCCCAAGACGATGGTGTCAGCGGCCGATGCCGGAAGGGGATTTGCCAGGGGAACTGCGAATGCGGCGACGATCGCCAAAGCGGCGCATCCAGCAAACTGTTTCATGTGGGTCCTCCTTTTGTCGCGGCGCGGGTATTCCACGTTTCGTTCGGGCCGCGCAAGAGCTTTCCGAGTGGATGTTTGGGACTGGGAAGCGCGGGCGCTAGAGACCTTGCAAACCCCGCGACAGGGTGGAATTGATCCCACCCACCGGGGGGAACTAGGATTTGAGTCTCCATGGCGCCCTCGGCTCGAGCTTGGATCTTCTCCCTGGTTTTCGTCGGTTCGAGCGCTTCCGCCGGCGGTCTCGACGATCCGATGGCCCCCCTGGCGCCGGATCCCAGCACAGTGTACCGGCCTGTTCAACGGCCGATACGCCTGCCGGTGGAAATCTCCGCCCAACACGGCATCTTCGTCCAGGCGAGCCTAAACGGTTCGCGGCCGCTTTGGTTTCTTTTGGACAGCGCCGGCGGCTCACCGCTGATCGTCGATCAGCGGCGGGCGGTCGAGATGAAGCTGCCGGTGGACGGCAAAGGGCTGGGCATCGGCGCCGGAGAAGAGCTCTTCCAAGTCACCTATTCGCAGGGCGTTTCGATCAACGTGGCCGGACTGCAGCTCAACGATCAGATCGTGGCTGCGACCCCGCTGGACAACCTGCGGCGATACGCCGGCCGCGACCTGGATGGGATTCTCGGCTACGGGTTGTTCAGCCGCTTCGTGGTCGAGGTGCACTACGCGTCGGGAACGGTGAACCTCTACGAGCCAGGCAGCTACCAATACACCGGCCGGGGCCAGATTTTGCCGGCGACATTGGATGGGAAGCACTTTTGCATCACCGCCAAAATCAACATCGACGGAGTGGGGCCGCTGGATGCCAAATTGATGGTGGACACCGGCGCCGGCCAGATCCTCACCACCCTGAACACGCCCTACGTCGATTCGCATCGGCTGCTTTCGGACCAGTGGAACAAGGCCACCAGCCGCATCCAGGTTGGGCTGGGGGGAGAAACGCGAGTTTTTGCAGCACATGCCCGGGCGCTGGAGCTGGGCCGTTTCGTGTTTCACGATTTGACCGTCGAGCTTTCGCGCGATCGCCGAGGGCTGATGGCCAGCGCGGACTTCGATGGGATTCTCGGAGGAGAAATGCTGAGGCGCTTCAAAGTCATCTTCGACCACTCGCGACAGCGCATCATTCTCGAGCCAGAGCCCCAGATGGCTGGGTTGTACTGAGGCGGCGATCCGAGCTCCGAGGAAATTCGAAATCTGCCTTGGGCTGTGTCTGTTGGGCGCGGGCAGCGCCGGCGGCGACGATGCAGGCATGCCCTCGGCCGCCTCGAGCGACGGCGGGGACACCGATACGAAGGCCGAATCCGATCCCTGCGCCGCCGAGCGCGATCGCGTCGAACGGCGCAAGGCCTGGCTGCTCGAGCGCCATCGGGAGCAAGCCACTCGCGGCTTTCCAAGTCCGAAGGCGGGGATTCCCGACATGGTCGCCGCCTTTTGCGACGCCAATCCCACCCACGAGGAATGCACGCTGGGCAGCCCGCCGATGGAGTTTTCGCCCGATGAGCTCACCTGGGAGGCGCAGAAGACGTTCGAGGATCGCGACCCCCACGTGATTGTGCTGAAGAGGGCATTGGACGCCTGTCGCAAGCGACAGCGCTAAAACGCGAACGTGCCCTGGGCTCGAAGCGCGGTGAATGCGGAGAGATTGACGATGTCCGCAACGCTTGCGCCGGTCTGGAGCACATTGACCGGCCGATGCATCCCGAGGAGCACCGGGCCGATCACCTCCGCGCCGCCCAGGTGCCAAAGCAGCTTGTACCCGATGTTCGCCGCGTCGAGATTGGGAAACACGAAGACGTTCGCGTCGCCGGTGAGGCGGCAGAAGGGGAAATTCTCCAGGCGCACCTGGCCGACGACCGCGGTGTCGACTTGGATCTCCCCATCCACCTCGAGGTCCGGCCGCCGAACCTGCACCAGCTGAGCGGCCCTTCTCACCTTCTCCGGGCTGCCGCCGGCGGCGCTGCCAAAATTGGAGTAGCTGAGCATGGCGATCCGCGGCGCAATGTCGAAGTAGCGCGCCAGGTCGGCGGTGCGAATCGCGATCTCCGCCAGTTCTTCGGCGGTGGGATCGATGGTCACTGTACAGTCGGCGAAGAACTTGAAGTCGTGGGCCCGGACCACGATGTAAACGCCGCCGGCGCGTTGGCCGTCCTTGGTGCGGATGATCTCCAGCGGGGCGCGGATCGCCTCGGGATAGCTCATCGTCAACCCGGTCACCATTCCCTCGACCGAGGCATTTCGGACCATCATCGCCGCGAAGTAATTGCTGGTCCGAATTCGCTTCCGCGCTTCGGTCATCGAGGTGCCGCGGCGCTTGCGCAGATCCCAATACTGCGCGACGTACTTCTCAAAGCTGTCGCCCGAGGCAGGGTCGACGATCGCCACATCCTTCAGCTTCGAGAGTCCCTGCTGCTCGATCAACCGCCGGATGTCGGAGCTCTCTCCGAGGAGGACCGGAATGCAAATTCCCTCCTCGGCCAGGATTTGAGCGGCTTGCAGGATTTTCAGCTCTCCACCCTCGGGAAACGCGATCCGCGCCGGCCGCTCGCGAGCCTTGGCGTAGATCGGGCTCATGACTTGATGGCTGCGGCTGTGCTGTTGGCTCAGGCGCTCCATGAGCCTCCTTGTGGAGAGAGCAGGCTGCCACTTCGGACGGTGGCCTGCACCGAATTCTTTTTTGCGCTTGACTTGGTACCCACGAGGTAGGATGGTCCGACCACCTGATGATCGGAGGAGGTCGGTGCGCAACCCGACGACAATCTCCGCGAAGACTCCAGCGGCCAGCTCCGGGCTGCCGGAGTTCCAGGTCGTCCGAAAGACCCGTCGGTACCAGCAGGTCGCGGAGCAAATTCATCGCTTGATCGACAGCGGCGTCCTCAAACCCGGCCACCGCTTGCCCCCCGAGCGCGAGCTGGCGGAAAAGTTCGGAGTCAGCCGAAGCTCGATTCGAGACGCCATCCGCACGCTGGAGGCGATGGGCATCGCCGAGTCGCATCACGGAAAGGGAACCGTGGTGCGCGACCAATCCGACGACTCGCTGGCGGTTCCGCTGACCAGCGTTCTTTTGCGCAAGCGGCATTTGGTGGCCGAGCTGCTCGACGTGCGCTGGATGATGGAGCCGGCGCTGGCGTCGCGCGCGGCGGCGAACGCGACGAAAGAAGAGATTCACCGTCTGGAAGACATCCTGCGACGGCAGAGAGAGAAGATGCGCGCGGGGGAAGATACGGTCGAAGAAGACTCCGAATTTCACTACGTCATCGCGCTCGCCGCGGGCAACAGCGTGGTGCTGAAGATTCTCGATACCCTGATGGACCTTTTGCGCGAAAGCCGCACCCGGTCGCTTCAAGTGCCGGGCCGACCGGAGCGCTCGTACGGTGGTCACCTGCGGATTTTGAGGGCGCTCAAGCGACGCGACGCCGCCGCCGCTGCCAACGCGGCGCGCCAGCATTTGACCGAGATCAAAGAAATGTTGATGCAAGCCTAAGAGGAGGCGCGAGATGGGTCGTTTGTTCGCAGTGGAAATCGTCTATCGGGGCATCTTTCAGAAGACGTTGGCCAAAAACATCAGCAGGGCCATCGTGCTCGCCGCGCAGCGCGAGGGTAAACCGGGCATTTCGTTCGGTCGGTACGGCGACAGCCCGGAGCGCAACGGCATTCCAGCCAAGAGCTTCGCCATCGTCGCCACCGACGACCTGACGCTCGAGGAGGGAATGGCCCAGTACGAGCCCAAACAGGTGGACGTCACCATCTCGGTGGACGACACGCTCTGCAAAGGAGTGGAGTCCTGGGCCTGGTATGGGCTTCAGCCGATCAATCGCCTGCTCAAACCCAACGGAGTGCTGATCGTCACCTCTCTCGAGGGCCCGGAGAGCCTGATCAAGATGATGCATCGCAAGGAGCATCCGTATCGGCTGGCGATCTTGAAGGGGACGCGCAGCTTCTCCGGACTTTGGGTTTACAAGGACGACCACACCGACGTTCGCATCCTCGGCGCGATGGCGAAATTGCTACCCGAATTGTTCAGCCTCATGTCGCTCCAAGAAACCATCCGCAGCGAATGGCACGACGAGGTCAAGGCGATCTCGGCCCAGCGCGCGTTTGAAAGAGCTACCACCACCACGGTTCAGCCCACCCAGGGAAATCCGGAAACGCCCTACTCGTTCGAGTTTCCCAAGTGGACTGAGATGCGCGAGGGAATCGCCATCCCCAGCATCGCCCGGGGCCATCAAATGAAGGACCCGAAAACGGGCGAGATGGGCGGCTTTCAGCCCGAGCGCAATCCCACTTTCAAGAAGTACACCACGCGCACCATGCGTCCGGTGGTTGACTTTTCAACCTGTATCAAGTGCACCCTCTGTTGGCTTCAGTGCCCGGACTCTTGCTTTGACGTGACGCCGGACGGGTTGTACGACGCCAACATGCAGGCGTGCTGCGGCTGCGGCGTCTGCGAGGCGGTTTGCCCGGTGGAAAAGTGCGTCACCATGGTGAGCGAAACGCAGTTCAGCGACAACGCCAGCCAGTGGGAACAGTGGAAGAAAGATCCCGACGGCTACAAGCAATGGCTGGAGTCGACCATTGCCAGCCGCCCCGAGCGTTCCCATGGTTTCCGTTTCCGGGGGCAATATGAGCAGCAGGTTCCCGAGATGCTTGAGATTGCACAACGAGAGTGAGAAATCAGAGGAGACCGGACATGGCAGAGGAACACGTAGCGTCACCCGCCGTAGAAGCAAGCCCGGCAGTCGCCGCGACAACAACCGGCGCAGCCGCGCCGGCCAAGCACGTCCAACCGGCCGCCGAGGAGACTTCGCTGATCACCGGAAGCGAGGCCATCGCCGTCGCCTGCAAGCTGGCCGACGTTGACGTCATTACCGCTTACCCGATCCGCCCTTACGACACAGTGATGCAGTACGTCGCAAAGCTGGTGTCGAATGGCGAGATGGACTGCGAATACATCGTGGCGGAGAGCGAGCACTCGCAGTTCGAGATCGTGAAGCACGCGTCGGCCGTCGGCGCGCGCGTCTTCTGCGGCTCGAGCGGCGTCGGCTGGATGCACGCGTTCGAGGCGCTCACCGTCACCCCGGCGCTGCGCATCCCGATGGTGACCATGGTGGGCAACCGAGCGCTGGACGATCCCGGCGCATTCGGCGTCGAGCACAACGATGCGCTCGCGGTGCGCGACCTGGGCTGGCAGCTGGTCTGGGTAGACAACGCTCAAGAGGCCCTCGACACGGCGCTCATCGCCTACCGAGTCGCCGAAGATCGGCGCATTTTCCTACCCTGCGCGATCAGCTGCGACGGCGCCTTCCTCACCCACTCGCAGGCGCTGGTGAAGATTCCTTCGCAAGCGAAGGTGAACGCATTCCTGCCTCGCTACAACCGGGGTGACCTCTTGCTCCACCCGGACAATCCGATCACCGTGGCTCCGCAAGCCAACGAAGACTGGTTGATGGAGATCCGCCGGCAGGGCGCCGCCGCAATGGAAAGATCTCCGAGCGTCATCCGCGAAGCGTACGCTGAGTTCGAGAAGATCTTCGGCCGCCGCTACGGCAACCCGTTCTTCGAGGAGTACATGACCGACGACGCCGACGTCGTGCTCGTGGGCATGGGCACTCTGTCCACCCCGGTCAAGGTTTGCATCCGGCAGATGCGCCAGGAAGGCAAGAAAGTCGGATTCGTTCGGGTGCGCTGGTTCCGGCCGTTCGCCGCGGAAGAGCTGGCCGCTTCGCTGGGGCGTTTCAAGTCGATCGGCGTGATCGACCGCGACTTCTCGCTCGGCTCCCCCTACCACAGCGGGGTCTTGACGACGGAAGTTCGCGCTGCGATGTACGGCTTGAGCAAGCGCGTGCCGGTGCTGGGCTTCATCTGCGGCCTGGGGGGTCGGGAGGTGACGCTGCCCGACGTGAGGAAGATGGCCGAGAAGGTCTACTTGGCGGCCGACGGCAAGCCACAGCCGCCAACTCAATGGATTGGGCTGCGCGAGTAGCGCGGGCAGAAACATTTGGATTGAACGCAACGAAGGAGGAATTGGATATGGCCACCGTACCGAATGACAGGGAGCTGGCAGAGGTCGTAAAAATGCTCGAGACGCAGAAGCTGGATCCCTTCAAGGGCGTCAAGAAGCTCCCGCTCGAAGAGTTCTTCACCTCCGGCCACCGAACCTGCCAGGGATGTGAATCGGCCCTGGTGATGAAGATGATGGTCAAGGCAGCAGGCCCCCGCACCATTGTGCTCGGCAGCACGGGGTGCATGTACGTCGCGAACACGACGTATTACAGCACCTCGTGGGTCGTCCCCTGGATGCACACCCAGCTCGGCTCGAGCGGCTCCGCCGGCCTGGGCGCGGCGGCCGGGCTGAAAGCGCTGATGCGAAAGGGGAAGATGAAGAAAGAGCCGATCAACATCATCTCCTTCTGCGGCGACGGCGGCGGAGCAGACATGGGTCTGTCGGCCATCTCCGCGACGTTGACGCATCCCGATTACAACGTCCTCATCCTCATGTACGACAACGAGTCGTACGCAAACACAGACATCCAGCTTTCGGGTTCCACGCCGTACGGGGCGAACACCACCTTCAGCACGCCGGGCAAGGTGAAGCGGATCATGCACCATCGGTGGAAGAAGAACATGGCCGGCATGCTCGCAGCGGGGCACCCGACCTGCCGCTATGTCTCCACCGTTTGCATGTCGTTCCCGGTCCTGGCGATGAACGCCGTGCGCAAGGGACTCTCCATCGGCGGGCCGACCTTCATTCATTCCCTCGACCCGTGCCCCAAGGGCTGGGACTATGATCCGATCCAATCCCACGAGCTCGGCGAGCTGGCGGTGACCAGCGGCGTCTGGCCGCTGTACGAGGTCGAAGACGGTAACCTCAAGCTGATCGGCAAGACACGGGACATCGCCGACGGCCGCCTGAAGAGAACGCCGGTGCGCGACTACCTTCTCAGGCAGGGGCGGTTCGCTCACTTCCACGACGATGACATCGACTACTTCCAGTCGAAGGTCGACGAGATGTGGAACAAATGGCTGATTCCGGGAGTGATCCCGTTCCACAAGCAGATCGCAAGCGATCCCGCGCCGGCCTCCGCGTGAGGGCGGCAGGCCGCGCAGATCGCTGCGCCAATTAACTGGGAGAGGCGCCAGGGGGGACTGGCGCCCCAAGAGATTCTCTCGGAGGTTACTGAACATGGCTGCGACAGACGCGGGAGCAAAAGTAGCGCAAAAGACGCAAGCCGGGACCTTGCTCGAAAACCGCTGGGTGATCCTCTTCTTCAGCGTGCTCAGCATGGTGGCCGTCGCGAACTTCCAATACGGTTGGACGCTGTTCGTTCCGCCGCTTCAGAAGCACCTCGGCCAGGAACAGGCGGTCATCCAGGTCGCCTTCACCGTCTTCGTTCTGCTGGAGACGTGGCTCGTCCCGTTCGAAGGCTGGTTGGTGGACAAGTTTGGCCCCAAGCTTCTGGTCATGATCGGCGGCGTCGCCGCGGGGCTTGGCTGGGTCTTCAGCGGCTATTCGGAAACGGTGACCCAGCTGTACCTCTCCTACGCGCTCGCCGGCCTCGGGGCAGGCGTTGTCTACGGCACCGCCATCGGCAGCGCGATGAAGTGGTTCCCGGACCATCGCGGGCTCGCTGCAGGGCTGACGGCCGCGGGATTCGGAGCGGGTTCCGCGTTCACCGTCTCTCCGATTGCCAACATGATTAACTCGGCGGGTTATCAACACGCTTTTATCCAGTGGGGCATTATTCAGGGAATTGTCGTCATCCTTGCCGCACTCTTCCTGAAGTCTCCGCCCCCCGGCTGGTTGCCGGGGAAATGGACGCAGGCGCCGCGGGCCGCAGAGGTCAAGAAGCGGCAGTCAGCGTATGACTTCACTTCCGGCCAGATGGCCGCGACCTCGCAGTTTTGGCTGATGTATTTAATGATGACGCTGGTCGCCACCGGTGGGCTGATGGCCGTCGCACAGCTCAATCCGATGGCAGTCGACTTCAAGGTCGACAAGGTCCCCGTTCACCTTCTCTGGATCACCCTGCCGGCACTTCAGTTCGCCCTCTCTGCGGACCGGCTGATCAACGGACTCTGCCGCCCGTTTTGGGGTTGGGTTTCCGATCACATCGGCCGGGAGAAGACAATGGCGCTCGCCTTTAGCCTCGAGGCGGCGGCGATTTTCACGCTCATCCAGTTCGCGCGCAATCCCCTTCTGTTCGTCATCTTCAGCGCCTTCACGTTCTTCGGTTGGGGTGAGATCTTCTCTCTGTTCCCGGCCCTGTGTGGAGACTTTTTCGGTCGCAAGCACGCCACCGCGAACTACGGCTTTTTGTACACAGCCAAGGGAACCGCTTCGGTGTTCGTTCCGATCGGCTCCGCGCTGGCGGCAGGCAAGGCGTTCGACTTCCGCGCTGACATCCTGCTTCTCCTGGGCGGCGCTTTGGCATTTTTCACGCATTTCCTCGCCCCCACCATTCTTCGTCTCAATATCTCGCGTAGAGTCAGGGATGTCTTGTTTGGGATTGGATTGGCGCTGGTTGCCTACGGCATCATCATCACCGTGGTGCCCAAGATATGGGTACCGATCGCCGCCAGGTTCGCCTTGCCAAAGATTGGTTGGGCGGGTGTCTTCCAAATCGCCATCTTTTTCGACCTGACCGCGGCTGTGCTCGCCCTATTCGTCCTCCGCAAGATGAAGGTGCCCGTTCCGCGCGAGGTACAGGAGCTGTCGCCGCAATCGGCGGCGGTCCCGGCCTTCAAACCGTAACTGCTGGCGCGGAAAGAACGACTGGGCGATCGGTTCAGTATTTGACAGGGCCACCCGCCGCTAACTCGGCCTGAGAAGCACCGAGAGCCCACCCGGCACGTACAAGATCGCCCCGATTGGCTTCGAGGCGACCGGCCAATGGACGGCGGGTGATAAAAGCAACGTTGTTCGCAACAGCCCGGCGACAAAGACTGCCAAACAGTCGACGGCTTGACAGTGCAGGGGCATGCACTTGAGCCGAATCGACAATTCACCGTCCGGCTGACTTGAGCTGCGGCGAGTTAATCAACATTCTACGCTTGACACGAACGCCGATTAAACACAAACGCCTGATGGGGTCCTGTCAATGGCACCGGCTGTTCAGATTCATTGGCTCAGGTTGTCTTTGAAGGTTGCCCGCCGCCTCGTCATGTGTCTCGCAGTGGTGTGTTTCTCCGGTCGGGTGCTTGGGGACGGTGCTTTCCCCGATGAGCTCAGCGTATACCTACCCGCGAACG